>DATBDZ010000019.1:0-42380 GCA_036276235.1 Humisphaera sp. | reverse complement strand
TCAAGTCACGCTCATCACCGATGCCGAGGCGGCCAAGAGTGTCGGGCTGGCGGAAAAACTGCGCGCCGAGAAGGAGCATCCCAAGGCGGATGTCTGGTGGAGCAACGAGTGTTTTTTAACCATCGGCCTTGCCGAGGAAGGACTGCTGACCCCCTTCGATCCGCCGGCGGCGGCGGATATTCCGGCGAAGTTCAAGGACCCGCAGCATCGCTGGGCCGGGTCGGTGCTCCGCGTGCGGATGCTTGTTTCGACCGCGAAGCATCCGGGGGATTGGAAGCCGCCCACCCATCTGCGCGATCTGATGCTGCCGCAGTTTAAGGGGCATGTCGCGCTGGCGCGCCCGACGGCGGGCACCACCGGCGGGCATGTCGCCGCCCTTTACACGATCTGGGGAAAGGACAAAGCTGACGAGTTTTTCCGCGGGCTGCACGCCAATGGCGTCACGCTGGTCGGCGGAAATTCGATCGTCGCCGAGTCAGTCGCGCGCGGCGACATCTGGGCCGGCATCTGCGACAACGACGACGCCGCCGACGCATCGGCCAACATCGCCAAACTCGATGCGAATCTCCCCGATCAAGCCGACGGCGAAGAGGGAACTCTGGCGATGCCATGCACCGCCGGACTGGTGGCCGGCGCGCCGCACTCCGAAGCAGCGAAGCGCCTGATCGATTTTCTCCTGTCACGTCAAACCGATCAGAAGCTGATCGAAGCAAAATTCGCCTGGTGCTCGGCGCGCGATGCGGCGGCGAAGGGGAAATTCATGACGGTGGATTATCAAGCCGTAGCCAAACAAATGCCCGCCGCCATCCGCCAAGCGACCGCGATCATGGAAGGACGATAGCCGCTGCGCGGAAATCCGAAATCCGCAGCGGCTATCCCGCGGCGGCTTCCCACGTCTGCGATTGCAACTGCCCGCTGCCGACGCCGGTGGCGACGATGATGGTGTTGCCGATGACGCCGCCGACGGGGGCGAGCCTTGCGCTGGGGAGGGGGGTTTGGCTGGTCCAAGTGTTGGTTTGCGGGTTGTACGCCAACACACTGGCCAGTGGTATGTCGGCGCCGGTGGTGCCGCCGGCCACGATGATCTGGCCATCGGCTACCGAGACCATCGCGTGCGATCGGCGGATGGGCATGCTCGCGACGGCGGTCCAGACCGACGGATTGGCCGGGTCCCAGACGATCACATCCGCGATCGTCGAGGAATCATCGCTGGTCGATTGTCCGCCGACGATATAGATCTTGCCGTTCAGCACGACGGCCGCCGTGTGGTTGGCGGAGAAGGGGACGGGCGTCGAATCGGTCCATTGCGGATTGGCATCGGTCGGGCTCAGCACCCAATGATCGGTCTGCCCCACGCGGCTGGTGTTCACGCCATCAATGAAATGTAATTCGCCATCCAGATAAACCAGCGCCCCCGCGCCGCGCGCGGCCGGAAGCGCGGTGAATGTGCTCCAGCTATCGGCGGCGATGTTGTATTTGAACACGTTTGCCGTCGCAAAAGTTTGATACGTCGTCTTCGGGTTAAATGTATATCCGCCGGCGACATAGATGTTCTGCCCATCGCTGGCGACACCCATGTGCGTCTCGGCGGCGGGCATCGGTGCCAGCGTCGTCCAGGTGTTCGCTGCTGGATCAAATGCCTCGGCGGCGTTGGTAGGCTGATAGTCGGGCGTGGTGACGCTGTAGCCGCCGAAGACATACAGCTTGCCGTTGACGGCAACCGACTGCGCCTCAGCCAGCGCGATCGGCGCTTTGGCGGCGGTTGTCCAGGCAAGCGTGGGAAGCGCCGGGGGAGTTGCTCCGCCGCCGCCTGTAGTCGTCGTACCCCCGCCACCGGTCGTAGTCGTGTCATCGCCGCCGGTGGTTGTCGTCCCACCGCCGGTGGTTGTGGTGTCACCGCCGTCGGTTTGCGATGAGCCGCTTCCGATTTCCTGAATATCGATGAATGCGAGCTTGCTCTTTTTGGTCTTGGCGCCGTTGACGAGCGTGAGCACGCCATCGGTGACATTCATGGTCACCGTGTTGTCGAGCCATCGCGATTTTTTCGTCGCTTTGCCATCGACGGCAACGACGCCGTCGGCGTCCACTTCGCTCTTCCATCCAGTCGAGCCATCGCCGACAACCAGATGCACGCTGTAGGTATCGTTCGGTAGCGAGATTGACCAGGCGTGCCCGCCTTTCTTATGGCCGGAAAGCAGCATGGCGTACGTGTTGTAACGCAGATCGGGCGCGACCTTGGTCTTATGCAGGCGGACGTTTTTGGCATTGTCGGCGTCCCAACCGAAGCTCAGACCGTTGCCCTGGTCCCCAAACAGCGCACCGCTGTCGGCGACATAGCCGCTGACCAGCGGCAAACCCGCCGGCTGAAAGCTGATGTGCAGATCGAGATTGGCGCTGAGCAAACGTCGATCTTCAAGACGCTCGATGAGCGCGGCACACGCGCATCGTGAGCGATCGGGCAAATGACACTTCCGCGAGAGAAGGCGTGAGAACACCTATCCAAAGTACCTCCGCCCAGACCATCCGCCAATCGGCGATTTTGCAACCATTGAAAAAAATCATTAGTCCCCAGTTATCGGACCCCAGGCCCGGCTTTTTCATCGCTGGCAGTCGCGGAAGAAAGAATCACCACGGAGACACGGAGGCACGGAGGCGCGCTCGAAATTCAATTAGCATTTGGCGAGTTACGCCCTGCAGGCAAAGAAAAAACCAATCAAAAATCATATTTGGCGGCTCGGCCTCGAGCTACAAGCGCGCCTCCGTGTCTCCGTGCCTCCGTGGTCAATAATCTGGGCCTAACGGCATCTTCACATTTTCTCTTGATGCAGAGGGGACATTCTCATATGTATCGATAGGAGCGCCAGCGCATGAAAAGGAAATCCAACAAGTGGCCGGCCGGGATCAAGCCGCTGACGGATGCTCGCTCGTTTGAGGCGTTGTCCCCGGATGACCAGGAGCGGATTTCGCGCTACTTCGACGGTCCTATTGCGCCGCGCGATACCCGGCCATTGACCGATGCTGAATGGGATGAGGAAAAGCGATCTAAACGCAAGATGGGCCGGCCAAAGATCGGGCAGGGTGCCAAGGTCGTCGCGGTCACGCTTGAGAAAGGATTGCTTGAGCGCGTGGATGCTTATGCTCGACGGCGCAAGCTTAAGCGCGCTCAGGTCATTACGCAGGGGCTTCGAATCGTGCTGGGGGAAGATGCCGCCTGAATCCACGCCGCTACGACCCGGGTGTACCTCGTAGTACATGATTCGTTCTTTGATCACCTCGCTTGCCGTTTTTGCACTGCTTTCGCTCGTCTCCATCGCATCTGCCGCCGATCCTTCGCCGACAACGCGGCCGGCCTCTCGCGACAAATATCGCGCCTACGCGATGATCCATCAGGGCGATGCCGCGGCCGGGAAAGCACTCTTCGTGCAAGCCCAGAAAATCGCCTGCTCGCTGTGCCACACGACCGACGGCGCGGGCGGGAAGGCCGGGCCCGATCTGTTTGCCATCGGCGACAAATATGGCCGCGATGATCTGATCGAGCAGATCCTTTTTCCTTCCGCGACGATCGCGCCGGGTTACAGCACGACCGTCGTCCGTCTTAAAAATGGCGACGTCTTTCAAGGCATCATCAAGGAATCCAACGATCAGGCGATCGGCCTGGTGGGCTCGGACGGCAAGCTGATTCGCATCCCTGCCGCCGATATCGATCGCCAACAGACGAGCGATGTTTCGCTGATGCCTGATGGCCTCGAGGGCGCGATGACGCAGGCGCAGTTCGCGGATTTGGTCGCGTATCTGGCGAGCCTCAAGGCGCCGCAATCGACCGCCACCTCGATTCATGGGATGCCGCTCGAGATACAGGTGCTCAAGTCGCCGATGGGGTTGCAGCAGGTGAACTCGGCGGCCAATGCGTTTAAGCATCCGGTGTGGTTCGGGCCGGTGCCGGGATTGACCGATGCTTTTGCGGTTCTCGAGCACGAGACAGGAACGATCTGGGTGTATCGCAAGAATGGATCCGACGAATCAAAGAGCAAGTTTTTGTCGGCTGGCCGCGCCTCGATGGGAGCGCGTGGGCTGGTGGGGATGATCTTTCATCCGAAGTTCGCCGAGAACCGTAGATATTTTGTCGTCAGGCAAACCGCCGAGGGGCGAAAGTTTCCGTGTCAGCTTTTGGAGGGATTGGCATCGGCTGATTTGATGTCAGATTCCGGCCAGCCGTTCAAGCCGATCATTTCATTCCCCGGCTCAACCAACGGCAACCACGCCGGCGGACTTGCCTTCGGCCCCGACGGCTATCTCTACGTCGGCAGCGGCGACACCGGCCCCGGCGGCGACCCGGAAGGCCACGGCCAAAATCTCGATTCACTGCTCGGCAAAATCCTCCGCATCGATGTCGATCACCCCGACGCGGGGAAAAACTATTCCGTTCCCTCCGACAACCCGTTCGTCGGCAAGCCGCAGGTTCAACCGGAAATCTGGGCGTATGGCCTTCGCGAGCCGTGGCGATTCAGCTTTGATCCGCTCACGCACGATTTCTGGGTCGGCGATATCGGCCAGGATCTGTATGAGGAAATCGATATCGTCCGCAAAGGCGAAAACTACGGCTGGAATGTGATGGAGGGATTCGAGCGCTTCTCCAACCACTATCGCCGCGAAGGAGAATCGTACGTGCCGCCGGTCTTCTCCTGGACCCGCAAGTACGGGCAGGCCGCCGTTGGCGGCTTCGTCTATCGAGCCAACCCCAAGTCCTCCTTCTACGGCGTCTACATCTTCGGCGATTACCAGAAGAAACGGCTCTTCGCGCTCACGCAGAAAGATCGTGTTCTCGATCAAGTAAGGCTGATCGCGGACACGCCGCAGTCGGTTGTTTCATTCGGGCAGGACAACCAGGGGCAGATCTACTTCGTCGGCTACGAGGGGAATATCTACAAGCTGGATTTGGATTCGGGGCGGTTTGAATAGATGGGTGCGAGACGATGGCGGGATCCGCCTTGTCCCCTCCCCCGGTACTCCGGGGGAGGGCTAGGGAGGGGGTCCGTGCGAGCGACACTCGTTCTACACAACCCCCTCCCCAACCCTCCCCCGGAGTACCGAGGGAGGGAGAAGACTTGCAGACACGCTTGTCCTCGATCAGAAACTTGCTGCCTCCGAAAGCTGTCATGCTGAGGTACCCCGAAGCATCTGGCCCCCTCGCAAAGGGAGGCCAGATGCTTCGGGGTACCTCAGCATGACATTGCTCCAAAAAAGTGAGGCTCCAAGACAATGCGAGGTACCCACGGCACCACACCCACAAACGCAAAAACGTGACGGGAGGCCAATTGCCTCACCGTCACGTTTCACGTTTTCACGTTTCATGGCTGCGCGTCTTGGCGCCTCACAACGTAGCACGTCGGCTCACTCCGCCATAAACGTCGGAATCGTATACATCTTCCCGTTGCGGTACATCTCCACCTGCTGCACGGGGTTTTTGCCGCCGTTGGTCCAGAAGTAGTGGCCATCCGCGTCGTAGAGCATCTGGAAGGTGAACGTCTTCACCCGCTCCTTCCCTTTTTCGATTTTCGGAATCGCGCAGACATACTTCTGATTGACCCACACCTCGATGTTGTCCCAATCCTCTTCTGACGTATTGAGGATCTGCAGATGGCCGAAGGTCAGATCGTATTCGGCGCGGCCCATGGCTTCGCCGCCGCGCGGGGCGTCGGCCTTATACGGCTGGCGCTTGGCGGCGTCGGCGGCAAACTCCGCCGACGTCTTCTGCAACGCGGGATCCGAGTTGGGAAACAGCGACGGCCGCCCGGCGCAGCCGGCGAGAAGTCCAAGTCCTGCGACGGCAATGATTACGATTTTTTTCATGGCGATGCTCACATCCGATTTTTCAGGTCCACCAAAGCCGCGCGGCCATACGGCGGCCGCACGATTTAGTAGTTATCGGACGGAGCACGTCGATTTCGTTAATATCACTGGAAAACTCTGGGCGAGTGCCAGGCAATTAACGCCATTCCCGTCGGCGGGTAATACGTTGGCAGGTTGAATGCCTTGGGAGACGCGTTGATTCGGGTTTGCAACTATTTCGGCGATGAGTCTTGTCCCCTCCTCCGGTACTCCGGGGGAGGGTTAGGGTGGGGGCTTTTTGCGAACGACACTCGTTCGACACAACCCCCACCCCTGCCCTCCCCCGGAGTACCGGAGGAGGGAGAAAACGAGCCGCTTGGCGTGTCACGCACCCCCTCACTGCGACGAACGGCGAGAACGGGATTCTGCGTCGCCTCCATATTCGCAGTGGCGTCATTTCTGTTTGCCACATCGAATGTGATCGCCGCTGGCAGTTCGCCCGCCACGCAGCCATTGGTTGATATGGCGCAGCCGATGTGGGTCAACCATGTCGAGCCGATCCTGAGCAAGAGCTGCTTCAAATGTCATGGCGGCACCAAGCAGAAGGGCGGGTTGGATCTTCGTCAGCCTTCGTCAGTTTTCGCCGGGGGCACCGATGGCGCGGTGGTGACTCCGGGGCGGCCGGGGGAGAGCCCGCTTTATCAGCGGCTGCAGCCGGGGGCAAAGGATCACATGCCGCCGGAGAAGGAGCCGCAGCTTAGCGCCGAAGAGATTTCGTTCGTTCAGGAATGGATCGCGATGCTTCCTTCGGCAAGCGATCAGCCTTCAAAGCCGGGTGTTGGCATTGATTGGAATCAGTCCGCCCCTTCGCTGATGGAGATGGCGACGCGTGTGAAGTGGGAGCCGCCCGCGGGCGTCGAAGGGCCTGCCGCCATCGATTATCTGATTCAAAGCCGCTTGCGCGAGCAACGGATCGTCGGCAACGAGATTTGCGATGACCGCGCGTTCGTCAGACGGATCTATCTGGATCTGGCCGGCCGAATCCCCACCCGCGATGAGGCCGATGCGTTCGTGAACCTCGCCGACTCGCAAAAACGCGCAGAACTGGTCGATCGGCTATTGGCCGGCAGCGATTACCCGCGGCACATGGCCGAGGTGCTGGATGTCGTGCTGATGGAGCGCAAAGGAAAAGCCGCCGAGGCGACGCGACGGGCGCGCGGGTGGTTTGACTATCTGCAGAATTCGATCGCGTCCAACCGCCCGTGGAACCAAATCGTCTCTGATCTGATCGTCGCCCGGCCCCAATCTCCCGAGCAAAACGGCGCGGTCTGGTTTCTCTACGAGCGGAAGAATACCTACACCGCGATGGCCGAGGCGGTCGCACCTATCGCGTTTGGCGTGTCGGTCTCCTGTGCGCAGTGTCATAACCATCCGCTTGCGCATGAGATCAAGCAGGCGCAATACTGGGGACTGGTGGCGGCGCTCAATCGCAGCATGAATGTCGAGGGAGGCAAGCCGGCCGTTTCGGAGTCGGCGATCGGCGGGTTCGTCAACTTCACTAATCTCAAGAAAGAAAGCCAGCCGGCCATCTTGCTCTTTCCCAATGATCGCACGATTCCTGAGCAGCGGCCGCCCGAGGGCACAAAGGAGCAGGACTCCGACGACAATTACCTGGTGCCGCCGATGATGAACGGCGGAAAGCCGCGGCAGGCGGGGGTTCCGAAATTTTCGCGGCGTGCGGCGCTGGCCGACGCCGTCACTCACGATAATCCGCTGCTGGCCCGCGCGTTTGTGAATCGGATGTGGGGGCTGCTGCTGGGCCGCGGGATTGTCAATCCGGTCGATCAGATGGATTCGCAGCATCCGGCGAGTCACCCGGAATTGCTCGCGTGGCTCGCCAGCGACTTCCAGACCAGCGGCTACGACATCAAACATCTGATTCGGACAATCGTCCTGAGCCGCACCTATCAGCTGGATTCGCGATGGAACGGATCGGCGCCGCCCGCCCCGGAGCTTTTTGCCAAAGGCCTGGAGAAGCCGTTGTCCGCGGAGGTGCTCTACCGATCGATGCTGGTTGCCAGCGGGCAGGATATCGCAAACGAAAGCGCGGCCAGCGATACCGAGCCGTTGCGGCAGGCATTGATCGTCGCGTTTCCTTACGTCTTCAACGTGGAATACAACGCGACCCTGCAGCAATCGATGTTGCTGACCAACAGCCCGCTTTTCGATACGCTGCTCAAGCCCACGGGCCAAAGCCTGACGGCGCGTCTGTTGAAGATTGAGAGCAACGAACAAAGAGTGCGAACAGCATTCATCGAAATCCTCGGCCGTGCGCCGGATGAACCGGAATTGAGCGCCGCTGTTGCGTACCTGGACGCCCGAAGCGATCGTCCGGAAGCGGGCGTCCGACAGCTCTGCTGGGCTTTGATGACCGGTGCAGAATTTTTATTGAATCATTGAGCGGCTCGTAGTCAGATAGTTGGTCAGTTTGGGTGCCACAGGTCGGCGTACTCGCAGACCTGTGTCTTCTCGGCGCCGTGAGCGCACAGGTCTCGGAGTACCGCGACCTGTGGCACCCTACGATATCAAGCTGACCCGCTACCCTCAGTCAGAAGGTTGACCGTGAAAGCAAAACGTCGTCTGAATCTTTCGCCCGGCCAGTGCCCGACACCGGAGCACACATTGCACCGACGCCTCTTCCTTAAAGGATTGGCCGGCGCGGGCGCGATTTCGCTGGGGAGCTGGGCCGGGCTGTTTTCCCTGCCGGCGTTCGCGGAGCAGGCAAAGAAGGAGCAGAAGCATTGCATCCTCCTCTGGCTGTGCGGCGCGCCCAGCCAGTTTGAAACATGGGACCCCAAGCCGGGCAAACTCTCGGGCGGGCCGTTCCGCGCTATCCCGACGAATGTGTCGGGCATTCAAGTCAGCTCCCTGATGCCCAAATGCGCGACGATCATGGACAAGCTGGCGGTGGTGCGGTCGATGTCCACCAAGCCCAGCGAGCACTTTCAGGGCATCAATCTTCTCAATCGCGGCGCGGAGCCGCGGCAGCCGTTCGTTCGTCCCGTGCTCGGTTCCGTTTTGGCGCAGCAGCTTGGGCACCTCGACAGTGCCATCCCAAATTTCATCCTGCTCGATCCCTGCCCCGAGGGGAATGAATTTCGCGAATTCAAGGCGGGCAACATGGCCGGCTGGCTGGGCGCGCAGTATGGCCCGGTGCGCGCCGGCGGCACGTATGGCATTCCGGATATCCAACGCCTGGCGGATATGACTGCCACCGATCAGCAAGATCGCGAGTCGTTGCGGCAATTCCTGGTGAAGAAGTACGAGAACGACCACAAGAGCGCCGCCGCCAGCTCGCAAAACGCGGCGTTTGAACGGGTGAAGGGGCTGATGAGCTGCGCCTCGCTGTTCGATCTCTCGAAGCTTCCCGAGGCGGACCTGAAGAAATACGGCCCCGCCACTTTCGGCACGCACGCGCTGCTGGCGCGCCATCTGGTGGAGAACGGCGCGCCCTTCGTCATGGTGGCCAACGGGATGCCGTGGGATTGCCATGTGCTGAATCATGAGACGCATCAGATGCTGGTGCCGGAGCTGGATCGCGTCATCTTCCATCTGGTCAACGATCTCGACGAGCGCGGGCTGCTCGATAAGACGCTCGTGATCGCGATGGGCGAGTTTGGCCGCAGCCCCTGGATGAACCCGAGCCACGGCCGCGAGCATTACCCCAATGCCTGGAGCCTGGCGATGGCGGGCTGCGGCCTGAAGCGCGGCGTGGTCGTCGGCGCGACCGACGCGGAAGGCTACGATCCGATCGACAAGCCGTTCAACGAGAAGAATCTGTTTGCGACCATCTTCAAGGCGCTGGGGATCGATCCCTATGCGGAATACGATCTGCCTCACATGCCCACCTTCCATCGCGTCGAAGAGAATGCGCCGCCAATGAGCGAAATCCTCGCGTGATTCGGTGGATAGGACGCGGTGAGCGTGATGCTGGAGCCGTTCATGATCTTCAGAAAGTGAGATGTTTGTCGTGAAGGCAGAACAAGCCAAAACCTTCAAGCTTCCCAGCACGGTGCTTGGGATGGATCTGTCAGCCGATGCGTCGCAGCTTTACGCCGCCTGCATGGATGGAGGCATTTATCAGGTCGACGCCGAAAGCGGAAGCAGCCAGGTTCTGGCGCGGCATGAGAGTTTTGCTTCGGGTGTCTGCCTGATTCCCCAATCATCGACGCTCATCTCGAGTGGATATGACGGCGCGATCCAATGGCACGATCTTGCGGGCAAACAAATAATTCGCAAGATCGCGGCGCATCAGTTCTGGTCGTGGCAGTCAGCAATTTCTTCCGATGGAAAACTGTTCGCTTCGGTAACCGGGCAATATCTGGCCGGCGGACCCAAATATGAGCCGGCACCGGAAACTGAGCCATCCGTGAAAGTGTTTGATGCGCAATCGGGCCGCACCATTTGGGAATTGCCGCACGTCCCTTCGGTGCAGGCGGTTGCTTTCAGCCCGGACAATCAATTCGTCGCCGCCGGCAATCTGATGGGCGAGGTCCGCGTGTGGGATGTTTCCAGCGGAAAGCAGATCGGCGGATTCACAACGCCATCCTTCACGAGCTGGGGCATCATCAAGGCCCACTGCTATCAGGGCGGCATCTACTCGCTGATCTTCAGTCCCGATTCGCAGAGCGTCCTGGTGTGCGGCATGGGGCAGATGCGCGATCCCAATACCGGCAGCGGCCGCCAGACCTGGCAGCGCTTCGCCTGGAGCAAAGAGGGCGCGCCCAAGATCGCCGAGATCAAAGACGCCGACGCCGGCGGCGGGCATCCAGAGTCGCTCGCATTCCATCCATCCGGCCAACATTTCGTCATGGCCGGAAGGCTTGCCCAAGGCAAATGGAACACCGCCTTCTTCGATGCCGAATCCGGAACCTTGATTCACTCGTTCGACACCAAGGCACGGATGACCAAAGCCCTCTTCAATCGCGACGGCTCAAAAATGTTCCTCGCCGGCGGCATCGGACAGCCCAAGGCGAAGGACGGAAACTATCCCGACTTTGGGCGGGTGTACGTCTACGACATCGCTTCATGACTCTGCCGTCTCGTGCAGCAGGTGATACTCATACGCATCCACCAATGCCTGCCAGCTTGCATCGATGATGTTTTGGCTGACGCCGATCGTGCCGAAGACTTCTTTGGCGCCGTCGGGGCCGGTGCGGCGGCATTCGATGACGACGCGAACGCTCGCCGCCGTCTCGTCTTTTGAGTTGATGACGCGCACCTTGTAGTCGATCAGATGCACGCGCTCGATCGCCGCGTAATGGGGCTTGAGCGCGCGGCGGATGGCGCCATCCAGCGCGTTCACCGGGCCATCGCCCTCGGCCACGCAATGCTCGATCTTGTCACCCACGCTCAGCTTGATCGTCGCCTCGGAGACGGCTTCGCTTTTGGCCTGCTTGATGACGGTCACGCGGTAGTGATCCAACTCGAAGAAGCTGCGATAGCGGCCGATCTCCTTGCGAACCAATAGTTCAAAGCTCGCCTCGGCGGCTTCGAACTGGTAGCCGACGTTTTCCATCGTCTTGACGCGCTCCAGCACCGCGCGAAGGGCGGCCTTGTCGTTGGTCAGATCAAACTTCTGCCCCGCCTTGGTGGCGATGTTGCTCACGCCCGACAGCTCGCTGATCAGAATCTTGCGGTTGTTGCCGACCGATTCGGGCGGCACATGTTCGTAAGTGCTGACATCCTTGGCGATCGCCTGCACGTGCATGCCGCCCTTGTGGGCGAAGGCGCTGCTGCCGACGAACGGCTGGCCGGGAACAAGATTGAGGTTGGCGGTTTCGTAGACATAGCGGCTGACTTCCGTGAGCCGTTCGAGTGAATCCGCGCGCTGCAGGCAATCCAATTTGTATTTGAGCCGCAGGTTGGCGATGAGCGCGATGAGATCCATGTTTCCGCAGCGTTCCCCGACGCCGTTGATCGTGCCTTGCGCGTGATCGGCGCCGGCGTTCACCGCCGCCAGCGCGTTGGCGACCGCCACCGCCGAATCGTTGTGCGTATGAATGCCGATCTTCACGCCGGTTTGTCGCTTCACCGTTTCGACGGCTTCCGCGACGCGCTCGGGCATGCTGCCGCCGTTGGTATCGCAAAGACACAGGACAGACGCGCCGGCTTCCTGCGCCGCCAGAAGCGTCTGCAGGGCGTATTCGCGATTGGAGGCAAACGTATCAAAAAAGTGCTCGGCGTCGTAAACAACCTGCCGCCCGGCCGAGCGCATCAGCTTCACCGAATCGCCGATCATCGCCAGGTTTTCCTCGGGCGTGACGTTGAGCACCGCCCGCGCCTGGTAATCGCTGGTTTTGCCGACCAGCGTGACGACCGGCGTCTGCGCATCCAGCAGCAGCTTCATGTTCGGATCATCTTCCGCCTTGACTCCGCGGCGGCGGGTCATGCCGAATGCGGAGATCTTCGCGGTCTTGAGGCACATCTCCTTGATGTCCTGGAAAAACGCGCGGTCTTTTTCGTTGGAGCCGGGAAAGCCGCCTTCAATGTAATCCACGCCCAGCTCATCGAGCTTCTGCGCGATCATCAGCTTGTCCTGGAGCGAGAGGTTGAACCCTTCGCCCTGGGTGCCATCGCGAAGCGTGGTGTCGTAGATTTCGATGCGGCGTGTTTGGCTCATGATACGGCCTTGAAAATGATCAGACCCTAAAACGAAAACGCCCTGCCGACGGGCAGGGCTGGAAGACTTCACTGACGACAGACTGCTGTGCCCTACCCACGTTTTCGTGGGATAATAATCGCCGGGGCGTCAATCGTGTAAGTCGGTTGCATTTGAAGTCGAATGATAGTCGTTTCGGGCGGGGGGTCAAATCGCTAGAAGAGAGGGACGGAGGGACGAAGGCACGAAGGGTAAAGCCCAGTAGGGTGCGCTTTAGCGCACGCGGAAACCGCTCGACGGTCGAGCCGCGTGTGCTAAAGCACACCCTACGAAAACAAAAGTTACGGCGTTTTCGGGGCCAGAGGGACACCCGCTTCTCGCAGAATCGCATCAAAAAGCGGCTCGGGTGAACTATTTGTGAGCATGTGCGCGACCATTTTGTCATTGCGCCAGACTTCAATCTGCAGGCACTCGAAACAGACGACGTAATCGGTCACAACGCCCGAATGAGTAACTCGGATGCCGTGGCGTGGGTTAAAGCACGCCTTCATTCTTCCATCGCTCGCATTAACGCCAGACCTGAGCGCTTCACTCAATTTCTGACGCACTGAATTGTCCGGCGCTTTCAACTCTCCAAGGATTGCACGACCATGGAAAGACTGGACGGATTCTGGTCGAGGACTTAAAGAAACGAAATACGGGTCGAGCGAAAGGACCTCATATTGATCAGCACCAGATAGCGCACGAAATGCCTTCCAATTCTCGAATCGATGCCAGAGGAACAGAGACGCGAATACAATTCCGACTCCGATGACGACCAGGACGAAAAGCTTGCCCAAGCGAGTTTTCCGGCGTGACTGGGTCATTCAACGTCTATCTCGCCTTTCATCCTTGGATGGTAACTGCATCCATAAGGGAATTTACCCGCCTTCGGAAAGATGAATTCAAAGGTTTGGCCGGCTTTGAGATTGTCGGATTTGAAGGGGCCGTTCTTCGTCGCGACGACGGTATGGTCGCGATCGTCGTTGTTGGTCCAGACGACGGTGTCGCCGACGTGGATTTTTAGTGTCGCCGGCTTGAATTGCAGGTTGGTGATCGAGACTTCCAGCCGCTGCGGCTTGGATTTATCACTCGGCTTGTCCGCGCCAATCAGCAGCGGCAAAGCGATCGCCATAACCAGAACTAAATAATTGCGCATGCAATTCCCTTCGGCGAGCTTCTGTATCATAACATCGTGCATCAGAAGGCAGAAGGCAGAAACGTGGTTTGTTTGCTTTCACTGACAACTGACAACTGGCAACTGACAACTTTTTCCGGCAACTGACAACTTCTTCCGCTCCCATGGCAGAAAAAATCATCCGCGACCCCGTTCATGATGTCATCGCGTTCCGCATGGAACGCGCCGGGGATGCGCTGTTGTTCCGGTTGCTTGGGGCCGCCGAGGTGCAGCGCTTGCGGCGGGTGCGCCAGCTTGGGCTGGCGAGCCTGGCTTATCCTGGGGCCGATCATTCGCGCTATAGCCATAGCCTGGGCGTCATGGAGACGGCTCGGAAGATGATCGAGCAATTGCGGCGAGCCATTCCGATCGACGAAGCCGACGAGATCGCCTGTCTGGCGGCTTCGCTGCTGCATGATCTGGGGCATGGGCCTTTCAGCCATGTCTTTGAGCGCCTGAGCGGTATCGAGCATGAGAAGCTGACGCAACGCATCATCCGCGACCCGACCAGCGAGGTTCATCAGATCCTTGCCGAACATGATCCATCCCTCCCAACCCGCGTCGGCGAATTTCTGGAAGGCAACAACGCGCGGCCGCTCTTCTGTGACATCCTCGCCAGCCAGCTCGACGCCGACCGGCTCGATTATCTGCTGCGCGATAATTTGATGACCGGCAGCCGCTATGGAGATTACGACCTGAGCTGGCTGCTGCATTCGCTGACGATCGACGATGCCACCGGCCGCCTAGCGGTGACGTGGAAAGGCGTCAGCGCCATCGAGGCGTATCTGCAATCGCGATATCACATGTATCGCAACGTTTATTTCCACAAGGTGGTGCGGGCCGCCGAGGGGATGGTGAAGCTCGCGCTGCAACGGGCGCGGCGTTTGGCCGTGCAGGATCGGCTCCCCTGGCCGCCGCGCGATCATAACGTGAGCCGCGCGCTGCTGGGGCAACGGCTTTCGATCGAAGACTTTGTCGATCTGGACGATGTGTCAGTGATGCACTGCTTCAAGGTCTGGACCAAGTCCGACGATCAGCCGCTGGCTGCCCTTTGCGACGGTCTGCTCCATCGGCGGCTGTTCAAGACGGTCGATCTGTCCCATCTATGCGAATCAGATGCGCTAGCGATCAACGTAAAAGTGCAGGAAGCCATCCGCCAAGCCGGCGGCGATCCGGCCTATGCCCTGTTTTACGACGAGCCATCCGACAGCGCCTATGAAACATTCGTCCCCGA
Organism: Humisphaera sp.; assembly: GCA_036276235.1. Lineage (GTDB taxonomy): Bacteria > Planctomycetota > Phycisphaerae > Tepidisphaerales > Tepidisphaeraceae > JANWHF01. Next base: position 27,440 of record DATBDZ010000019.1, on the reverse strand, counting down.
GAAATGCGCAGAAAACGCCGAGATCCTGATCCGCAACCCGGCGGGGCGATTGATTCCGTTCGCGTCATTATCCCCAATACCGCAGGCGCTCAATCGTCAACTGATGTTCCGAAGACTGCACGTCGCCGAGCAGTGGAAGGAAGTGGCGGAGCGCGCCCTGTAGGGGCGAACCTCGTGTTCGCCCTCCGCGTGTCGCACGAGGGACGCAGGGCGAACACAAGGTTTCACCCTTGGGATATCGCGTTTGCCCCGTAGGGGCGAACCTCGTGTTCGCCCTCCCCGGTCGCGCGAGCGACGGACGGGTGAACACGAGATTCACCGCGAAGATATTGCGTTTACCCCGTAGGGCCGAACCTTGTGTTCGCCCTCCCCCGGTCGCGCGAACGACGCAGGGCGAACACAAGGTTCGCCCCTACAAATGGTCCAAGGCCGGTCGCGCCCGCGGCGGCGCGACGGCGGCGCCCAGGACGGACAGCCACGACACACCGAACTCCGCCCCGGTGATGTACGCCTCCCCTTGTTGGCGTGAGTGTCGTGCCGTGCAGAGGACCTCGATCGGCGGACCGGCTTCGCGGACGAAGAGCACATTGAACTGCCCGCCGGCCGGGATCGGCTGCGGAGCGACCAGCGCAATGCCCGTCCGCGAGAGGTCGTACACGCCGACGCGGATCGCGGGCACGCCGTGGCCAAGCGGCTGGATCGTCACAAACCCCTCCACTGGCACGCGCAGCGCCGCTCGGCGGCCGGTCGGGTCGGACCCCTGCAATACCTCCGACAGCTCGCGAAGCTTCTTCTCCGATAATTCAATCGCGCCCGCTTCGTTCGACATCCGATCAACTCTACCCCAGGCGATCCAAGCGAAGAATGAAGAATGCGGGTCATTCGCCAATCCCGGACGGAAGGCCTTTGAGCAATCCCCGCTCGCCGGTATCGTACGCGAACATGAAATTCAAAATTGCATCGATCGTGGTCGCATGCGGGCTTGTTACCGTCTTCGCACTCAATCTCCTCGCAGACGATGCCGCCAAACCCCCGAAGGCTCCCGACACGTTCAAAGCGAAATTTGAGACGACCTGTGGAACGTTCGTGGTCGAGGTCAAGCGGGAATGGTCGCCCAACGGGGCCGACCGGTTCTATCAGCTGGTGAGCTCGGGCCTTTACGACGATTGCAAATTCTTCCGGGTGGTTCCGGGCTTCGTCGTCCAGTTTGGGATCAACGGCGATCCGAAAGTCGCCGCCAAATGGAAGGCCGCCAACATTGAGGACGATCAGGTTAAGCAATCAAACTTGCGTGGATTTGTCACCTTCGCCACGGCTGGTCCCAACACCCGCACGACTCAGCTTTTCATCAACTTCAAGGACAACAAGGGACTGGATTCACAAGGATTCTCGCCGTTTGGAAAAGTCATCGAAGGCATGGACGTGGTCGACAAAATCAACGCCGAGTACGGCGGCACGCCCGATCAGGGCCGCATCGAAAACGAAGGCAACGCCTACCTGAACGCCAAATTTCCAAAACTAGACGGAATCAAGAAGGCGACGATCGTGAAGTGAATCGGTGTGTTGGTGCTGGTGGACAAAACGCCTAAAGGTCGGTCAGAAGGTTCCTCAGGTCGCGTGCTCCATGGAGCACCCTTGCGATCCAAAGCGGTTTGGAATCATGGATGTAAATAACGAAATAGTCGTAGACCCGATAGAAGCGCACCGATTCATTGGCGAGGTCCAAGCGTACATGGCCAATGCCTGGTGACTGCGCTACGCGGCGCATTGCCTCGCGCAAGGCGCGTAAAACCTTTCCCGCGACGCGCGGGCTGCCGCGTCTCCGAAGATATTCGGTAATCTCGGCGAGATCTTCCTTTGCCGCGCGCGACAACCGGTAAGTTGTCACGGTTGGCTACCGTCTTCATTGAGCGACGCGAGCAATTCTTCGAAGGCCTGCTCTCCATCAAAACCTTCGCCGCGCTCGAACTCTCGTATGCCCAAGTCGATTTTCTGACGCACCGCCTGAATATCACTTTGACGCTGGCGCTCGCGCTGTTCAAGCAGGTCAAGCCCGGCACGGACCACCGCGTCCGCCGACCCGTAATGGCCCGCTCCCACCCGATCCTCAATCCGTCGCAGCGTATCAGGCTGAAGGTCAACCGGCATAGTGCTCTCCGCAATGTGGTTACGCGCATTATATCACAAGCCCGTCCGCACGTCGCAGTAAAGCCATCAGCCGCAAGCCGAGATATCTCGGGACGCCGTTGCGGATTCATTGACTATCACCGCCATTTGCGTTTGCCGCGTCGTGGCGGCGGCGGAATCGGCGAGCGGCGTATGGGAGACAACACCCCGTTCGCGTCGTGATCCCGATTCAAGTAGCTCTGCCTGATCAACTCCTGGCAGGGATGCGCGGGGTCCTTCACCGCCGCCTTGACCAGATGGTAGTGGCGTTCCAGTCGCTGGCAGTATGCCGGGTCGGCCAGGACGACGCCTTCAACCACCGCCAGCAGCGCCGCCGACCATTGGGACTGCTTGTTGAACTCGTCGAGGAACGTTTGTTCCGGCGGCTGAATCGAATCGTCGGGCGGCTCAAAGCCATGACTGATCGTGGCCACGTGTGTCTGGGCAGGTCCGGCAAGAATATTGAACAGGACCCGGCGGCAATCACAATCAGGATCGACACAATACCATTCGTCCAGACCATAGTCGTCTGCCGGCAAAACAACGCGGCTGCCTTCCATCATTGCAGGGCTGGTCGTGACGCACCGAGTCTCCTCAATCGCCAACTCGGGGAAGAAAAGCGCAAATCGCATCATGCCCATGACAGCGAAGGTAACGCGCGCCCGCCGCGCGTCAACAGCCGCGGGCACGGCGGCACCCTCGACAAGGATCGCATCAAAATGAACGCAAGGCGTACCTGAACGCCAATTCCCAAAACTCGACGGCATCATGAAGAGCTGAAACGGGAAAGTTGAAAACAGCTTGGGCGATCGGACGTGGTTTTCGGGTTCAATCGCACTTGACCACTTGACCCGTTGTCCGGCCTCGCTCTTATCCCCGTTTATGGGGTCTGTTTTCTTGAAACATATCTCTTTTTCGAATTCCTGGGCCCGCCGCAATCGCTGCTTACTGCACACTCGTGACGCAAACTTTTATTCGCATTCCCTCCCCCGATTATTATCAAAAACAGTTTGACAAGGTGAGAATCATGCGCGTCTGGATTATCGATTGCGGACCGGAAAGCCGGCCAGGTGCGCGCGTCCGATTTTTCGGCGACCAATGTTAGACTTCATGACTCCGGCCTGCCGTACACATGGGGTCGCCACTGAGCTCGATGACATGTTCGAAATAAAGGATGTAGTTGTGGATAATCTGACAGGCAGTGGGCGACGACCCGTTAATCAAAAGTGGCTCCATAAAGGCCACCGTATGACTGTCGTCAGCCGATGTGTAAAACAAACCCGTGACTAAAGCGTCGTCGTCAATAATAATGAAATACATCTGAGGATGCCCGCTGTAGGTCCAGACACTTAATTCATCTATTTGACGTTGACGGACCCTATCCTTCCAACTTTGTGTAAACATCTGGACTTTGCCGGCCATGACGCGGTCTTTCGGAATTGAGCTGTTCGGGTCAAAGTGTTGCAATAGGATTTCACACTTGGCAATACGCTCTCGACTCTCGCGAATTGCTGGCGCGATTATTTCCGATGTACTGGCAAATATCCGCACGTGGCCGTTTCTGCGCCCCCGTCGATTCTTGAACGCGGCTTTAACAGCTTCATTGATTTGCTCGAAATATACTCCCTCGACCGATCGCTCCGGCATGATACGCTTCAACTCGTCGTAGATTCCGACCCCAAGCGCTGTAAAGGAGCCAACTGCCATTCCGACCATTTGCTTCGGAAGGCCGCTTGCCTGAGCATGAAAGAAGTTGAAAGAATCCAGCCAGGACCAGAATATGAGCACAAAGGCCGAGACCAAAAGGCCAACGATACCACCGATGGTAATCAGGCGAACTAGGATTCGTTTTAGAAGATTCATTCGTCCTCCGGCTTTACTATTAACTAGGTGGCTGCAAGTCGGACGAATATGAATTCGCTTGCGGTCGGCCCGTCTGCTTCAATTCGATGTGGCATCCCCGCAGGCGAGTTGAAAATAGACCCAGCCTCGTACGTCCGCTTTACGTGCTCCTGACCCAGATCGTATGTGATCGTGCCACTGCCCGTTAAAACTATAAAAAACTCGTCGACTCCATCATGATGATGCCAGTCGAACACGCCACCTGGATCCAAATACCCCTTCGTCACAGCCTGCAATGAGGTGCAGACATCGTCCTCCTTGGAAAGCAGCATCTGCCGGCGACCTGTGCCACCGTGTGCGCCTTCAATGGGAATTTCCTGTAGCAGTTTCTGAATAAACGTGCGTCTCATGGTTTCACCTTTGCGATAACGGCAGTCATAAGGGAACTACGCCAAATTCTCTTTTGTCCGGCAATACGCCGATCGACTTTACGAAGACCCACCTCCATTTCTTCACTCGAAAGTGATCCAAGGATGCTAAATGAACGTGCGGCAAGCATGCGCCTATAATCGGCAGCTGGCATCCACGAGGATTCGTCGACGGGATGAGTGCTAACATCTGTTATTCCGCATTCGTTGAGCATTTGTATCAGGCTGGGAACATCAAGGGTTCGACACTTATCACGATTTAGGAGCCCAAAATCTTCAAGCCATTCGATGCTTGAAATTTGGGCATGCGAGGATACTCGCAACATCAGTGTGCCACCGGGCGCCAAATAAGGCTTGATTCGGCTAAAGAGCTGGCGCGGCGAGGCGAACAGATGCAGCGCCTCTGAAATGAACGTGAGATGTGCGGATGTTGGCGGAGTCCATGTCTGGGCCTCTGTCTGAACAATCGTAATATCGTTGCGCCCTTGAAATCGTCGCTGCAGGGCATGGATCATCAGCGGAGATGAATCGATGGCAAAGATTCGCCCCCGGCGAGATCCAAAAGCTTTGTCAAACAGAGGCACAAATCGGCCGTATCCGGAAGCCACGTCCACAACCGTCAGGAGCTCTCCGTCAAATGACCTAAGAGCATCGGCGAACTTGCCCCGCCAGAAGGCGCTTGCAGTCATGGTTAAGCGACGGAACCGCTCAAACGCGGCTAGATAATGTTCTGAGTTAAATACCCGGCGATATTGGTCGGTAACTGAGTTCATCCGGTGGCGAATGGTAGCGTCCAATCGGCCAACTGCCCTTATAAACCAAGCTTAGGTTTCTACAGGCCAAAAAGAGAGCGTCAACGTCATCAAACGCAGAAAACGGGTCAACGCAGAAAACGGGTCAAGGCGCAGAAAACGGTCAAGTGGTCAAGTGCGAATTGCGAGCTCGGCTCGCTCTTTTCCTGCTTGTCCACCGTTGACGGACCCCGGTGGATCGCTGGGCCGCCATAAAGTCATAGCGATTTGCGCGCCGTCGCCGAAAATTCTTCTGCCGTAACCTCTGCGCCCGCAGAGAGTTCGGCGAGACGAAAGATTTTCGGATTTTTATAACTTTGCGGTCGGTTTTGTCAGTGCGACAAATTGCAAGTAATGTTACATCAAGCACTTGCGCGAGGAAAAGTCGGGGGAGGGGGTCATATTCTGTAAATCGTTAACTGGCACTGGGTTACAAACCACAATGTAAACTTTTTGCCTTATAGTAGAGGCGGTGTGTGAGCCGTGGGTCGGGCTGGCGTTCGCTGTTTGGGTTTCAAGTTTCGACTCGACTGACCTCGCCGAAGTCAAGTTTCGGGTGGCGCGAGGAGGTTGGGCGTGCGTTCCGTTCTCGAAACCGGAAACTGGAAACCTGAAACTCAGCCGAGACATTATATATAATGTATGGTTTTTGTTGTCATTGCTTGCTCGGAAATTGGCCGCAGAGGCCGCGGAGAGCGCGGCGATGTGCTCGCAGCTCGATCGCGGCTCTGCGCTCATGCGGCTCAATCCTCTGAGGATTCGGCAAAATGTTGCGCCGTTTGTTGAATTGTGGTGCGCGAAAAAAAGGATCAACCGCAGATGAACGCGGATGAACGCAGATCAATGCAGGAGAGGGTATTTAATTATCCGCGTTCATCTGCGTTCATCTGCGGTTGATATCTCTTCTGCGGTTGATATCTGTTTCTGCTGGACGCAATGCAACGTGCAACCATTGCAGATGCAACCGAATGGTGCAAAATTCGGTGCGAGACGGTGCATCGACCAAGGCGAAGGGAGCGATGGAGGGTCCGCGAAGCCGGCGAGCGGCGGAACGGGAGAACATCGCAATCCCTACGCCGCTTGCCGGCTTCGCGGATCGGGATGCGCCAAACGCAATGAAACATGCAACAGGAGTAGATGAAACGAAATGATTTAAAATTTGATTCATTTCGTTTCATCGCCGGGTGCTGGCGGGAATACGAGGATAGAAAATGGAAGATTGAGGATGGCGCGAGCCGGGAAAACTGAAGATAGCGCAACAGCGAACGGCGCTATTCTCAATCCTCCATCCTCAAACCTCGTTTTGGCGTCGAGTTCAAAGCGGTGCCCCGAACTTAATTTCCCGCTGATTCTTCCCGCGTTCCTGTAGGTAGCTCGAGAGCATCGAGACGTAGCCGGCCTTGATCAGCGGGCGATCGGAGAGGCCCAGCGTCTGCCGCACTCGCATGACGGCCTGCTCGCTGGGGCCTTCTACTTCGACGTAGGTTCCCAGGTACGGAAGCTCATCCAGGTCTACTTCGCAGCCATCGAGTGCGAAGCTTTCGCGGCGTTTCTCGAAGGAGAGGACGGGGCGATAGCCGAGGCATTCCATGAGCTTTACCGTTTCGGCCGCGCCCTCGACCATCAGCTCGACCTCCTCGCGGCTCTTGAGCGCGCCGGGCTGGCGGGGGCCTTTGTAGGTGATGATGTAGTGCTCTTCGCCGGTGTCGATGTTCCGCTTGTGCCGCAGCCGCAGGCCCTTGTCGGCGGCAAGCAGCGAGCGGTCCTCGGAATCGAAGAACGTGTTGGTTTCAAGGTATTTGCCGAGCAGCTTGCCGCCGACTTCGAGAACTTTCGTCCGCGTAGCGGCCAATCCCTCGACGCTCATCTTTGCTTCAATTTCTACGGGCATCTTTCTCTCAATCTGAAACGACATTGAATAACGAACTGGCAAATTCCGAAACCCGAATCCCCGAAACCCGAATCAATTCCGAATGCCTGAATTCCGAAAAGATGTCACGCGAAGAGACGAAGTTGCGAAGAAAATCTCAAAGCAGCGATTCGTCTCTTCGTAGCTTCGCGTGACATCAGTTTTAAGTTCGTCATTCGGATTTCGTCATTGATTCGGATTTCGGGGATTCGGGTTTCGGATTTCACGTTAACGAACGTGCTAGCTCACCACCAGATTCACGAGTTTCTTCGGCACATACAGCCGTTTGCGGATGGTTTTTCCTTCCAGCCACGGGCGGACCTTTTCCGCGCTCTCGGCGGTGGTCAGGATCGTCTGCTCGTCGGCGTCCGCGGGGACCATGATCTTGTCGCGGAGTTTGCCGTTTACTTGTACGGGCAATTCCAGGGTTGTTTCGATCAGCCTGGCTGGATCGAACTTGGGCCAGGGATGACGTGCCAGGGATTTGTCATGTCCCAGCGCCTGCCACAGTTCCTCGGCCAGATGCGGCGCGAAGGGGGCGAGCATGAGCACGAAATTTTCCGCCAAGCCGCGGCTGATTGGGCCGCCGCCGGTCAGGGAGTTATTCAGTTTGATCAGCTCGGCGATCGCGGTGTTGAAGCGGAGGTCGGCGATATCTTCGCCGACCTTCTTGATCGCGCGGTGCATCTGGCGATCGAGGTCCTCGGGGACCGGGCCGTCGATCACATTGGGCTTTGGCGGCGCGTTTTCGTCCGAGCCCATGAAGTTTCGCCAGACGGAGTTGAGGAAGCGCGTCATGCCGATGATATCGCGCGTGTTCCACGGCTTCTGGGCCTCCAAGGGGCCCATGTACATTTCGTAGAGACGGAAGACATCGGCGCCATATCCGCCGACGATTTCGTCGGGATTGACGACGTTGCCGCGGCTCTTGCTCATCTTGAACGCGCGGGCATCGACGGTGATGTTGGGATTGGATTTGAGGACGAAGCGATCGCCGCGCTTTTCGACGTCATCCGGATTGACGCGCACGCCGACGTAACGCTCGCCGGTTTCCTTGTGGACTCCAACTTGCCGCGGTCCTTGCGGCGTCGGCTCTTCGTGGATGTCGGTCAGCTCGATCGCGCCGACGGCCGATCCATCCGCCGCCGTGAACGTGTGAAACTCCATCTCACCGAGAATCAGGCCTTGATTGATGAGCCTTCGGAATGGCTCCGGCGTTGAGACATGGCCCAGATCAAACAACACCTTATGCCAAAACCGCGAGTAGAGCAGATGCAGGACGGCATGCTCGACGCCGCCGACGTACAGATCGACCGGCATCCAGTATTTTTCCTTCGCCGGATCGACGAATCGTTCCTCGTTATTCGGATCGATGTAGCGCAGGTAATACCAGCACGATCCGGCCCATTGCGGCATCGTGTTGGTTTCGCGCATGTAAACCTGACCGCCGCGCGATACGCGAACCCAGTCGGTGGCCTTGGTAAGCGGCGGCTCGGGCGTACCTGTCGGCTTGAAATCCGAAAGCGGCGGCAGCTCCACCGGAAGCTCCGACTCATCCACCGCCGTCGGGCGATCCTGCTCATCCAGCAAAATCGGAAACGGCTCGCCCCAGTAGCGCTGCCGGCTGAAGAGCCAATCGCGCAGCTTATATGTCACCGCGCGGCGGCCAAGATCCTGCTCCTCCAGATGCGCGATCATCCGCTCCTTGGCCTGCAATGTCGGCAAGTTGTTGATCAGCGGCGAATTGACCGCGACGCCTTCCTCGACAAACGCCTTCCCCTCCGGCGGCAGATGCCCGCCGGCCGGCATGACGACCGTGCGGATCAGAATCTTAAATTTGACGGCAAATTCGTAGTCGCGCTCATCGTGCGCGGGAACCGCCATGATCGCGCCGGTACCGTAGGTGATCAGCACATAGTCGGCGATGTAGAGCGGAATCTTTTCGCCGGTCAGCGGATGCAGTGCATAAGCACCGGTGAAGACGCCGGTCTTTTCCTTATTCTCCATGCGATCGCGATCGCTGCGGGAAGCGACCTGCGCGCGATACGCTTCGACCGCCGCTCGATGCGACGGAGGCGTGATGCGATCGATCAGCGGATGCTCGGGCGCGAGCACGACGTACGTTGCGCCATACAGCGTATCTGGCCGCGTCGTGAAAACGGTGAAGCTCAGATCGTCGGGTTCATCTTCCGAAGCTGGCGTCGCCGGCACTCCCTCGGCGGGCGCGATGTCGAAATCGATATACGCGCCGGTGCTCTTGCCGATCCAGTTGCGCTGCATCTCCTTGAGCGATTCGGGCCATTCGAGCAGGTTCAGATCATCCACGAGCCGATCCGCGTAGGCGGTGATGCGCAGCATCCATTGCCGCATCGGGCGGCGTTCGACGGCATGATTTCCGCGTTCACTGCGGCCATCGATCACTTCCTCATTGGAGAGCACCGTGCCCAGTGCCGGACACCAGTTCACGGGCACTTCATCGATGTAGGCCAATCGCTGGCCGTCGATGACATCGCGCTGTTCTTCGGGAGAAAGCTCGCGCCACAGCCGTTCGATCCGCACTTCGCCGGCGATTTCTTCCATCCCTTCCTGCGCGGGATTGATGCGAACGGAGCCATCCGGGCCGACCACGAGATTCTCATTAAACAGCTCATTTTGCAGATGCGCGATCGGCATCGCCTTGTTCTGGATGGGGTCGAAGTAGCTGTTGAAGAGCTGCAGGAAGATCCACTGCGTCCAGCGGTAGTAGCGCGGATCGGTGGTGTTGACCTCGCGATCCCAGTCGTAGCTGAGGCCCAGCATCTGGATCTGCCGCCGAAAGTTCTGGATATTTCGCTCGGTTTCGATGCCGGGATGGACATTATTATTGATTGCATACTGCTCCGCGGGCAGACCAAACGCATCCCACCCCATCGGATGCAGCACGTTGTACCCGCGCATGCGCAGGTAGCGCGAGTAAATATCGGTGGCGGTGTACCCCTCCGGATGCCCCACATGCAGCCCGGCCCCGCTGGGGTAGGGGAACATATCAAGCACAAATGCCTTGGGCATCTGGCCCGCATCCGCCGGATCCAGCGCGGCAAACGACCTGTTCGCCCGCCAGTATTCCTGCCATTTCTTCTCGATCGTCGTGAAGTTGTAAGGCATCTGGGGGAATATAGGGCAATAACTGGTCCTTTGTCATTGGTCATTGGTCATTTGTCCTTTGTGATTCTTCCGCCCCCTTCTGCAAGGGCCCGACGAGCGACGAATGACCAACGACTAATGACCAATGACAAAGGACCTTCCGACTGTCCCATAACCCTCCCCCAAAACATTCCCTTCAATTTTTCCAAGTCCCCGCCCGACTGTTCCGATAACAAACTTGGAACGGGAAGTGCGTTGACCTGGAGGTCTGTGATGACGCTCATGCTTAGCGAGCCAATGTTGGATGAAGCGGAAGAAATCGATTCGCGCGAGCGCCGCCGCGGGCTGCGGATTCGCCAGGATCGGCCGGTGAAGGTGTATGAGCCGGCCGGCGCGCGCTATTTCGGCGGACGCACCGAAGACATCAGCGTCACCGGCCTGCGCATCGAACTGCCGGCGTTCGCGCCGGTACAGGAAGGGCAGACGCTCAACATCCACGTCGGCCTGAACCATGCCGGCCAGAGCCTGGCCAATCGCCGACAGATGATGAGCGCGCGAGTGGTGTGGGTAAACCGCGATCCGCGCCGCGACGGCACACTCGAAGCCGGAGTCGAGTTCATCACCAGCATCTCCGCGCAGCTGGACGCCGCGTAAAGAGACAGCAGCGAATCAAAGCCGTCCGCGGCGAAGAGCCCCGGGCGGCACCAAGCGGCGAAAGCCCGCTCTCCTTCGGGAGGCGGGCTGTTTTATTTGCGTGCATGTGATCCTCGCCACGGTGCGCGAAATGAAAAATGTAAAATTAAAAATGAAAAATGGGGGACGCTGAGCGTCCAATGAAAAATGTAAACTGAAAAGTGAAAAATGGGACGGATGCATCCTTTCCGCCATTTTTCATTTTTCATTTAACATTTTTCATTCGACGCGAAGCGTCGCATCGGTTCCGATTCTGTTTTTTCGTTGCAGTTTTACCCGTACAGGCGTACTTTCCTCCGGGGCTAATCAGCCACAAAAAACCCAGCGCCATCCGGCAAATGGAGGCCAGTATGCGCCCTTCGGATGCTCTGCAAGCGGATCGTATGCGCGCGTGTGTTGCGGACCTGGCGGAGAACGGCATCGAGCTTCACTACGCCGACGACGAAGAAATTCGCGAGGTCGTCTACGACAACCTGGACTATTTCCAACTGATGCTCGGCACCGAAGCCGAGCCGGCTGAAGTCGTCGCATTGCTCCGCGACGAAACACGCGGGTTCGGCGCGCAGCTTGTTTAGGTCGGCAGACTTGGTGGAGCAGACATTCTTGTCTGTTTTCTGGGTGGACCAGACATTCTTGTCTGCTATCGAATCCGTGAGTGGAGGAGATTCTTCTCCTCCCGAACGGATTCGAGTCTGCTCGGGTGGCAGGAATGCCACCACTCGCAGACTCGAGACAGACAAGAATGTCTGCCCCACCAGATTAAGAATGCCACCACTCCCAGACTCGAGGCAGACAAGAATGTCTGCCCCACCAAACAAGCATGTCCGCCAAGCAAAAAACCCGCGCCGCCGTGTTTACTTGATGTGCCGGCGATAGAATGACGCATTGGCACGCATCATGGAACACGGCGTTAAGCAGTTTGCCCGCAAGATCTTAGCGATCCATCTCGCCCTGCTGGCAATCCTGCTGGCGGGGGTTTCGTTCGCATCGCGGCAGGTCTATCGCTCCGCCAAGGACCAGGCGCTCTTGCAGGCGCGGGATCGCCAGAATCTTCTGGGGACGCAGACCGCTCGTGCCGTCGAGAACTTTTACGAGGCGATTCTCAGCGATCTGGAGTTGGCGCAGCCTTCGGCGGAAGACAGCGGCGACCCGGAAGCCCCCGCCACGCAGCCGGCTGAATCGGCGCCATCAGAATTGGAGCGCGGCGTTCGTGATCTTGAAACTCCCACCCCCGACCCCCGCAACAGGGCGGGGCGCGGACAGTTTCCACCGTCCGGCCGGCCCCCGCGGAGCTCGCGCGGCGGCCCGCCGCCGCTTGTGCCGGGCGGCGAATTCGCCCGCCTGCTCATGCGGCAATTACAGAATCGATCGCATCTGATCATCGTCGATCGAGCGCAGAAAACCCTTCGCGCGCGCACGCTGGGAGCGCCGCCTAATACTGCTCCCACGGCTTTTGAAGCGGATGTGCTGGCAAAAATGGGCGACTGGCTGGCGACGGTGCAGAAGCCGACGATCAGCCGATTCTTCAGGCCCGCTATCGAAGGCATCGGCGTGAATCTTGTCGCGCTGCCGGTGCGGCAGACCAACACGCTGCTCGTCGCCGCTGTTGGCGTGCGGCCGGTCGAGCACGAGTTCCTCGAGCAGCTTGGCCAGCGCAGCACCACCGACGCCTATCTCGTCGATGAAACGGGCACAATCATGGCGGCATCGGTGTCGAGCGTTGTCGGCTCGCCGCTCGATGCCGCCGATGATCCGCAGCTTCAGCGCGCGCTCGCATCTGTTGCCGCCAGCAACGGCAGGGGCACCACCGAAATCAATCATTCCTTCAAGCTCGGCGGCGTCAGCTCCGAGCCGGTGATGCTGACAGCCGAGCCGATTCATGTGCTGGATAAACAATGGATGTTTGTGGTGACCTCGCCGCTGTCGGAGGTCGATTCAGTTGTGAAGGATCTTTCGCGCAAAGCGATCATCTGGGCGGCATTCGTCGCGCTCTCGATGACGGCAATTCTGGTTTCGACGGCCACGCAGCTCATCCGCAGCCGCGCGCGGATGGAGCGCGTGCGGCATGAGGCGCTGCAGTCGGAATTGCGCCAGGCGCGGCAGATCCAGCTCGCCTGGCTCCCCGGCAAAACCCGGCTCGCCGCCGGCGGGCTGGATATCGCCAGCATCAATCGCCCCGCGAGCCACATCAGCGGCGATTTCTACAACTTCTTCGATCTGCCCGATGGGACGATCGCCGTCGTGATCGGCGATGTCACCGGTCACGGCATCGCCGCCGCCTTTCTCATGGCCACCACCCAAATGCTCGTCCGCACCACGCTCGCGCGGTTGCTGGACCCCGGCCAATGCATGGAAGAGGTCAACCGCCAGCTTTGCGTGCAGGCCTTCAACGGCCAATTCGTAACGATGCAAATCTGCGTGATCGACCCGAGGAATGGCACGATGCAAATCGCCAACGCCGGCCACCCGCCGCCGTTGATTAGCGATGGGGAGCAATTCAACCAACTGCCGCTCGATCCGCAGTTGGTGTTAGGCATTGATCCGACGGCCGAATTCCCGAGTCAGCGTTTCGCTTTGCAGCCCGGCGGCAAACTGCTGCTGTATACGGATGGCGTGGTCGAAGTCGAAAATCCAGCCGGCGAGCGGCTGCGTGCTGAAGGCTTGCGAAAATCGTTGACGGGCGCGTATGAAGCGGCCAGCGGCCTGGTGGACGCGGCGCTATCGATTGTCAATTCATTTTCGCAAGGACGAGAGTTGCGCGATGATTTGACGATGGTTGCGGTTCAGCTTCAGCCGGCGCTGAAGATTAAAGTCGAACCACAATCGCCGGCGGCGCATGTGGCGCAGGGCGCGACATACAACTAGCTTGAATGCACTTCGAGGCAAAGTCTATCGACGAACGATCTTTCCCGCGGAAATGGATTGCCAATGACTCAAGCATATCCTGATCTATCCACCAAACTAACGCTTCCTGACGGTACGACGCGTTCGATACCGGAAGTCCGCGCGATCATCGATGACTACCGGACTATCGCGCCTGCTGTTTTTGATCTCTATGATCTACCCAATGGCGGACCACATGACGAAGTTCTTGCGATCGACCTGCTTGCGCCTAATGCGTTGAACACGTGGGGCGCGGGCCAGCCGATGTCGGCGATGACTGAAGCTTGGCGCCGACGCGATGAAATTGCGGATGTCGTGAGGCCGGTGAGTAAGAGCTCTCTTGAAGACCTCGACGATGCGCAGCTGACGCTTGAAGTACAAAAGGTTGGCGATGCCTTGGACGTCATCGACAGCATTCGTGGCTTTGGAAGTACCGCTTCCGCGAAGCTCTTTCATCGGTTGCGCCCGAATCTCGGCCCTATCTGGGATAACCGCGTGGCGGGCTGGTATGCAACTTCGGTGAAGGAGCCCTGGGTACCGTGGGTCAAGCGCGTCTACGATCAGGTTCGTGCGCCGGGCACACTTTCGTGCTTACTCGCGATGCGTGCACACGTTGGGCGGACGCTATCCGTGCTGCGCATTTGGGACATTATCCTTTGGCAGTTGAAAGGGTAATGGACCTACCCGCTGTAGCGGGTGCGCTTCCCGACGAATCCACCACCGTTCTTGGCAGGCCGGGTCCATAGCGCTTATGATTGCATGTCAGCGGATCGAAGAGGTCTAAGCCATGACTGATTCCACAACTCAACAACGTCTGCGCGTCTCGACCGACGGCACCGCCGGGCCATTTATTGATGTTCCGGTCAGTCAAATTGACGAAGTCAAACGGATTCTCGATGAACGACAGATTCGCTATTGGGTTGAGGAAAACGTGATCTCATTGAACGGCGGCCCGTACATTGCCGTGGTAAATCTGGGGCGCGAAGGGGATGCCCAGTTGGTTCAGGCGCTTCTGGACAACGCCCGTTAAGAGACCATCTGGATGGCACTTGCCGCCGACATTCAGGCTTTACGCGACCGGGCGATCGCAGACCTCCATTCGGCCCACGATTACTACACGGACACCAAAATCGCCTGGGACATCGTGCGGCGATTCGCGGTGGCCGGGGACACTTTCTCCGTCCAGAATGACACGACAGGTACGGTGACGACGCAAGCTGATCTCGCCGGTAAGTCGCGCGGATATGTCGCCGAACAACTCGCCGAAGCAACGTTCCAACAATTCATCTCGATCTTTGAAAACTTCTTCTTCGACATCTTGCGGCTCTGGCTAATGTCGTATCCCCACAGTCTCGGCGGCAAGCAACTCATCTTTAAGGATATTCTCGATGCACCGGACAAGGATGCGATGACATTGCTTGTTGTCAACAAGGAACTCATCGGGCTGTCATATGAACGACCGGTGGATTGGTTTAGGTATCTCAACGACAAGGCCAAGTTAGCTTGCCCGACGCCAACTGAGATCGATCAGATCGCCGAGGCCAAAGCTTCGCGTGATGTCCTTGTCCACAACCGCGGCGTCGCCAGCAAAACCTACGGGGCCAAGACAGGAAATCTAGCCCGTTACAAAGACGGCCAGCGCATCGATATTCCCGAGCAGTACCACCGCCAAACGTGGGAACTTCTCCGCAAGGTCGTGACGGATATCTCAAACGCAGCGATCGCGAAGGTCCCATGACCCACGCTGGCTACGAGATCCACCATGAAATCACCGAAAAACATCGAAGTCCTATTCGTCGCCGGCTTCGGCCCGATCGTTCGCGATGCGGCCGCGAGCCACAAGCTCTATTGTGAAACGCTGGGACTTCCGTTCAAGGAAGACGCCAGCGGCTATCTGCACACCGGCGAGCTGGATGGCGTGAAGCATTTTGCCCTGTGGCCGCTGGCGCAGGCGGCGGAGTCGTGCTTCGGAACGGATCAATGGCCCGGCGATCTCCCGGTGCCGCAGGCGTGGATCGAATTTGATGTGGAGAACATCGAGAACGCCACCGCCGAGCTGAAGTCGCAGGGCTACACGCTGCTGGTGGCGATGCGAACGGAACCCTGGGGCCAAACCGTCACGCGCCTGCTGGGGCCCGAAGGGTTGCTGGTGGGCATCACACATACGCCAGCAATGCGGAAGTGATCCATTGTTCGGATCGGGTTGCAGTATTCCGATGTCCGGTCAATAAAAGTTGATCGTAAAGTAGATCGCCATGGCTACCTCACCGGACTTTGAACAGTTGCTTGCATTCCTTGAGAGATTGCCTGCCATCGATTTGCCGGCGGGACGAAAATCGATCGGACATGGTCCCTTCGAGAATGGGAATTGGTGGGTGAAGTTCTCGTTGGTTACGACACATCCCCTGGCTTGGAGGCACGTTCAGGAGCTTGGACATGTCTTAAACTATGTTTCGCTGGAGAATCGTTTGCCGATCGTCTTCATGCCAGTGTCTCCACCGCCATATATGAATGGCGGGGTCGAATTCTTATCCTGGGTGATCGAGTCGAAAGAGCCCACGTTCACGCCGGATATGTGCGCCGAGTGGCTTGAGGGTAGACTTCCGCGGCCGGTGGATGATTTGGAGAAGTGGAAGGTGGATGACGACTGAGCGAACGCAAAGGTCGTTGTTTTCAGGAGGCGCAACGGCCACCGGTTCAAGAGCGTTGTCGCGGTCTACTCCGAACAGCAGCGCCGTTGGTGAACGTCGCCGAAGTGTTGCGGCGAGCGATTGGCTTGGACGAAAAAAAAATAAACGCCGCTCATGGGCGGCATAGGGTCTACTTCTCAACCCGCACGCGAGTTAAACCGAGAAACGTTCTGGCTTCCTTTTGACGTCCGAAACACACCGCTCTCAATTCGCCACCGACCCCTTCACCGCATTCGCCCGCGCGCTGTAAGTAATCCGCCCGGCGGAATCCGTCGCCAACCGATCCCGCATCCGCGCTTTGAGATGCGCCAGACTCTCCGGCGCCATTGCGGCAATCGTTGGCCCGACGCTTGGGCCGCCGAGGATGGTTGTCCAATAGTCGTCGAAATCGGCGAAGGTTCGTTGCACCGTCAGCTCGCGCGTTTCCACGCCGGCCAAGCCCGCACCGGTCCATAAGTCCCGCATGGCGTCAATCCGCGACGCGTCAGGGCTCGGCGGCATCGGAACCGCGGCATCCATCGCGCGCAACTCATTCCACAATGCGTCATAGGGAAAACCGCCGCCGGGCATGTCCCACGCGTAAGCTGCAATGATGCCGCCGGGGCGGACCACTCGCGCCATCTCGGCGACGCCTTTGGCCGGCTCGGGAACGAAGAAAATCACCAGCGGCATCACCGCCGTGTCGAAAGTTTCATCCGGGAATGGCAGCGCCATCGCATCGCCCATGCGAAACTGCGCGGCACGCAATGCGGGCCGCGAGCGCGCATAGGCCAGCTGCGCTTCGGATGGATCGATCCCATCTACCGAAGCGGGCGCACATCGCTGGATGAGCATTTCAGTAAACGCTCCGTTGCCGCAACCAATGTCGAGCCATCGCAGGCCACGTTTTGGCGCAAGCCAGTCGAGGAAAAGTTCGCCGACAAGCTGGCTCCACTTCCCCATGTATCGTTCATACGCCGCCCCGTCGTCGAAGCGGATTTCAGTGGTTGGCATTGATGTTGTCCTCGTACCGCGAATACTTTGGAGGATATGGTGGCGAGCCACCTATGGCGATAGCCGTCGACTCCCCCAGTCAAAGCATTACAACACCCAGCCAGATCAAACCCGCGCTCCCGAAAAGGATGCCGAATGCCGGAAGGACGCTCATCGGCTCGCTGCACAGCGCCTTCAGCACCCTGATGCCGATGTACCAAATACCGAAAAGAAAAAACAAATTCGCCTCCGGTCCACCGTCTTCGTTGGAACCGGCAGCGGTGAGCCACAACAGCCCGACAGCCGCACCGGCCACGCCGAAGATGATTGGAATGGGAGCGACGTAGTGCATCGCGCGATAACGTAGTCACGTCATGCGGACCGGTCAAAGGAAAACGGCACAAGCCGAAACCGGGATTCTCCTCGTTCAACTATCCTTCCGTGCCAACATCACCCCTCCGATCAGTGACGCGATCACCAGAACGCCAACCACACCCGCAAAGATCGCATCTGCGATCAGCGGCCGCATCCAGGTCGATAGAACGCCGATGCCCACCACGGGCAGCGAGACGCCGGCGTAGCAGAAGATCATGTACATCGAAATGATTTCCGAACGCTTCTCCTTCGGCGCCATCTTGTTGACGGCCTCCAGGCTGTATTGAAAGCCCACGGCAGTCGAAACCCCTCCGATCACGGTAGCGGCAATCAGCAGCCACATCGAATGCATCGCTTCAGACGCCAGCAGCGCCCCGATGCTGGGCAACAGCAGCGCCAGCGAAATCATCAAGCCGGCGCGCTCGCCGAGTTGCGGAAATGATGCCACGGCGAATGTTCCGAGGACAAACAGCTCAGCCACGACAGCACCCGCGACGGCGTGATTCTTATTTTGCAGCGCGCCGCTGAGCAACGTTGGAATCAGCGCCGAATAGAAACCCATCACCGAGAGAACCGCAAACGCCGCCACGGCCGGCGGAAGGAACCGCATCCAAAGATCGCGCGGAACCCCGATCCGCGGACGCATCGAGATCTTCTCCATCGGCTCAGCATCTTTGATTGTTTCCGGCAGCCGCGCGCTGAGCCAGGAAATCGGCAGCAACACAACCAGGAACACGACATACGAAAGCACAAGCGGCGAAGGTGCATATTCCGCAAGCAAGCCCGCGGCCAGCGCCCCCACGCCAAGGCCCAGCAGATTCGCGGCAGTGGTAATGCGCGCGGCCCGGGCCTTGTCTTTCGCCGGCTCCAGTTCCAGGATCCAGGCGGCGGTGGCTCCCGAAGCCAGTGCGATCGCCAGACCACTGAGGGCCCTCGCCGCAAACAGCCAAACCACGCCGCGCGCCGCGATGAAGCAGAACGCGCTGGCGGCGACGATCCCCAGCGAAACCAGCACCACCGGCCGCCGCCCGATTTGATCGGAAACGCGGCCCAGAAAAAACATCGCCGCGGTCGTGCCGACAACATAGACGGCATAGATCAGCGTCAACATGATCTGCGAAAACCCAAACCGCTCCTGGTAGATCGCATAAAGAGGCGTGGGGATCGTGCTGATCAGATAGATCGCCGCCATCTCCGCGGCGGCCACCCACATCGCGCCGCCGCCGCGACGGCTCGAAGATGATTCCGACGGCGGCATTCGAGGCGAATGGTATAGACCGATCGGAAATCAATCAGCGCGGAAATTTAATTCCCCGTCCGCCATCCGGAACGGCACGAGCACCACGGGGCACACGGCTCTTCTCATCACTGCATCGCTCGTGCTTCCGGCCAGGAGCTGATGGAGGCGGCCGTGGCCGTGCGAGCCGAGGACGATCAGGTCGGGCGAGTGGCGGGCGATCTGCTCCGCAATCTTCGCGATCGGGCTGGCGCCGGGGCGCGGGTCGGGCGCGACGATCACCGTCACGTTCACACCTACTTTGTTCAACGCCAGTTTTAATACGCTCATCTGCCGTTCGGATGCATGTGCGATGTCGGTTTGCGGGTCGGCATCGCTGAGAGTCTCGTGTCGCGCTTCATCGCTCGCCAATTCGGATTGGGCGGTGGCGACGTGAAGCAGGATCAGCTCGCCATCGAAAGCGCGGGCCATGTCGCTGGCGATGCTGAGCACCGCCGCGGTGATCGGGGAGAAGTCAATGAGTGCCATGATACGCTTCATGCGAACTCCAGATATTTTGGCTCCCATAGATAGTGTACCGGACCCTATGAACCGCGTTAGAATCCCCTTCGATGACGCAAACCCCTGCTGACGCATCGCAAACGCCCGAGCCCGGTCCTGCCGCGTATCCGCGAATCAGGCGGGCGCTTCGATGGCTCAAAGTTCACACCGGCCACGTCGTGACATTAAGTATTCTGGTTGGCATCGTCGCGGGGTTGGGGGCGGTGGCGTTTTCATTTCTCCTGGATGAAGTCAGCGACATCGTTCTCGTGCGCGGTGCCGACTATGTCATGCCCGCCGCTGGCGCGGAAGGAAACGGGCGCATCGCCAAGCCGCCGGGGCGAAGATGGTTTCTCCTGCTCGCTCCCGCCCTCGGCGGATTGCTCACGGGGGTGCTCATCTATTCCCTGGCGCCCGAGGCCGAGGGGCATGGGACCGACGCCGTCATCGGCGCTTTTCATCGCAATCGCGGCATCATTCGCGGACGCGTTCCGTTCATCAAGACAATCGCATCGGTGCTGACGATCGGCACGGGCGGATCGGCGGGCCGCGAAGGGCCGATCGCACAGATCGGCGCGGGCTTTGGATCGAGCCTCGCCGGATGGCTCAAAGCCAGCGACCGCGATCGGCGCATCTTGCTGCTCGCCGGCGCGGGCGCGGGCATCGGCGCGATCTTCCGCGCGCCGCTCGGCGGAGCGCTCTTTGCCGTTGAAGTGCTTTACCGCGATACCGAGTTTGAATCGGCGGCGCTCGTGCCGGCATTTGTCGCCGCCATCATCGGCTACTCGGTTTACTGCGGCATCACCGGTGTCTGGGGGCCGATTTTCGACGTTCCCCAGCTCGAGTTTGTTCATCCGACTGAGCTGGCGTTCTACGCGCTGCTCGGAGTGATTTGCGTCGCCGTCGGCGCGCTGTATGTCAAGGTGTTTTACAAAATGCGCGATCTGTTTCGCGCGATCCCCATACCAAATCACCTTAAGCCCGCGCTGGGCGGCATCGCCCTGGGCGTCGTGGGTCTGTTTATCCCGCAAGTGTTGGGCATGGGATACGGCTGGGTGCAACTGGCCATCAACGGCAACCTCGCCTGGAAACTCGCCATCATCCTGTTGTTTGTCAAGATGATTGCCACGGGGCTGACGATCGGCTCGGGTGGATCGGGCGGCGTGTTCGCGCCATCGATGGTGATCGGCGGATTACTCGGCTGGCTCTGCGGATCGCTCTTCCATCATCTCGCCCCGCACATCATCACCCAGCCCGCCGCCTTCGCGCTGGTGGGGATGGCGGCGTTCTTCGCCGGCGTGGCCAAGACGCCGGTCTCTTCGCTGGTCATGGTTTCCGAAATGACCGGCGGGTACGGCCTGCTCGTCCCTTCCATGCTCACCAACGCCATCGCTTTCTTGCTCACGCCGCGCACCATCTCGATGTATGAGAAGCAGGTCAACGCCCGCGTCGATTCCGGGGCACACGCCGGCGAATATTTCTTCGACGTGCTCGAACGCATCCCCGTCTCCCAATGCGTAAAAGGAGACAGCAAGGTTATCACCTTCCAGCGCGATACTTCGCTGCGCGATGTGCTGAGCGTGGTCTCGACGACGATGCAGCCGATCTTCCCCGTGCTCTGCCCCGACGGCTCGCTCTGCGGCGTCATCGATCTGAACGACATCCGTGCGATCCTGGGCGCCCCCGTCCCCGATGACGGCCTGGTCGTCGCCCGCGATCTCTCCTACGGAAAATTTCCTACGATCACGCCGGAAGAGAGCCTCGCCGCGGCTCTGCGAAAAGTCCGCAACACACGCTCGCAGGCATTGCCCGTCCTCAAATCCGACGATTCCAAAACCTTGCTGGGAATCCTGAGCCGCCATGACATCAGTAATGCGTATCATGATTACCTGTATCGAGCGCAGGAGAATTAAGGCGGCTCCTTCACAACGGAAGCCTATCATTCGGTCGCTGGCCCGCCGTGAGTTTGCGTCGCCCGGCCCGGCGCGCATCAGTTGTGCCCCCGGTCGATGGCCCGCGATGAGCGAGCGCAGCGAGTGAAAAAGCCCGCCATGAGTTTGCGTGCCGATCCACGGCCCGCCATGAGCGAGCGCAGCGAGTCGAATGGAGATTCCCATGCTGAAATTCGCGATCTATGCCCACCTCAAAGCCAAGCCCGGCAAAGCCGGCGATGTGGAAGCACTGCTCAAGTCCGCCGTCACGATGGCCCAGGCCGAGCCGGGCACGGTGACGTGGTACGCCATTGCCGAGGACGATCACTCGTTCGGCATCTTCGACACCTTCGAAACCGAAGAAGCCCGCGAGGCTCACCTCAACGGCCCAATCGCCAAAGCCCTGATGTCCAAAGCGGACGAGTTGCTCGCCCAGCCGCCGGCGATCCACAAGATCAAAGTCATCGCCGCCAAGTCGGTGAAGTGATTGCGCAGATCCGTGCCCTCGTTACACTCGTTCACGGCGTGGTGAACAATTTCAATCTTGCGGGGATCGCTCGCGCCACAAGTCCCATCCGCCACGCCGGGAACGAGCCTGAGCGAGGGCCCGGATCCTCCCAGCGCTGCGATTCGGCGCTGTCAGACGCCAGCCAGAATATGTCACGCGAAGCCACGAAGAGACGAAGCAAAGACGGATTTGATCTATCTTCGCGGGGTCAATGGTGCTTGATTGTCAGTGTCGCGTCGGCTTCGCTGTCGTTCCAGCTGCCTGGGTCAATCTCGATCGTCCGCACGTAGTAAGACGGATAAATATTGATACGTATCCACCGCCTTGGCGGAAATCCGACGGGAAAAAAGAACTGCTGGAGCGGGCTGTAAGCGCGCGCGAAGACCCGGCCCGCTGCGCTGCCATCCATTGCGTGGTCGGTGACCGTGAAGTCACCCTTGTCGTTCAAGTCGGTGAAAGCGCCATTCTTCACCAATACCTGGATTTGCGGCGACGAATTCGGCCCGGCAGGTACGCCGTGAGCAGCAGACGTAGTCACTTCCAGTTCTGCCGCTCGAAAGGGACCATACGTGCGGACGTCACCGCTGATGCCTCCGGCGGGAAAAGACTCGATGACAGGGGTGGCCGGTTGGCCCGGTGGCGCCGTAGGACTTAGGTCGTTGCTCTCCACGCTGAAGTCCGTTTGCGCATTGAATCGGGTCATGAGAACTTGACGACTCAAATAGGGAAACGTTTCCAGCGTAATCTCGCCGTTATGCAAAAGCGGGATCGTCGTCGTCCCGCGCCGCTCGACGATGACGCCGCCGTCCTGCCAGGTCGCATCGTTGCCGTTGTGGGCGGGGTTGGTATCCGCCTGGTTCTGGTGAACGACATGCATCCCGTGGCCCGGCGACGTAAACGGCTGTCCGAAGACGTAGGCCGTAGTCGAGGTAATGAAGGTGCGCCGGAACCGATTCGTGCTCACGAATGGTTTCAACAACTTGTCGAATGCAGGCAACGCCCACTGCAATGGGTCGGCGGTTGTCTGCGCCGTCGCCTGCTGCCAGGGCACGCCGCGAATCGCTTTCAAAAGTCCCTGATGTCGCTCGTAGTCGAGCGCTCCCGCCGCCCGCTTTCCATCGTCACCGGGCGTCAGACCGACACTCACATCGCTAATGATGTGAAGGTCTTGCGTGGCCGTGAAAATCGGACCGAAATCTGCCGCGAGGTCGGCGTCGCTGGTTTCGACAAGAGACACGATCCGATAAGTGACTGGCACCGTGAGCGTCAAGTCGTTCACATCGATCACGCACTCATACTCGACGCCCGCAGCGGTTTTCAGAAAGATATGGTAGTGGAGGAACTTGCCCTTATCCGCGGGATCGATCTTCTCAAGGAAACTCTTTTCCGGCTCCAAAGCCCCGGAAAGGTAGGCGTATTGAGGGAGTTGGCCGGCGCGCGCGGAGGCCGCCGCCGCCAGAAAAGCCGTCCCCGCACCCAGAGCCCATCGAATTAATTTCAGCGATCTGGTTGTCATGATGTGATTCTCCTGACCACGATCCCATTGATCATCTTGATGAGAGCGTACCGGATTGCTACCTCATCGATTGATACTTCTACTACAAACCGTCGCCGCTTCACACCGGTCGCTTGCAGGCATTGTCGCGTGATCCTCCCGCAATTGAACGTGAAATCGAACGGACCCGCCATCCCGCGGGTGGACGACCCTTCCCCGATATAGACAATAACTCCATAAGCCGGCGACCCCGCCGGCCTGAGCTCAATCCTTTAATTCTGACTCAGCACAATACGCAATGAGGAGTAAACCGTGGCCATTTCCCTTCGCCGGGAGTAAAGAAGCTTCATGATCTACAGCAAATTCGGGACGGCACTGGCGCTTCTGAGCAAGACCCAGAGCGCCGGCGGCCAAGTCTGCGTCCAGGCCACGGCAGACGGTGCGGCGGATATTCACGAGTACAAGCTCGCCGACCTGACCGCCGATGACGGCTCAGCGGAGATCAACGCAGCCGTTGCGAAATTGCCCCTGAAGGTTTTCGAAAACAAATCCGGCCGGCGGCGCAAGCCGCTTTAAGGATTGCTCCGGTCGGTCACGACGCGGGGCCGACTCTCTCCACGGATTCTCCACCGGCAACCAGCAACTAACAGCCGGCGACTTACTGATTGGGGGCCATGAAACCTTTTGAAACGTTTTATTAATCATTCCGTTGCATTTACTCCCGTTGCATGTTTCATAGCGGAGCGGTCCGGTATTTCGCAAGGCTAACAGACGTAACCCGCACTTCGCGCCACATCTTTCAACATTCGGCGCAACACTTTGTTCACCAGCCCCGATGTTGCGCGCGATCCTGTGCCTAAATGCTGATCGTCGCTCTTTGACAACTGAATATAACGCACGAGCCCTAAAATTATTGTCATGAACATAAGCAATTTGTTAGCATAGCTGGCGCTCTCGAAAAACACGTCTCTCTATTGTATAGCACGGCGTCAAGTTTTTGTTCGGATAAGTGCCGCAGCCTCAAGGAGTTACGGATTTTCACCCTGGGCCCATCGCGTAAATACCTGTAAAATATTGAGTTACAGATCGAAAAAATGCCCGAAATCAGGCCTTCGAAAAGAAAAATTCCAAGATTTTTTCCCCGCCAATAAATGCGGTGCATGAGGATCATCGTAACCCGCGCGGCTGCGAGAAGTTGCGGGCGATCCAGGCACGCGGGCGACGCGTGAAAAATTTTTTGCAAATGCGAGCTTAGGGCTGGCTCGCGAGTTCGCCCGGGTTCTTCAGGCGCGGCTTTCTTGAAGTCGATGGGGCTTCGACGCTTGGAGTCCGGTGCGTCCGCGCGACGCCATCGGTGTCTTCCAGCACCGCTGCCCGCCAACCCTGCCACTTCACGGGCCGCCCGCGCGAATCGGTCCTGCGCCCGGAGTCCCACGGAGCGGCGATGTCGGCGAATCAGTCGGCTCGGCGGGCCAAGAATCGATCGCGTAAGCACCGTCCCTCAGCTCCTCAAGCTCCGTGGGCGTTTGAAGAGAACGCCGCACAACGCTGCGGAGCTGGCCCGACTCAATCTTCCCGCTCATCGAATTGCCGCGAGGACGGAATGAGACGGTTTCGCCGTTGCGCAGAGCCGCTATGTGGGGGAGGCCCATCTGACATGCCGAATGGTTTGTGGTTACCGTGCTGCGATCGTCGGCTGATGCAGCCAGATCATGGCCTCATCGCAATAGCCCTGGTCCCAGTCTCCGAGGCTTCGTGTATCTTCGTAAACCGGCTTGCGCGGAGGCCCGCCCGGCGAATCCAAAATGAACTTCGTACCCCAGCCCCGATAGCTTAAATCCGCACTTGCGCGACTCGTTTTTAAACCAATCCAACTCCACAGCTTTTATTGGAAATACCTTCAGGACGAGAGGCGTTCGGTTGCCGGAATCATCGCCGCATGCATAGAACGGGTGGAACTGTTCCCCATCAGAATATCCATCGATCACTCGTTGAGGTGGCGTGGCAAAATAGTTTTGGGGGCGGAAGAGTGACAACGCGCGACTGGAAGAAGCAAACCAAAATGACCTCAGAGATTTAGCGATCGACGGAGCGCCGCCGCGATCTTTGTTTGTGTTGCCGCGCCTGCTTTTCCAAGTCGGCGCGAGATCATGCTGCTGGACAACGTGACAAGCTTGTCCAAGCGGACGAGCGAGTCGCCTTTTAGGCCGGCCGTACGGAATTCCGCGTCCGTGCGAAGTAGTTCCACTTCGGCACCACGCGGCGAGCGATTTGTGAGAACGCTCGTGATGAACGCGAGAATCAGTTCTGAGGTTTGAGGATCAGCCGAAATGACAACGGCGGGGCGAACCTTTGTTCCGCTCAAATCGGAAAACGGGAATGGCACGAGTACGACATCGCCGTGATTAAGCGGCTTGGCCATCGCTACAGGGCCTCGCCATCGGATTCGCTGTAGATGTCCTCGCGCGGATCGTTCAGGAATTGAAAGGATGTATCCTTGCCCGCGAGTTCACCGATCGCATCGGCCGGCAGATCGTCACCATCGAGCAGCGCAACCGTGATGCGCGTGTTCTCAGGAAGATCCACAGGGTCAAGGGGTTGGAGCGTGCCGTCTCGATAAACCGCGCGGATCGTCTTCATGGAATGCCTTTGCAATCATTTTACAACGGCACGCTACGGCAATCCACTTGGTTCATGTCTTTCCGGCTTTGGTGCAAACATTACCGTAAACGGCGGGGGCCATCCCGCACGAGTCAGCCGTCGTCGTCATTTGCGCGGCGGCTTTCGCACTCAGCAATGGCATAGCTGCTGCCATCGCTCACAGAAAACTGATGCCCATTGATCGTCGCGGTCCGTCGTCCCGACGTCCGAGCAAACTCTGACAGAATTTGTTTCCAGAGTTGGATACGATGCTCGCGCGACGCTTCACGGTCGTCGCTAAAGTGATAGCCCGAGAGATACAGGCAGCCGAATACATCTCCGGTTGGAATGCGGATTTCCCATGATGACCCGCCAGTCCCACCACCGTCGGGCATCTGACTGCCGGCCTTGATCTTCTCTCTGATGAACCTCCCAAAACGGCGGTGCATGAGCAGTCCACGCTCGTTTGGCTTCATTTCCAAATATATTGGCTCCTCGCCGCGCGAACGGCCCAAGCCGGGGACGTTGGGTTCGGGATCACCGAAGCCGATTGATCGAACATAATGATTGTGCGTCCATTGGCCATAGAGCCGATCGCGCCGTCGAATTGAGTCGCGCTTCTCGTCAGTTTGAAAGTCGAAGTTTGGTGAGAGGCAGCCGTAAAGTTCTTCTGCCGAATTGCATAAGACCGGGTTCTCACTCTGCAGCGCCGGTGAAAGAAAGTCGAAGTGCGCGGCATCACCCAGCAGAATCGGTGGATGTCCACCGGCGTTTACAATGTCCAACTTCGCCCTTCTTGCGATCTCAAAAATCAATCTCGCGGTCTTTAGGTCAATGCCATCCAGGCGAACCGCGACATGAATTGTACTCACAGCCACAGAACCCAAGGGCATCTCGATCTCAAATCCTTCGGGCTCGGCTTCGCCGACAAACCATCGCTCGTCGGACGGAGGGAGGCAGGCAATCGCGACCGAGTGCGCCACACCGACTAGATCTTCTGCCTCATGAGCGGGCGATTGGACCAAGTGAGCGAGGAATAGCTCGTAGGCCATTGATATAATATACGCTCTTGGCGACTTGAAACATTCCGCACGGAGCCGAAGACTGGTGGACGACCCTCCCCGGATATAGACAATAACCCCATCGCCGGCGACTGCCGCCGGCCTGCATACAATCCGTAAAATCTGACTCAGCACAACCACGCAAACAGGAGTAAA
>DATBDZ010000018.1:0-25077 GCA_036276235.1 Humisphaera sp. | reverse complement strand
GATGTACGGCAGAGGCAACATTGACCTACTACGCCTCCGCGCGAATGCCCGAGCGCCGTAAAAAATTCAACTCGCCAAGTCCGCCGTGATGACACGAGCCGAATCACCAAATGTGCGGAAGAACCGGATTTCGCACCAATCCGTTGCATCCGCGAAGGTTGCACGTTGCATTGGAGGAAGTTTCTGGTTTCTGGTTTCAAGTTTCAGGTTAAGAATCCGAAACCCGAAACTCGAAACTTGGAACTCCTTGATGAAACGTTTTGAAACAAATTTTAAATCATTTGGTTTCATGTACCCCTGCTGCATGTTTCATCGCATCCGCCCGAAAAGAACTTATGAACCGCAGATAAACGCGACTCGACTGAGCTCGCCGAAGTCCGATGAACGCGGATAACTCGATGCGCTGGATCAATCTGCGTTCATCCGCGTTTATCTGCGGTTAATTCCTCCTGCTTCATTCAGTTGTCAAAGAGCGACGATCCAATATCTATAACGCTCGAGCCATCAAATTATTGCCCTCAAAATAAATAATTTGTTTGGTCATGTCCGGAAAAGCGCTCGCCTCTATTATACTAGCATTTTGTCAGCTTTTTGTTCCCTAAGTAATGACCCGGCCCTGACTTATCGCTGCGCACCGGGGGCCTGCGATTTTGCGCCATGTAAACGACTGCAAAACAATGACTTGCGCATCGGCCCTCCTTCGAAATCCTGACATCCAAAAACAAAAATCCAAAGATTTTTGCCGCGCGAAAAATGGAACTTGTTCGGGTTACGTTAACTGTCGTGGCGGCGAGGAGTTGCGGGCGATCAGAAACTATCGCCAGCGTGCGAAAATTTTTTTTCGGCCAAGCCCCGGACCGTTGGTCTTCCACTGCTCGGGGCTGCCGCTCTTGCCTCGCTCGCCTTATTTGCCGACCAGTTGATGATCGCTCGTTCCGCGCGAAAGGCGCCTTCACTGACTTTCTTTGCGTCGATTGAGCCGCGTTTCGAGGGCTTCGTAATCGCCAAGATGCGCCCGCATGAGACTCTTCCAAAGCTTGCCGTGGTTCGGCACGCTGACGTGCAGCAACTCGTGGACGATCACGTAATCTTGCAATTCTCGCGACTTGCGCAGCAAGGACTCGTCGAATGTCAGGCGTCCTGCGGTCGAACAGCTTGCCCACTTGCGGCGCATCTTGCGGATCGCGACTGATCGAACGTGGACTTCCAGTCGCGCCGCCCAGTCGCGTATTTGCTGCTCAAACGTTTCCCGTGGTGCCGAACGTCTCATCGACCACCCGTCCCAATGACCAGCTTGGCCAGTAGCTTTTCAACAATCGCCGCCACTTTGTCCAGATCGTCCATCTCCGCATAGACGGCAAATGTGACCGCCTTGCGCAGTTCGCGCAGGTCCGCCTCGCTCTCCTGCCAATTCGGATGATCCACAAACGCCCTGGCCACCTTCGCGCTCACGCTGTCGCCGTTGTTGATTCCCGCTTCCTGCAGCGAGGTGAAAACGAAGTAACGCAGCGAGTCATAACCCTTTTCCGCCTGCTCGCGTTTGCGCTGTTCGTTCCGCTTAATCTCCGCCAGCAGTTCGTCCATCGCTTCCTGCGTGGAGGTCTGGCGGTCCTCGTAGCTGTCCTGAATCGCCTTGGCGCGGTCGGCCATCGCGACCAGAAACGGGTCGCCCGATTCCTCTTCCGCCGTCTTCTCAATGCTCTTGATTAGGTTAATGACCTTCGTGTCGTCGCCGCCGTGCTTTTGCTTAATCAGGTCGATTGTCTGTTCGTTGATCGCAATGAAGTCAGTCACGGCTGCGATCGGGCTCAACGTGACGTGTTTCTGCACCAGCTCGTTGGTCTTCCGCTGAAACGCCTTATCGACGTACACCGTTTTGGTGTATGCCTTGGCCACTACCGCATACATCGCGCTCAGTGAGGTATAGTTGTCGATGAACGGCCGTAGGAATGCGTCGGGGGAGATAATCTCGTAGAGCATCTCCAGTTCCTTGTACTCCTTGAAGAATTCCTTGCGGCGTTCCTTGTCCCTGAAATGCTCGATCAGGCCGTCCACGTCCTTGTCGTTGAATCCCTGTGTAACGAGCTTGAGATACTGCGGGGCCTTGAGCTCCATCTTGTTCTTGAACAGCACCTTCAGCAGCCCCAGGTCCTTGACGATCGCGTTGATCTCGTCGCTGTCGAACGCCAGCGCCTTTTCCAGTTTGTCGAAGATGCCGACAAAATCGAGAACAAACCCGTGCGGCTTGCGCGTTTCCTTTCTATCTCCCTCGTCCACCTCGTATGGCCGGTTCACCCGCGCGATCGCCTGCAAGAGAGTATGGTCGCGCATCGGCTTATCGAGATACATCGCGTAGAGCACCGGCGCGTCGTAGCCGGTCAGCAGCTTCTCGGTGACGATTAGAATCTTCGGGAGCTTCCCCGCCTTGGCGAAATCCTTGCGGACCTGCTTCTCCTTTTTCTCGTCAATGTGGAACTCTTTCAGCTCCTTGGTGTCGCTGTTGGTCCCCGTATAGACGACTTCGGAATATTGCGGCGGCAGATATTTGTCCATCGCCTTCTTGTATTTGGCACACGCCGGCCGATCCAAGCCCACCAGAAATGCCTTGTATCCCAGCGGCTCGACGTTCTTGGTGTAATGCTCGGCCACGAAGCGGGCGATTTTATCCACGCGCTCATCGCCCTTGAGGAAGTTTTTTAGATTCACCGCGCGATCGAGGATCTTGTTCAGCTCTTCAATATCGGTAACGCCTTGCGTCTCGGCAACCGACCAAAATTCCTTCTCCATCAATTCCGGGCTGGCGAGCATTTCGTTGGGCGCCAGGTTGTAGTAGAGCGGCAGCGTCGTGCCGTCTTCGATGCTCTCGCGGATCGAGTATTTGTGCGTGTATCCATCCGGGTCGGCGGTGCCAAAGGTCTTGAACGTCCCCTTGCCGTACACCGTTTTGTCCACCGGTGTCCCGGTGAATCCGACGAACACGGCGCTGGGCACGCCCGCCATCAGGTAGTTGCCCAGGTCTCCGCCGGTCGTGCGGTGGGCTTCGTCGATCAGCACGAAAATGTTTGGCCGCGTATTGAGGTTTGCGGGCATCCCCGCAAACTTGTGGATCGTCGAGACGACGATGCCGCGATAGTCATCCTTCAGCAGCTTGTTCAGCGCCGCGATGCTATGGGCGTGTTGGATGTTGCCGATCCCCAGCATCGCCAGATTGCGCAGCATCTGGTCTTCCAATTCGTTGCGGTCGATCAGCACCAGCACGGTCGGTTTGTCCGCTTCGGCCGCCCTGAACAGCAGCTCGGCGGCCTTGATCATCGTAAAGGTCTTGCCACTGCCTTGCGTGTGCCACACGAGCCCGCGCCGCCTTTCCGGCTTCAGTTCAGTCGTGAGGCAGCGGTCCATCACGCGCTGGACCGCCGTCGTCTGGTGTTGGCGAAGAATGAATTTTTGCAGTTCTTCATCCTTCTCCGCAAACAGGATGTAATCCTTCAGCAGCGCCAGCACATGCTCGCGGCTGCAAAAGCTTTTGACCTTCGCCTCCAAATTTCCTTTCTGCTCGTTTTTCCAGTTGAAGATGTTTCGCCGGATCAGGTTCCAGGTGACGCCGTAGGAAAATCCGATCGCCTCGGTTGCCGTGAAAACCATCTGCGGAACAAACATCTCCGGTGTCTCGGTGTGATATCGCCGCACCTGATCGACGCCCAGCGCGATCGCCTCATCCTTGGTGGCGTTCTTGCACTCAATCACCAGCACCGGAATTCCGTTGATGAGGAACACCACGTCTTCGCGGGTGCCGTGCTTGCCGTTGTGGCAATAAAACTCCTCGGTCACCTCAAAGACGTTCTTATCCGGCTTCTCGTAGTCGATGACGACAAGATTCAACTCGCGGCCAGCTTCCTTGTCATAGAAAGTTTTGCCGTTGCGCAGGTAAGCAAGAAATTCGCGATTGCCGGCGATGGTCGCGTGCAAATGGCGCCAGTCGCCGACCAGCGCCCCCGGCCCCTCGGCGTACTTCGGGTTGAACTTTCTCACTTGCGTGTCAAGCAAGTCGTCGAAGTACGGCGACGCATTCGCCGCCTGCTCTGACGCTGTCTCTTTGGAATGATCAAACCCGCGCCGCTTCTGGGCCTCGCCCCGCGGCACGTACGTCCAGCCGATCTCCTGCGCGTACGCGAGGATTCGGGATTGGACGGTCTTGTGCTCGCCGGGGGTGGGCAACCGATCAACCCGCTTTCTTGCGCCGGGGCGAACGCGTCCGTAGCGCGCGGTCAACCTGGGCGGCACTGTAGTAGGGAGCCTTGGCGTTGCGGGCAGTGGCCTGCCGCAGGGCCCGGAGGTCTTCGGCGTCCTCGATCGCCTCTTTCATCCGCTCAAAATCCTCCACCGTCAGCACCACGAATTCGCGACGCCCGCGCTTGCTCAGATATTCCGGTTTCACTTTCAACATCATGGCTCCTCACATCAGTAAGCCTGGGAACGATGGCGCACCTGCTCGATGGAAATCGTGTCGCCCACCACATTGAACAGCACCCGCCAGTCCCCAACCCGAAGCCTGTATTCCGGCGAGAAGTCCGTCAGCCGTTTCACGTCGCCCGCGAGCCCGTTCGAGAGCCGGTTGATCTTTGACCGGATGCGCCGCCCGACATCGGGAGACATTTTCTCCAGTTCCTTCACGACCGCGGCCGCATATCTTATCCGGTATGTCATGAGGAACCCACCACATCGTCCTGTCGCCGGACGCATACCGGAACAGTGTCGAACTCGCCGGGTAGCGCCGCCATTCAAACCGCTCCCACCGCCTGCGCGGCTTCTTTGCGTTCGAGTGCGGACAGGTCCAGATCGTGCACGCGGATTTGCGCGGTCATGAGTTGGTGGAGGAGCGTGCGGAAGAGGGATTCGAGGGTCACCTTGCTAGCGAGGTGATTGCGCGCTTTTGTGTCAATCAGCGCGAGCGCGCCGGCAATCGTTTTCTGCTCGTTGATGTTCGGCTTCGGGACAAGCAGCGTCTCAAGTGTCCCCGTGTTGATGTTGAACTTCCCATCGGCGGTACGAGCGGCGCGACCGGCGAGAAGTCGCACGCCGACCTCCGTTCGTGTGTATTCCTCGAGGAACCCGGGCAATAGGCCGTCACAAAGGCGAGCACGAATCAGGTAGGACGCGAAATAGCAGGAGTCGCCAAGTTCGCCCCGGTACATCGAGCAGCGACCGGCGTTCTCGCGCACGCCGTTGGTGCGAACAAACAAAAGATCGCAGATCCGCAACCGAGTCGTTTCCAATTCGTTCCTTTTCGGATTGCCATATTTCAGATCACTCACGTCGAGATGTCCGCCAACAACATTGGGGATGCGGAGCACGGGCAATCCCTTGACGTCGTACCCACACTTAACCGACGTGCCGTACTGGAAGGATTCGGTGAATGTCGCCAGCGGCGCGACGGTCCAGCTCTGCGGCACCGGCCCGATCTCGGTCTGCTTGAGCGGCTCACCACGCGTGCCTTCGGTGAAGAGCTTGTGCATGAGGGCTTTTTTGAGTTGGGCGGTGAGGGCGACAAGCCGCTCCTGCCGCTCGATCGCCCGCTGCACCGCCGACAACACCGCCGCGATCTGCCGCTGCTCGGCGAGCGGGGGAAAGGGAACTTCCAAGTTGGCGACGTTGCTCGTCGTCAGCGATTTTGTGCCGTGCGCCGCCCGCGCCGTCATCTGCTGAAGCTCGCGGACCTTCGACTTTATCGCGTAGAGCAGAAACTCGCTGTCGATTCCGCATTTGGGTAGGAGTGCCTTCAAGTCTTGGTTGAAGGCAACCGACTTGGTCGCGAGCGCTACCGGCACATCGCGCGCGAGAATCATTCCGCGGATGACGATCAGCACTGAGCCCGGCGGAACGAGGCGGCTGCCAGCTTCAAGGCCGGCGTCGGTCAATCGCTCGGAGGAGTCCCCAAGCCGATCTGACTTCATGTCCTTGCAAGTGACCCATGGGACCATTCCGCCCCAATACCGGGGGTCGTTCCGAGAGGGAGTACCGCCACTTACGAGGGTAGCGACGTCGGCGACTGCTGTGTACCTCCACGACGCCATCTACAGCCCCACCTTCTCAAGTACGCTCCGCAGCGCCGCGTTCGCCTCCGCTGCCTCGGCGTCCAGTGCTTCCAGTTCCTCCAGAATCTCCGGAATCGGGCGGTGCGTTTCAGCGTCGGCGACGTGGATATAACGACTTGGCGAGAGGTTGTAGTCCTCTTTGGCCAATTGCTCGCGCGCGACGATCCTGGCAAACTTCTCCTCTTCCTGCCAGGCATTGAATGCCGTGGCGATCCGCTCGATGCCGGCGGCGGGGATGAAGTTTTTCGGGTCGCCCTTTTCCACCACCTGGCTGGCGTTGACGAGGAAGAGTTTGTTTTTGCGATCCTTTGGCTTGTTCTTGTTGAGGAACAGCAGGATGCCGGGGGCGCTGGTGTTGTAGAACAGGTTTTCGGGGAGATAGATGACGCCTTCGATGAGGTCCTGCTCGACGAACCATTGGCGGACGGATTTTTCCTTGTTTTTGTTGGCGTTGCCGCTGCCGCGCGAGGCGGCACCCGTGTCGAGGACGATTGCAGCGCGGCCTTCCTTGTTCAGCGAGGCGAGGATGTGCTGCGCCCAGCCCCAGTCGGCCGACTGCGCGCCGGGGAAGCCTGCCCCCTGCGGGAAGCGATTGA
Source organism: Humisphaera sp. (assembly GCA_036276235.1). Taxonomy (GTDB): domain Bacteria; phylum Planctomycetota; class Phycisphaerae; order Tepidisphaerales; family Tepidisphaeraceae; genus JANWHF01. The sequence goes on along the minus strand of DATBDZ010000018.1, from coordinate 18,389 downwards.
GCTCGTCCGCGTCGTAATCTTCTTCCTTGAACCAGTCCTGATTCCACATTGGATTGGAGACGACGCGATCAAACGTCTGGAGCTTGTTGCCGCTTCCGCCTGAACGGAACTTGGGGCTTTTGAAGGTGTCGCCGATCTCGATCGAGCCCTCCATGTCATGAATGATCATGTTCATGTTGGCCATGGCCCATGTCGTGGCGACGTATTCCTGGCCGTGCATCTTCAGCGGCGCGTACTTGGTTTTGCTGCGGAGCTTCATCTTTTCGTCCAGCACATGCTCGGTGGCGATGAGCAGGCCGGCGGAGCCGCAGCAGGGATCGTAGACGCTCATGCCGGGATCGGGGTCCAGGATCAGGGCCATGATTCGCGCGACCTCTGGCGGCGTGAAAAACTCGCCGGCCGACTGGCCGCTGTTCTCGGCAAATTTTCGGATCAGGTATTCGTAACTGCGGCCGATGATGTCGGCCTCGACGTCATTCAGTCCTAATCGCTTCCCACTCACGCGCTCGATGAGATTGGAGAGGCGGTCATCGTCGATATCGCGCTGGCCGTGCGTGGTGGCATTGAAGTCCATCCGGTCGATGATGCCTTCGAGCGCTGGGTTGGCTTTGGCGATGCCGTGCAGGTAGGTCGTGAGGCTCTGGCCGATCTGGCCGGTAAGTTTGCGAATGACCGACCAGACGGCGTCATTGGGATCTTGAGGCTTGAGCGGCAAATAAAACCGCACGAGCTTGTGATCTTTCTCAACAAGTTTAAAAGCCTTCTCGCGCGAGCTGACCTGTTCGGCGATGCGATTAAGCTCATCATCGAACACGTCACAGAGCCGCTTGGTAAAAATCAGCGGGAGGATGAAGTCTTTGAACTTGGGGGCTTCCTGCGCGCCGCGAATGCTACAGGCGGCGTCCCAGATCCATGATTCGAGCGACTTCTGTTTCGACGTTCCATTCTCGGGCATCTGCGCGACTCCAAAACTCTTTTGCGCCTGTGGCATCTGCTGGAATTGCTTCCCAAATCCCGCTACGTGAGAGGCTGCTAGGCGCATGAATCTCACCGCCGAGCGGCGGGTGTGTCAAATCGGTGGGCGGATCAAGTCATTTCGGCTTTGCCACTTCGTCACAGATGACTTTGAAGCCGGCGAGGGTGTTGGGGCCGAAGGTGGTGGTGATGGCGACGTCCACCGCATCGCGGCCTCGGGCGATGAGGACGCGGCCGATGCGGGCCATGTTGTTGCGCGGGTCGAAGACGTGCCACTGGCCGCCGAGGTAGGCCTCGAACCAGCCGGCGAAATCCATCGGGCCATACGGGGGCGGCATGCCGATGTCGCCCAGATAGCCCGTGCAATAACGGGCGGGGATGTTCATGCAGCGGCAAAACGCAATCGCCAGGTGGGCAAAATCGCGGCAAACGCCGGTGCCCTCGTTGTAGGCCTCGAGCGCCGTGCGCGTCGGCCGCGCTTTCATGTAGTCGAACTTGATGTGGCGATGCACGAAGTCGCAGATGGCCTGCACGCGCGCGCCGCCGAGCGGCGTATTGCCGAACAGCTTCCATGCGGTTTCCGTCAGCAGATCGGTCTCGCAATATCGGCTGGCCAGAAGATAAACCAGCGTCTCCTCGGGCAATTCCTTCACCGAATGCTGAGGGGCCTTGAGCGCGAGCGGCTCAGGGAGGCCGGTGGCGCGGACGATTGCCGACGTGCTGATGATGGTGCGGCCGGCGGGCGCTTCAAGCCGCCGGCACCAGTTGCCAAAGCCGTCGCGGTACGCCGTCACCTCGACCGCCGGGCTGACCACCAGATTATCCGGCGTGACGATTTCATAAGCATGGCTGTAATGAATATTAAGCATCAGCAGCATTGGCGTCGGCTGCGGACAGTCATAGATCAGCTCATAACCGACTTTGATATACATTGATTTTGCTCGCGATCGCGTGGGGGAAATGCGAACCAGAGTAGATCCGCCGGCGATCACGCCGCGGATGTTGGTCTGGTTGGAAATGCGGTCAACAGGGTTCCCGGGTTTCGATCATAGCGGGGATGGACGATTAGTGGGGAATAAATCTCTTCTGCCTTCGCCGTGCCTTCGGAACGCCATTGAGCAAACAGCCAATTGAGCTTCGTTCACACCCGTCGTTCGACAACCGCCTGGCGGGGCTTTACAATATATGATGATGAGCGTGGACGTGGAAATGCTCACCAGTTTGAGCGTTGCAGAGCTTGAGGCACTGGCCGATGGCCTGTTGGCGCCGGCGCGGCAGGCTCGCCTTGATGAGCTCCTGTCGAAAAATGCCGAACGCCCGCTGGTGGGTGACGAGCGGCGCGAACTTGATCGCCTGCTTGAGTTGGTGGATCAACTCACCGTTCTGAAGACCCGCGCGCGATATACTCTTGGCCATCTCAAGGTAGACGCGACCGCGTCATGAGCGCGTACGATCCCGCAAGCTAATTCGCCCCACATTCTCCTGAAACCCGAAACCCGAAACCCATTAATCCAACTCCTGCACCAACTCCCGCGCCGGCGGCACAACGTCCTTCGCATGCCCGTGCGCAACCAGCAGCTTGATGGGCGCACCGCCGTGTGGGGCTGCCTGGGCTGCCCGCAAAGTCGCCAGCGCGCTGTTGCCGGCGATGCAGACTAATGAAAACCTGGCGTCGCTGGGATTTGCACACGCTGCGATGATCGCGCTGTCGGCGTTGGCGTAGGTTTGGCCGCGCAGCGAGAACGAGCGGGGGCCGAAGGTTGCGGGGAAATACGACGCGAGGCGGGCGGTCAGGTCGCTGCATTCGGGGCGGCCGACGAGCAGGACGTGATAGCCGCGCAGGTCGGCGCCGGTGGCTTGCGTATCGGACTTGATAGGGACGACGGCGTGCTGCCACTGCGCGATGATCGCCTCCTGCAATTTGCCGGCGGCGATGCGGTTGGCGTCCGCCTCCATCTTTGTGCCGTAAATGATCAGCGTGTGCTCCAGATCATTTTTGAACGCCGACGTGTTCCAGATCCAGCCGTTGGTGATCGGCGTTTGGCCATACTTATTGACGATGATGCGCGTCGGCTGCTTGGCGCTGGTCATCTGGAATTTGGCCGTGCCGGAATCGAATGCGAAGGTGCTGGTGGTTTCCCCGTCGGCGGTTTCAAGGGTGACATCGACGCTGCCCGGCGCGCAGCCGGCGCGCGACATGATCTGGCCGCTCACGGTGTAGTCGGATCCTTTGTGCGCGGATTTCACATCGCGAAGCTGAAGCGTCGGCAGGGCATCCGTTGAATCGAGCCAGCGCGCGAAGAAATCTTTCGCGCCCGCGCCCAGGGCCGGGCTCAGTGCATCGACAAACGCGCGAGTTTCCGTTGCCTGGCCGGCATGAGCGCGGCCGAAGACGTCCATCGCCGCGTCAAACGCATCCGCACCCATGCGCCGGCGCAGCTCCGCCAGCAGCAGCGCGCCGCGGCCTTTGGCGCTGTGGAACCAGGTGTCATCGGACGGATCGAATTTGATCTTGCGCAGGGGAATCTCGCGTCGCGTCGCGGCGGCTTGGAGCACCGCCGAGCGATAGCCGAACATGGCTACCGCCAGCTCATCGCGCTGATTGGCGCTGAGCTGATCGATCATGCTTTTGGCCTTAGCGCCATCGCTGTCGGCCGCATCTTTCTGATGGCCTTTGAGCATCTCCCGTTCGTGGGCGGCGTATTCATGAAACCCGGCGAAGGCGCTGGCGAGCCACAGATCGCCGTCCTCGGCGGGCAAGAGCGTGCCGTGCCACGCGGGCGGCGGCTGCTGGCGGTCATGCTCCTCGGAAGAATCCGCCTCGTCCTTGTCCGATGAATCCGTTGCGAGATCGACCGCCAGTTGCGCGGGCGCTGCGCCCGGTGCTTGCGTCGTCAGCACCGTCCAATCATTCGGAACGATCGGCTGGATCTCCGGCGAGCGCTCGCGATCTTCATGCGTCGCATCCCAAAGCTGGCCATACGGATCGCCCCAATGCGCGAACGACTTGAGCTGCAGCGCCATGTCGGCGGTGGTGTACTTGGCGTCGCACGAATGCCGCGAAACCAGCGGCGGCTTGCTGAAGGCAAGCTTGCCGAAATCCGCATCAATGTGGCCCTTGTTCTGCTCGTACAGATTCTGCCACGCGATATCGCGATCCCACGGCTCAAAAGTCATGTCGGCGGGGCGATCATTGGCGCCGGCGATCGTCTCCAGCCGCACCGCGATGTCCTTCGTATTATTGCAACCCCAGTAAAAGCCAGGAGTATTGCCAAACCATTCACCCTTTGAGCTGCGGAGCAGGCGGCTGGTTTTCGTGCCCAGCTCAAACATCGCGATCTCGTTGGTCTTCATGTCCGCAAGAATCCACTCATTTGTGTAAAGCCCATTGCCGTGATCGCCCAGCAAATTGACGACTGCATCAATGCTGTCGCCATATTGCATCGCATGCCGCGAGCGCGAGCCGATCGACATGCCGTTGGGCTCAAAGCGCGTCTGAGCAATAGTGGTTTCGGTGAGGACGATGCCGGCATCATTGATGTACCAATCCATGCCGCTCTGCACGCTGCCGGGCGCGCCCTGAATAACGAGCCGATGCCCTTTGGCCGGCTTCACGTCGATCCAGACATTGAAGAAATCGCACGGATACAGATCGAACATCGTGATATGCCCGATGATCGCCTTGCCGTCTTTGGTGGCGGGGCCTGTTGCCGCAAACGCGCTGCAGCGGCTGGTGCGCGTCGCCGGCAGCAGGCTTTTGGAAAGCTTGTCGAAATCCTTCCCCTCAAGCCCCGTCGGCTGCGCATGCAGCGCATCATCCAGCGACATGATCTCCGGCCAGATATTGACGGCGACGATGTCAGTAAGATCAATCGGACGGCCGTCAAATGTCGCGCCCGCCGCCGCCGCGCCGTCTGCAATGCCTTTCATTTCTTCCAGCAGCTCGGCGTCGAATCGCCGCAGGAACATCGCATCGGTCATCGTCCGCATCATCTTCCACGCATCGCCGGGCGATTTGCTCGACTGCTCATTGGCGAAGCATTTGATGTAGTCGCCGATCTCGCGCCACAGGAGCTTCCCCTGCTGCATGCCGCGCTCGTAAGGCTCGCCTTCGACGTGCAAAACGATCCACCCGGCTTGAGGGTAGCGGTACGCCGGCCCCTCGCGCTGAACGCTGGCGGGGTCAGGAACAAAGTCGGCGGCGTGGGCCGTCGCGCCGAGCAGAAGTGAAAGGATGAGGACGCCGAAGATCGCGCGACGAGACATCGTAAGCTCCAAGCGGTTTTGGTAACTGGAACGGATCGAAGATATTGTTGACCGGCGCGGGCGGATGGACAAGTGCGGCACTTTCAGAGGTCAATTCCGACGAGTCGGCCGTTCTCAAGGCCGGCATGGAGAGTGCGCCCTTGATGACCAACGGCGACTGAAAGCACCGCAGCACTGGTATCCAAGACTTCCCGTCGCAGCAATCTGCCATCTGCAACAGCTAGAAAAAGCAGGCTGCCCCGGGTGCTGCCGCAGACGATGGCTTCGTCGTTAATAAACGCGATTTGAGTCACGAAGCCCATCGGATGGCCCGCCTCGCGAAGAGTTCTGTCGTCACCGTGCAGGCGGGAGTTGACCAGGACAGTCCAAAGCAGCGATCCGGAAGCAAGTTGATAAATCGCCAAATTACCTCGCCAGCCGTTGAGCCGTTGGTCGTAGTAAGTCCCTGACGTGTCGTAGGTCGCAAGATAACGGCCATCGGGGCTGAACTGTACGCAGCAGAGCGTGTCAACAAACGGTCTATGTCCTGACCAGTCGGCATTGCGGTCGAACTCGTGCTTCAGTGACAATTGGCCGTCTGGGGTCAGCTCATAAACGCGTACGCATCCTCCGCCTTGAAACGAGCATGCGATGGCAAACATCCGTGACGAAGGGGAAAATTTCACTGACATCGTACGCTCACCGGCGTCGACCTTTGCCTTGATAGTCTGCGTTGCAAGATCGACAAGCAAGACTTCTTCCATACCTTTGGCAACGGCCAGCCATCGACCGTCCGGCGATGCATCAATCGCGGTTGGAGCATCTTGCCGTTGCTCCGATCTGAGCAGCATGTCCAAAAGCCTCAGGGTCGCCCAATCGCGAACTTCGATACCATCAGGCGCGGCGGTGTAGAACTGATCGGATGACGGTGCACGACAAATCTCGCTGATCCAAGGGTGATTGGTCTGAAGCGAAAGTACAAGTCGCGGGCCATCAGACGTGTCCCACCGAGCCAGTAGCCCATTTTGAGCTGTGGAAATGACTTCCGCCCGTTGGGAATGCTCACACAAATCCCTTGTGGCAAAGCCCAGCCGCTCCGGTGACGCCAACGACGGTGTCTCGGAGGGTTCCGGCCCGAGAAGCTCCGTGAGTTGCTCGCGGATGGCGGTGCGTTGGGCGATGTGCAGAGGCGTTCGGCCAGACTTGTCCCTGATTCTGCCAGCCGCGCCAGCGCGAATTAGCAATTCGACGACTGCGCCGTGTCCTCTGAAGGCGGCGAGATGCAGGGGAGTCTGGCCGTTAGCGTTCTTCGCATTTAACTCGGCACCGCGGTCCAAAAGGAGCGCCGCAACCTGCGTATGGCCCTCCTGCGCGGCCCAGTGAAGGGGCGTTTCGTCTGACTCTTCACTGCTGAAACCCTGCGTCGGCGGAAGCATTGCGTCGATCGCACGCTTCGTGGCAGTAAGGAGTCTACTCAACATTCCTGTGGCCGTACCGCTCGAACGTGGCCGGGCCTTCGTTACAACTTTTCGACGACCTTCTACGTTTGCACCGTGCTGGATTAAAAATGTCGCCACGTCGGCACGTCCGTTTTGTGCCGCCCAATGTAAGGGCGTTCGTCCCGCCCAATCGAGGGGTTCGATTTCCGCGCCGTGTTGCGCCAACAATTGGGCCACTGATTCGTTCGCCGCCCAGTGGAGTGGCGTATCCAGTCGCTCCGTGCGCTGCGCGTTGACCTCGGCGCCGGCGCGCAGAAGGAGTTCCGCAATGTCGGCTGCGCCGCGTTGCGCCGCCTCATGCAGCGGAGTTGCTCCCATCCAGCCACGCGCGTTCACGTCTGCATGATGATCCAGCAGCAGTTCTGCCACGGCGATGCTGCTGGCTTTATGAAGAGGTGTGTTTTGCAACTTGTCTAATGAACTTACCAGAGCCGGGTCGGCCGAAAGCAGCCGCGCAACGGCAGGTGCGTCACCCGACTCGGCGGCTTCATGGATTGGTGTGGTCATGTGGTGCAGTGGCCGGCCCATTGATGACGATATTATTCGACGCGCGGGGTAATGTCGTCGGAAGATAAAGGGTTAAAAGGGCGGACGCACATCCTTCTAAAATACCTGCGTCCTGCTTCCCCTTGTCGTCATCCTGCTAACTCAACGCGGTAGGGTGTCGCGATGATTCGCGCGCTCAAGGACCTCTTGTGTATGGGCCAGCCGCCGCGCGGGGAGATTTGTGAGCAGATCCTCAAGCTCGTCGAAATGGTCGATCACATCATCTACTGTTGTCACTTCAAACGGGACCAGCCCTGCTAGTTCTCCCTCCGGACCGACGTCCAACGCATTCTCGTGCGAAGTGCAGGTCCCCAATCGCAGTAGTCGCACGTGGCTCGCGCCGGTGAGCAACCTGAGCGTGGGATGGTCCAACACGATTTCGCCGTCCTGTCGTCGGCTGACGCGCATGCTCGCGTTCATGATGACGAACGTGTCGTGAACGGAAAAAGGTGCCCGGTCAAAGCCGTCGACGCTCACATCCTTAAGCCGGGGGTTCTTGCTCAAGCCTTCCATCAGGATTTCGTACCGCCCTTGCGGAAGGCGTTGCCACAACCATGAGGCGACAACGATGACGACGATGGAAGCGGCAAAGACGCACGCCCAAAAAATCGCCCGTGACGCCACGGGCCGCTTACGCAGCTTTTCGCTTCCAAGCTGCTTGCGACGCTGGGCGCGCGTATCCGACAGCATCATGAGTCCCATCAACGCGACGGGCAGAGTGAGCGGAATCGTGAGGATCAAGAAGCCAATGCCCACGCACAGCAGACCGCCGCGTGTGACAGTCGCGAGATGAACAACCAGGGAAAATGTTGACCCGCCCATCACAAGTAGAGGTTATCAAGCTGAGGCGTTGGGGATCAAGACGGCTTGTTATATGTAGCGCCGGTTCTCAACCCGTGGCCGCGGTATTCCACGGCGTTTGATCTCTGGTTCGCTCTTTCGCTTCGCTCCTTGCTGATTTGGTCGGAGTACCGGCCAACGTCCTGGAGTACCAGGACCCACGGGTTGGAAACCCGTGCCACGGCACGCGCGAAATCACTTGCGAAAGTAACAACCTATCGTCAGCCGACTATTACTCACCAGAGCCATGTCTTTACGGGTTTTGGTGATTTTTTTCGCATCCGTTCTGCTTATCGCAATGAGCGCATCGATTGCGCGCGGGGACGATCGCGGCATCAGCTTTGTCAATGATGTGTTGCCCGTGCTCAGCAAGGCGGGGTGCAATGCTGGGGCGTGTCATGCCAAGCCGGAGGGGCAGAATGGGTTTAAGCTGTCCGTCTTCGCGTTTGATCCGAAATCGGATTATCGATCGATCGTGAAAGACGAGCGCGGGCGGCGGGTTTTTCCAGCGGCGCCGCGGGAGAGTCTGCTGCTGCTGAAGCCGACCCATGCGATCGAGCATGGGGGCGGCGAGCGGTTCAAAGTCGATTCTGATCTGTATCGGCTGATCGAGCGGTGGATCGAGCAGGGGATGCCTTATCGTCAGCCCGGCGATTCGGATCTGGTCAGCATCAGCGTCAGCCCCGGCGAGCAGCGGTATCAGAAAAAATCTGCGACGGCGCTTTCAGTGACCGCGCGATATGCGGATGGATCATCCCGCGACGTGACGAATCTGGCGGAGTTTGCTTCCAACGATAAGGAGATCGCAAAGGTCAGCGAAGATGGCCGCGTGATGGTGGGGGACCTGAGCGGCGAAGGCGTCGTCATCGCGCGATTCATGGGGCAGGTGGCGGTTTCGCGCATCACCGTGCCGGCGGATCGGATGTTGGCGGATGATCTTTACGCGCAGTTGCCCGTCAACAACTTTATCGATCCGCTGGTTTACGCGCGGCTGGCGAAGCTGGGGCTTGCGCCATCGAAGACGTGCAGCGATTCGGAGTTCATTCGGCGCGCTTCGCTGGACGCGATTGGGATGCTGCCGGCGGCGGATCGCGTTCGGGCATTTTTGGAAGATCGCTCGACAAATAAACGCGAGCAGCTCATCGATGAGCTGCTGGCCAATCCGGCGTATGCCGACTACTGGACGACCAAGTGGGGCGATCTGCTGCGGCCCAACACGCAGCGGGTTGGGGTGAAGCCGGTCTATCTGCTGGATCAATGGCTGCGGGAAAGTTTTCGCGAGAATAAGCCTTACGATCAGTTCGCGCGGGAGATTCTCACCGCGCAGGGGAGCACGCATCAATACGGCCCGGTGGCGGTCTTCCGCGATCGGCGCGAGCCGGCCGATGTGGTGACGCTGGTCAGCCAGGTTTTCCTGGGCGTGCGGATGGAATGTGCCCGCTGCCATCATCATCCCAATGAGAAATGGAGCCAGAACGATTTTTACGAGCTGGCGGCGGTCTTCGGCGAGGTTCATCGCAAGGGCCAGGGAATTTCCGCGCCGATTTCCGGCGAGGCGGAATTCATCTGGTTTGCCCCCGGCGGCGACGTGCGACATCCGCTCAGCGGCGAAGTGATGCCTGCCAAAGCGCCCGATGGGCCGGTTTTTGACGCGAGCAACAAGCAGGATCCGCGCGCGGCATTCGCCGGCTGGCTGGTGCGGGCGGATAACCCGTTCTTCGCGCGGGCGGCTGTCAATCGTGTTTGGGGTGAATTGATGGGGCGGGGCATCGTCGATCCGGTCGATGATCTGCGCGCGTCAAATCCGCCGACGAATGAAGCGTTGCTCGATGCCCTGGCGAAGGATTTCGTTTCGCACGGCTATGACTTCAAGCATCTGATCCGCACGATTCTTTGTTCGCACATTTATCAGCTCAGCTCAGAGCCGAACGAGTACAACATGGCGGATACGCGAAACTTCTCTCGCTCGTATCGACGCAGACTCAGCGCGGAAGTGATGCTTGATGCGATTTGCGATTTGACTCTGGTTCCGGAAACGTTTGATGGCCTGCCGCCGGGCTCGCGCGCGGTGCAGACGTGGAACAACAAGCTCGACTCGAATTTTCTGGATGCATTCAGCCGGCCGAATTCAAGTGCCGATCCTCCGTGCGAGCGCGATCGGGGGACGAGCATCGTACAGGCGCTGCATCTGATGAATTCGCCGAAGCTGACGGGAAAAATCTCGGATGCCAGGGGCCGCGCAACGGCGCTGGCGAAGAGCGATCTGTCGCCCGAGCAGATCGTGCGGCAACTCTATTTGACCGCGTACGCGCGAAATCCCGATGTAGAGGAACTGCGGATCGCGACCGGCGCTTTTACGGAAAGCGGCGCGACGCGCCAATCGGCGACGGAAGATGTGATGTGGGCCTTGATGAATTCGGCGGAGTTTGTGTTTAATCACTAATTGGTATGCGTGGCACGGGCGTCCCGCCCGTGAAATCATGGGCGGGACGCCCATGCCACTGTTTTGCCACGCGAGGCAACGACTTATGAGCACCATCCATCGCAACTGCGAAGGCGTCGCCCGGCGGGATTTTATCAAGCTGGGGATTGGCGCGTTCGCCGGCCTGGGTTTCACCAACATTCTCCGCCAGCGCGCGGCCGCTGCGACGATCGCCCGCGCGCTCGGCAAGCCGACCCCTTCGGATGTGCGCTGCATCTTGATCTGGCTTGATGGCGGCCCATCTCATTACGAAAGCTTCGACCCCAAGCCGGATGCCCCGCGCGAGATTCGCGGGGAGTTTAAGCCGATTCCCACGAAGATCGCCGGCGCGCAGTTTTCTGAAGTCTTTCCAAAGCTGGCCGATGTCGCCGACAAGCTGGCGGTGCTGCGGTCGGTCTGCCATCGCGATCCGAATCACGGCGGCGGGAATCATTACATGATGACCGGCGCGCCGACGCCGGTGCCGGTTGGCTGCGGCGCGTTTGTCACGTTTCATCCTTCCTATGGCTCGGTCGTTTCGTTCAAGCGCGGCATCAAGGATGGATTGCCGGCGTACATGTCGCTGCCGACCATGTCGCGCTCGGGCGGGCCGAATTTTCTGGGGGCGCAGCACGCGCCGTTTGTGATCGGCGGCGATCCAAATCGCGCGGAATTCAAAGTGCGCGATGTGGTGCTGCCGGCCGGCGTGAGCGAAGAGCGGGCGGAATCGCGGAGAACGCTGCGCGAATCGCTCGATCGGCTCAAGCGATTCAGCGACACAGCGGCGGATGACCCGGCGATGGGCTTCGACAGCTTCTATCGCCAGGGCGTCGATCTGGTGACCTCGCCCCGCGCGCAGGCGGCGTTTGATCTGTCGAAGGAGCCCGCCGAGACGCGCGATCTCTATGGCCGCACGGATTTTGGACAGCGATTGCTGCTGTGCCGGCGGCTGGTGGAAGTCGGCGTCTCCTTCGTCACCTGCTACTACGGCGGGTGGGATCATCACACGAAAATCTTCACGACGATCAAAGATACCTCCGGCCCCAAGCTCGATCGCGGCATCGCGGGCTTGATCACCGATCTCTCGCAGCGCGGCCTGCTCGACAGCACGCTGGTGATTTGCATGGGAGAATTCGGCCGCACGCCCAAGATCAACAAGGACGCCGGCCGCGATCATTGGCCGCACGCGATGTCGATCCTGGCGGCGGGCGCCGGAATGCCCGGCGGCCAAATCATCGGCGCGACCGACGCCAAGGGATATTACGCATCGGACAACGTCCACTCCCCCGAAGACCTGGCGGCGTCGCTCTACACGAAGATGGGCATCGACCCGACACAGATGCTGCAGAATTCCGCCGGCCGGCCCGTGCAGTTGGTGAATGGCGGGCATCCGATCAAGGAATTGTTTGCATGAGCGAGCGGCGATTATTGTGTTGTGGGGAGAAGGCCTCGTCGCCCGCCTCAGTCGCTCCTGACAGGTTGCACGAGCGTGCTCACGGCGGCGGCCAAGCAATTACAAAATTCGTAATGCAGGGAAAATGTCATGCTGAGGTACTCCGAAGCAGCTGGCTTATTCGCGCGAGTGGGCCAGATGCTTCGGAGTACCTCTGCATGACGGTGCTCCAGAGCGGCGCGGCCGCGCAAGCCCCCACCCTAACCCTCCCCCGGAGTACCGGAGGAGGGGACAATGCCTTGCTCTGGCTGATCGTCTTGGTCATCTGCTTTGCAAGCGCCGGAGCGGCGCGCGGCGCACCACCCGTCGTCGATTACATCTTTCCAGCCGGTGGTCAGCAGGGGACGGAACTCACTGTCGCCTCCGCTGCGATTCAACCGGCACCAGTTGGTGTCTGGACCGATTCGCCGGGGCTTGTCTTCACTCCTGAAAAATAGAACGGCTCGTACAAGGTGAAGATTGCCAAAGACTGCCCGCTGGGGCCGCATCTGGTTCGGATCTACAACGATCAGGGCACGGGCGCACTTCGCACGTTTATGGTCGATCGGCATCCGGAAGTGATGGAAGCCGAGCCAAACGATTCGCGGGCGGCGGCGCAGCTTACCGAAAAATTGCCGGTGATCATCAATGGCCAGCTCGAAAGGCCGGTGGACGATGATTGCTTCGAGGTGAATGCGGAGGTGGGGCAATGGATCATCGGCGAAGTGATTTGCCGTCGGCTTGGTTCGCCGGTCGATCCGGCGCTGCATCTGTTTGACCCGGATGGGGTCGACGTCGCCTTCAATCATGACACCTATGGTCTTGATCCGCTGATCGCCTGGCAGGTGAAACGCGCCGGGCGATATGTGATCGAGGTGGCGGGGTTTACTTATCCGCCGGCGGCTGATGTGCGATTCACCGGCGCGAAGGCCGCCGTCTATCGGCTGCTGCTCACGCACGGGCCGTATGCGCGGTCGGCGTTTCCGACGGCCGTTAAGCGCGGCGAGACGAACTCCGTTCATCTCTTCGGATGGAATCTCGGTGAGTCGGGGAATTCGATTGTGGCTGACTTGGACGCAAGCGGGTTAGCCGCGCGATCCGATTTTGCCTGGTTCGCGCCATCGGCGATTCACAATTCGATTCGCGTCGCGGCGGACGATCTGCCGCAGATTCTGGAGCGGGAGCCTAATGATCGCGCCGATCTGGCGCAGGCGATTGTCGCGCCTTGCGCGGTGAATGGGCGGATCAGTCATGCCGGCGACGCGCGCTACTTCAGGCTGACGGCAAAAAAGAGCGAGCGATTGGTGATCGCGATTCAATCGGCGGCTCTTGATTTCCCGCTCGATCCCGTTTTGAGCATCGCCGATTCTTCGGGCAAGCAATTGTTGTCGGCGGACGATACCGGCCCGCTCCAGGACCCCAAGGTTGAATGGGCCGCGCCGGCGGATGGACAGTATCTGATCCAGGTCGCCGATCGTTACGGCAAGGGCGGGCGCGAATGCGTCTATCGGCTGACGGTTCGCCCCGCGCTGCCGGATTTCACGGCGACCGTCGATGCGTCGGCGTTTGTCGTGCAGCCAGGAAAATCCGCCGAGATGACGGTGACAATCGCGCGGCAAAATGGCCACGCACTTCCGCTGGCGGTCGTTCTCGACAAGCTGCCGCCGGGCGTCAGCGCGCCGGCGGGCCAGGTGCCGCCGGGAGGCGGAGCGGTGAAGATCAGCATCTCGGCCGCACCGAACGCCGCGCCGGCGAACGTGCCGATTCGCGCGATGATCGTCTCGCTCGATCCGGATCATCCCATCGCGCGGCCGGCGATTTTTTCAATCGGCGCGGATCAGCTCATCCCGAACACCGACTCGCTCTGGTTGACAATTCCGCCCGTTCCGCCGACATCAATGCCAGCGCAGTGAGGGTTCGGGGTTCAGTGGAGGAGCAAATGCTGAATGCTGATTGCTGATTGCTGAATTGAATGCAGGCGCTCGTCCACCTTGGCTCTTCCTGAACCCTGAACCCTGAACCCTGAACCCTGACCTCTGCTCGGCAGCGGATTGATCATGGCGAAAAGCAAGAAAATGCCACCGCCCCCGGCGAAGGGACGTCCCACAGATTGGGGCGAAGTCGCCGATTGGTATGACCAGCTCGTCGGCGATTCCGGAAGTGAGTTTCACCGCGAGGTGGTGCTGCCGGGGGCGCTGCGGCTTTTGGCGCCCCAACCGGGGCAGCGGGCGATTGATGTCGCCTGCGGGCAGGGTGTTCTTTGCCGAATTCTCCACGAGCGCGGCGTCGAAGCCACCGGCGTGGATGCCGCGCCGCAACTGATCAAATCCGCCCGCGATCGCGGGCCCGCGGCGATTCATTATCACGTCGGCGACGCCCGCGAGCTTGCGTTTCTCCCAGCCGCCACCTTCGACATGGCGGCATGCCTGCTGGCGATCCAGAACATCAATCCGATCCAGCCCGTCTTCACCGGCGTGCAGCGCTTACTCCGCGACGGCGGACGATTGGTCATCGTCATGATGCACCCCTGCTTCCGCGGCAACAAGGAAACCTCCTGGGGCTGGGACGCCGGCAAGAATGTGCAATACCGAAGAGTCGATCGATATCTATTGCCGCGCAAGACGCCGATCCTCACACATCCTGGCAAGGATCCGGGCGCGCATACCTGGAGCTTTCACAAGCCGATCGAGGCATATGTGAAAGCCCTGCGCAACGCCGGCCTGCTGATTGATGCGATCGAGGAATGGACAAGCCACAAGACAAGCGACAGCGGCCCGCGCGCCGGCGCGGAGAACGTGGCGCGCAAAGAGATTCCGATGTTCATGGCGATCCGGGCGATCAAGCTAAGCGGTGCACCTCACTCTGCCGAGACTCTTAAATAATTTGATTTTTTCTTGCGAACCTGAAGCCGCGCAATATCATCGAGTTTTGTCCAATTCATGGTGCTTAGGGGATTTATCCATATAGGAGGTATGCGATGGCTCGCATTTTCTCACGCTCGTCTCGCGTCCGCGCTGAACGTCACTCTGGCAAGGGGATGATCGAATCGCTTGAACAGCGGATGCTGTTCACGGTGCTCACGTTTGAGCCGGCGACTGGAACGTGGGCGAATTACACCCCTGTGCCGCAGACCTATGGCGATCGCGTAACGGCGGCGACGCAAGGAGGCTTCAAATACGGAACCGCGGGCGGCACGACGCCCAACGTCGTGGCGGCGTATGGTTCCACCGCGACGACCGGTCACGTCGCGGGAACGATCGTTACCTGGGATGCAAACTATGGGGACCTTTCGCATAACGCCTTCTCCAATCCAAGTGGCAGTATTTTCCAGATCACGCTCACTGCCGACACCGCCTACAACGTGCAGCTCGCCTCGTTCGACATGGCCGGCTGGAGCCGCGCCGATTACACAATTAATTCCGTGAAGGTGACGAACGGCTCGGGCGCGGTCCTTTACTCCGCCTCGAACGTCAAGATCGAGGGTAACGCCGTCGGCGCGGCTCACTCGCATTTCACATTCGCGTCAACGGTCAAGTCGCCGGTGCTTAAGATCACGTTCGATTCGTCCAACTCCGGCGGCTACGACGTTGGGATGGACAATGTGCAGTTCTCGCAGGTGAAGGTCGGACCGACCGCGGGCACCGTCAGCGGAAACGTCTTCACCGACGCTAACGCGAACGGGAAGAAGGATCTGGCCGAACTAGGCCTGGCCGGCTGGCGCGTCTTCGACGACGTGAACAACAACGGAATGTGGGACTCCAACGAAGCCAGCACCCTCACCGACGCCAGCGGCAACTACAAACTGAGCCTCGCCGGCGGCACGCACATCCTGGGCGTGCAGCTCAAGCGCGGCTACTACCAGACGTCACCGCATGCGCTGGTGTACAACATTTCGATCAACGGCAACAATCTCATCGGCGATGTGTTCGGCGTGAAGACGATCGCGCCGGTGTGATCTTTTGCAACTGAAACTTCACGACGTCCACGAGCTTCGTCGCGCGCCGCCCGACAACGGTCGCGCGACGATCGCTCGTATTCCGTGTGGGCGATAAGAGCGGCGGAGGATTCGTGAGAATTCTCTGGCTTCTTCGGACATTCGCTACGCAGTGCGTAGCGAATTGGATGTCGTGAGAATTACTACAATGTCGCGTGGCAAATCGTGAAAGCCGGGGACTTTCTCGCGCTCCGCTGCCGGTGTCAGTCGGGCATGCGATCGGTTTCGATAGGCTCGCGATGGGGAACAGCCGCCAGAAACCGCTCGAAATCCTCGCGGCGGCCGTTTGCCGCTTCTTGACGCAGATAATCCAGCGTGCGCATCGCCGCCATTTTCTCGGCGGCGGCAGTGGCCAGAAACTGATCGACAGAATACCCCTCCTTCTCCGCGAAGGCTTGGATGCTTCGTTGGAGGGACTCGGGAAGTTCGACGGTCAGTTTGCTCACGGGTTGGGGCTTTCGTTGATGATTTTCAAAAAATCCCGCGGCGTTACCGCGTAAATCCCTAGTTGCTCACACCCCCGGAAATCCCGGATGTTATGAGTAACGATGTACCGGCAATTCGCCGCAAACGCCAACTCCAGAATCATATCATCGTTGGATCGGGAAGAAATCGTGCCGTGGACAGTGGCAATTCCTAGTTGCGGAGCGGCATGTCTCCGCTAGTGGTTCGGTAGTCAGTTCGTTACTCTTGGATCATGCGAGGATCGCCCATGATTCTGTTGCGCGCCGTAGTAGCCACGGAGGCTCGTTGAAAAGCCAGAAGCGGAACAAATCGCTCTATGTGCGCATTCGCGACATTCTGGAATCAGCACGATCGAACGTTGCGCGGTCGGTGAACACGACGCAGGTGATCGCCTACTGGCTGATCGGGCGTGAGATCGTCGAGGAGGAGCAGAAGGGCAAAGCGCGAGCCGGATACGGCCTTGGGCTGATGAAGGAGTTGTCTCGCCGCCTGGCGGCCGACTACGGCTCCGGGTTTTCCTTGAGCGGGCTGAAAGAAATGAAGGCGCTTTATCTCACCTATCCGGGTTTGCTGAGCGCAGGGGTGGCAAATTCGAAAGGCCACGCAGTGCGTGGCCTTTTGTCCGGTGCCAACGCGACTAAAGAAAAAGGCTACGCAGCGCGTAGCCTTTTCAATTCGATCGATTCACCACGCGCACAAGTCCGCACGGCAGCAGAAAAGTCGTGGATGCCCGGCATGTTGCATCCGAACTTGTCTTGGACTCATTACCGCACGCTGCTACGCATGGAGAAGCCGGAGGCCCGCGCGTTCTACGAGATCGAGGCCATTAAGAATGGTTGGTCGGCGCGCGAATTAGAACGGCAGATCAACAGCCTGCTGTACGAACGTCTGGCGCTCAGCAAGGACAAGAAGGGCCTCCTGCGGCTCGCAAAAAAGGGGCACGAAGTCCAGACGCCCGCGGACGTGTTCAAAGACCCGATGGTGATGGAGTTTTTGGGATTGCCGGCTTCACACAAACTGGTGGAATCCGATCTCGAGCAGGCGCTGATCGATAACCTGCAAACGTTTCTGCTGGAGCTCGGCAAGGGATTTGCCTTTATCGCGCGGCAGGAACGGATCACCATTGACGGCGATCATTTTTACATCGATCTGGTCTTCTACCACACAATCTTGAAGTGTTTCGTCCTGCTGGACCTGAAGGTGGGCAAGCTCACGCATCAGGACCTGGGACAACTTCAGCTTTATGTCAACTACTACGACCGCGAGCGGCTTTCCAAAGGGGACAATCCGACGCTCGGCTTAATCCTATGCACCGACAAAAACGATGCCGTCGTAAGATACACGTTGGGCGAGGATGGATCAGCAAAGATATTTGCCCGCCGCTATAAGCTTCACGTACCAACAGAAGCGCAACTCAAGGCGGAGATTCGCCGCGAGCTAAGATTCTTGCAACACGATGACGAGAGTGGGAGTCGTAAACCTCGATCGATCCAAAAACACTGATTCCCGGTAAGCTTGACCCCACATGGCAAGCATCGCGTTAGAGCAATTAGCCAAATCCTTCCGCGGCGGCGTGCGCGCCGTCGATCAGATCAATCTGCTCATTCCCGATCGCCAGTTTCTCGTTCTCGTCGGTCCGTCCGGCTGCGGGAAGACGACGACGCTGCGCATGATTGCCGGGCTGGAGCAGGTGACTTCTGGCACGATTCGGATTGGGGAGCGCGTTGTGAACGATCTGCCGCCGCGGGATCGGGATGTGGCGATGGTGTTTCAGAACTATGCGCTGTATCCGCATATGACCGTCGCGAAGAATCTGGCGTTTGGGTTGAAGGTGCGCGGGGTGCCGGCTGCGGAAAGAGAGCGGCGGGTTTTGGATACGGCTAACATCCTGGGGATTGAGCATTTGCTCCATCGCAAGCCGGCGCAGCTTTC
>DATBDZ010000017.1:0-30008 GCA_036276235.1 Humisphaera sp. | reverse complement strand
GAAGAATCCAGAAGCCGGCGATGCAGCGGAGAAATTATTGTCCAGCCCCGGCTTCTGGATTCTTCTGCTGATCAATGTGCTGGTCGGCATCGTGAATTGGGCAGTCTACGGGTGGATGCCTACATTCTTTCGCGAGCAGTTTCATCTGGGCGTCGGCGCCGCTGGCCTGAGCGCAACCGGCTACATTCAGATCGCCTCCTTCGGCGGCGTGCTCTTTGCCGGGCTGCTGGCGGATCAGCTGAGCCTGACTTGGCGCGGCGCTCGCGCGCTGGTGCCGGCGGTCGGGTTTGCACTTGCCGGGCCATGCCTGTTTGGCTCCGCGTTAACCGGCACGTTTCCCGTCGCGGTGTCCTGTCTGGTGATCTTCGGCATCGGCCGCGGCGCGTTTGATGCCAATCACATGCCGCTGCTTCGCGAGATCGTCGATGAGCGTTACAGCGCCAGCGGCTACGGCCTGCTGAATTTCGTCAGCACCGCCGCCGGAGGAATCATGGTATATGCCGGCGGCGCGCTGCGCGATGCCCAGGTGCCGCTTGGCGCGATCTTCCAGGTTGCGGGGGTCGCGCTGTTTATCGCCGGCATGCTGCTGCTGGTCATTCGATTGTCGATGAAGCGGGTTTCGAATAGAGCCCAAGATTAAGCCGAAGCATATGCGCATTTCGGCACGAAGCCGGGGACGCTCTTTCTCCCTCTCCCCTGTACTCAGGGGAGAGGGTTGGGTGAGGGGACGAACGCATCGACTTTCGAACCGCGCTATATCGCGACTCGCTGTCCCCTCACCCCAGCCCTCTCCCCTGAGTACAGGGGAGAGGGAGTCGATGCGCCGCTTTCGTAGGGTGTGCTTTAGCACCGCGGAACGTCAAAAACGCGAGCGGCTTGCCGCGTGTGCTAAAGCACATCCTACGGAATGTCCCCGAGCATCCGGGGAAAATAGAATCGGCAATTTTTGTGGGTGGGTGTACTCGCCCACCCACAAACGGAAGAGTCACCATGAACCTCCGCGAACACCTCATCTCGATGGGATTGCAAATGGCGACCGATGTCCAATAGGCGTCGCAAAATTCAATCTAACTAATCCCGCCTCGTCTATGCCATTTGGCAGAATCACGCGCAGGAAGAAAAGAGGATAATCGGTTACTATCAAAGTGTTGCCCGGATAACCTGCTCGAACGGTATTGCACGAGGCGCGATCCTCGGGAATAGGCGGCCCGATGAAAAGCTTACTACCTGGCGGGATTTTCCTCCTGACGATGTGCGTAGGTTTGATGTCGGCGGCGGCACCGCCGCAGCCGGCGGGGCCGCAAACTAGGCCGGCGGTTCCCACGATGGCCGAGCTCCAGGCCGCGTTTGACGCCGGAGATTATCGCGGCGTCCTGCGCGATGTGGGCCGCGCTCTGCCGGTTAAAGGAAAGGCCGCCGAGGCCTACGACCACTATGATCTTTTGATGCTTCGCGCCGAATCGTTTCTGCGCCTCAAGGAAAGTGCCGCCGCCGCGGCTGCCTTCGAGCAGGCGGTGAAGGAATCGACCAACGACAAGCAGCGCGCCGAAGCGATCGCGATGCAGATCCTGACGACGCGGTCGGGCCGATTGGCGCAATACACGCCGCAAAAGCCCGCACCGGGCCAGAAGAAAGATCCGATCGACATCATTGATGCCGACCACCGCAAGGCCGCATTGGCCGCGCTCTACAACGACGAGGCAACCGCGCTGGCGGCCGACATCAAGGCGGCCAAGGCCGCGCCCTCGCTTCCCCCGATCGCCCAGGCCCTTCGCGCAATGAATCTCCGGAAAATTCGCATGCTGGAGATGGTGGCGACGGGCGCCGACAAGGAATCGCAACAAACCATGAATGATCTGCGAGCCCACGCGCAGGACCTCATGTCGCGGGCGCTCGAGCGCGAAGCCAAGCGCACCGATGAAATCGGCGCGTCGGCGGATGAAACGATCCACCAGCAAATCCTGATTCCGCGCACCGACGGCCATCTTGATACTTCGGAGTATTATCGCCGCCGCGGCCTCTCCACGAGCCAAAGCAGTGAACTGAAAGGGATCATCAGTGATTGCACGCAAATGATGGCGGCAATCCAAAGTCTCGCCGAGGCAACCGGCGATACCGAAAAGCGCCTCTCCGATACATCGACGCTGTCCGAGCAGGCAAACGACCTGCGCGTCAAGGCTGATCGCATTTTGCGCGCCGATTACTCCGTGCGGTAAGCCGCGTTGTGAATCTGTCCACCGCCGATCCTCACCTGGGATTTGCACATGCCGGACTTCGTTCGATGCCCAACGTGTGGTAAGCGCACGCCAGCACTCGATGTTGGCCACGGGCACGTGCTCATCTGTACGGCCTGCGGCGGCCGGTTCCAGACGCCGGGCAATGCCAACGAGCCGGCAGATTTATCGCCGAGCGGAGAGTCATCCGAAGCGATGAACGAGCTGGCGGCGCTTGCCTCGCGCCCCACGCTGCCGCGCGTCAAGCGCCGCAAACCTTTGCGAATCAGCGGCGCGGCGTTCGGGCTTGGCGCCTTTAGCGCGTCGATCGCGATTTTGATTTTGACATGGGTCGCCGTTGAGCGTCGAGTAAATCGTCCACCTATTCCAGTAGCACAAGTTGCACCGGTTCATGAGGAACATCACGAGCCTGCGGCCCCGACAACGCTTGCGGGTTTCAGCGATACGACACAGCCGACGGCTGATGGATGGGGTGTAGGAATCGGCACGGCGCAGCTACTTCCGGAATCAGCGCAAGGCGGAGTTGTGGTAGCCGCGGATGTGCCGACCGCGCCTCTTGCGACGACGGAGCCGGCAACACCGCCGTCGCCCGCTCTCCTGGCCGACACGCGTCCGGCGACGCCGCAATCCCAGCCGGTGCTTGTGTCTGCAGCGGATGCGCCGCCCGGCCCTCACCGTCCGCCGATACGGCCGATGCATCTGCCTCATCGTGCCGTTACCGACGCACAGATTGATCAGGCAATTCGCGAGGGGGCGGAACATTTGCTCGCTCAATTCTCGCACTCGAGCTGGCGAATGCCGGGCGATTACCGCTGGTGGATCACTATGGGTCCCAGACCGCGCCCTCTGTTGAACGACTTTTACAACTCGAGTCCACAGCCCCGTGCGCCTTACAAGGGTCAAATACTGGGGCTCGATTGGCCTGATGGCGGCCAAGGACAAGTCGTGCAGGGGACCTATATGCAGGCCGCCAACGCCTTCTCGATCCAGGCGGTGCTGGAAAGTGGTAAGGCGCTCGGGGACGCGCGATTTACTTCCTCGTCATTCGTTGTCGCGCGCCTCATGAAATCGATGAAGGATATGGAATCGGGTCTGCCGGAATGGGCGACACAAAACAGAGCCTGTCGGCTCGCTGCCCTTCTGGTCTTTTCGCGGCCCGAGGATCGCGAAGTTATGCTCGCCGATGTCAATTTCCTGCTTAAGACGCAGCGTTTCGGGGCTTTTCGAGATCATCCGATCAACATCTCTCACGACGACCTGAATTCAACCCGGTATTACAACGACCTGTGGAACCACTTTGCCACCGCCGAGGCGCATCGAGCTCTGGGAATGATCAGCGATGCTGACGGCGAGGCTTTCACTCAGTTCTGGAAGCTCGCAAAGGAGCATTGGGCGCTCAGCCAGCTCAATGATGGATCCTGGGACCGATACAACGCCGACTACTGGGTTGATTATTGGCCCGACAAAAACCTGTTTCTCCGCAACCAGAACGACGGCCAATGGCGATACACCATCGCCGGCCTGGCATCGCTGTTTGCCGCGATGGATTTTGTGGATCGCACCGACTTCAAAAACCAGGTGGGTCGCGACGCCTTCTGGCCACCCATGCGGCGGGCGCTGGCCTGGCTGGAGCAGGGAGATCGCCCCATCACCAATGTCCTGGACGGCGAAGCAGCCCTGGGCCCCTGGCATGATCTGGCTGATCTGGGCTCTGCATCCGGACTGAAGTATCTGGGAACCCATGACTGGTATCGGGAAGTCGCTGCCAGATTGGTGGCGACCCCGCCGCAGTCGCTGGGCTATCTGCAGGAAGCGGATCGGCTATTGTTTCTGACCAAAGGCCGCCCGCCGGTGATGATCAACAAGCTGCGGATGGAGCATGCGGTACAGACGCACGATACCCGCGAGCTGAACAATCCCTACTGGAACAACCGACCACGCGATCTCTCGAACCTCACCCGCTGGGCCAGCCATGAGCTGGAGCGAACCGTGAGCTGGCAGATCGCCAGCCTCGATCGCGACTGGAGCGACTGGACCGACGCGGCAGTGCTCTACTTCGCCAGCCATCGCCCGCTGCGCATCAGCCCCGCCGACCTGGACAAGATGCGTGCCTTCGCCCAGTCCGGCGGCATGCTGTTCACGCAGGCCGATGCCGATGACCCTTCCTACGACCGCTTCGTCAAAGAGCTGGCGGCACGGCTCTTTCCAGAGTACCCGCTGGAGGATCTGCCTTCGGATCATCCGATCTACTCGGTGAACTATCACCTGTTTGGAAAGGTGCCTTTTAAGGCAGTCACCAACGGTGCTCGGATCCTGCTGCTGTATTCACCGCGTGACATCACGCAGTTCTGGAACGGCCGTGACTTTGCGGTTCATCGCAATCTCTTTGAGATGGGCGCGAACATGTTCCTGTACGCCGGCGGCAAACGGGATTGGCGCAATCGCCTGGAGTCATGGTACATCCCCGCTCCGATGGGCTCGCCGGTGCTCACACTCGATGTCGCACGGCTCAAGTATGAAGGGAACTGGGACCCGGAGCCGGGCGGGTACTTCCGCTTTCGCCGGTCCTTGCAGTGCGAGACGGGTTATGACCTGGACGCGCAGCCGGTGAACTGGGCAGATCTGGAGCCGGGGACGCATCCGATTGCACACGTGACCGGGACGGCGGCGTATGAGCCGCGCAGCGAGGAGCTGGTGGCGATGCGCAAGTACGTGATGGAAGGCGGGGTCCTGCTGATCGACGCCTGCGGCGGCTCATCCGCCTTCGGCGACTCAATGCGCAAGGCGATCGCCAGAGTCTTCCCGGACAATCCGCTGGAGGCGCTGCCGCGTAATCATCCGCTGCTGAATGCCGGCTATCAGGGGATGGCGGATCTGCGCAATGTCCGTCCGAGGCAATACGTCAACGAGCAGTTATTGCAGAACAATCGGCGTGGCGAGTTGCAGATGCTGTCGGCGGGCAAGGGCCATGTGATCTTCAGCCCGATGGACATCAGTTGTGGTTTGCTGGGTATCGATACCTGGGGCGTGTACGGCTACACGCCGGAGTATTCCACGCGCCTGATGCAGAATATCCTCCTCTGGACTGCTGACGGACAGATGGAGCCGTGAGCGGAGAGTTGAGACACACTCAGCTAATGGAATTAGTACATGGCGGGATAAGCACATGGCAGACTTCGCACGATGTCCAAAATGCCGCAAGCGCACGCCGCTGCCGGAGGCCGGTCATCCGTTGATCTGCATGGCCTGCGGCTACCGCTTCGAGATCGCGGCTGGTGAACTCGGGATAGAAGCCGTCGCTGCGCCACAGCCGGCGCTGCGATCCGAGCCAAGTTATGAGCCGATTGAAGAACTCGCGGCGCTGACGGTCCATCGCGCGACGCCGCCGCGCGTTAAGCGCCGCACCGGCGCGCGGATGAGCGGCGTTGGCTTTGGCTTGGGCGCACTCAGCGCCGCGATCGGTATCCTTATCTGGACGTGGGTTTCCGTTGAGCGCCGACAGAGCCGCCCGCTAACTTCTGTAGCACAAGTTTCCCCGGTGCATGAGCAGCATCAAGAGCCTGCCGCCCCGGCGACGATTCCGGGTTTTAGCGATTCAACACAGCCGACGTCTGATCCGCCGGATCCGGTGATCGGCAAGGCGCAGCTACTTCCCGAATCCGCGCAGGGCGGAGTTGTGGTAGCCGCCGATACGACATCGACGACGCAGCCGACAACCCTGCCGTCGCCGGTGGTTGTGGCCGACACGCGTCCGGCGACGCCGCAATCCCAGCCGGTGCTCGCCTCGGCAGGAGATGCGCCCCCCGGCCCACACCGTCCGCCGATTCGGCCGATGCACTTGCCGCCGACAGCCATCACCGATGCGCAGATTCAGCAGGCGATCCGCGAAGGGGCCGAACATCTGCTTGCACAATTCTCGCGCTCGAGCTGGAGAATGCCGGGGGACTACCGATGGTGGATCACGAGGGGCTTCAAGCCGGTGCGAGGAATGCCCGGCAGCCAGATTCGGATCGGGGACTATTACAGTGACGGGAAGAATAGCGAGGTGGACCCCGACGCGAAGCCCGCCGTACTTGAGGCATTGGGCGATCCACACAAGGCAATGGCCGATCCACGCACGGCATTGGCGTCTCCACACTTCATTCACCTCGTGCAAGGCACATACATGCAGGCCGCCAATGCGTTCTCGATCCAGGCGGTGCTGGAAAGCGGCAAGACGCTGGGTGACGCGCGCTTCACGCCCTCATCGTTCGTTGTCGCGAGGCTCATGAAATCGATGAAGGAGATGGAGTCTGGGTTGCCGGAATGGTCAACGCAGAATCGAGCCTGCCGACTGGCTACTCTTCTGGTCTTTTCCCGTCCCGAGGATCGGGAAATCATGCTCTCGGATGTCAATTTCCTGCTTAGCACGCAGCGGTTCGGGAGATTTCGAGATCATCCGATCAATATCTATCACGACCCGATGAACTCCACCCAGTATTACAACGACTTGTGGAACAACTTTGCCACCGCCGAAGCACATCGAGCTTTGGGAATGATCAGCGATGCCGATGGAGAAGCTTTTACCCAATTCTGGAAGATGGCGAAGGAACACTGGGCGTTCAGCCAACTCGATGACGGCACTTGGGATCGGTATAACGCCGACTACTCGGTCAATGGCTGGTGGGAGAAGAAGCTTTACTTCCGCAACCAAAACGATGGCGAATGGCGTTACACCGTCGCTGGTCTGGCCTCTCTCTTTGCCGCGATGGACTTCGTGGATCGCACTGACTTCAAGAATCAGGTGGGACGTGACGCTTTCTGGCCGCCGATGCGGCGGGCCTTGGCCTGGCTGGAGCAGGGCGATCGACCCATCACCAATGTCCTGGACGGCGAAGCAGCCCTGGGACCCTGGCATGATCTGGCGGACTTAGGCTCCGCATCCGGGCTGAAGTATCTGGGAACGCATGACTGGTATCGTGAAGTCGCTGCCCGATTGGTGGCTACCCCGCCGCAGTCATTGAACTATCTGCAGGAAGCGGATCGGCTATTGTTTCTGACCAAGGGCCGCCCGCCGGTGATGATCAACAAGCTGCGGATGGAGCATGCGGTACAGAGTCGCGACACCCGTGAGCTGAACAATCCCTACTGGAACAACCGACCACGCGATCTGTCCAACCTCACGCGCTGGGCCAGCCATGAGCTGGAACGGACGGTGAGCTGGCAGATCGCCAGCCTCGATCGCGACTGGAGCGACTGGACGGACGCGGCGGTGCTCTACTTCGCCAGCCATCGCCCGCTGCGCATCAGCCCCGCCGACCTGGATAAGATGCGGGCCTTTGCCCAGTCGGGTGGAATGCTCTTCACCCAGGCCGATGCCGATGACCCTTCCTACGACCGCTTCGTCAAAGAGCTGGCGGCACGGCTCTTTCCAGAGTATCCGCTGGAGGATCTGCCTTCGGATCATCCAATCTACTCGGTGAACTATCACCTGTTTGGAAAGGTGCCATTCAAGGCGGTGACCAACGGCGCGAGGATTCTGCTGCTGTATTCACCGCGTGATATCACACAGTTCTGGAATGGCCGTGACTTTGCGGTTCATCGCAATCTCTTTGAGATGGGGGCCAACATGTTCCTGTATGCCGGCGGCAAGCGTGATTGGCGCAATCGCCTGGAGTCCTGGTACATCCCCGCTCCGATGGGCTCGCCGGTGCTCACCCTCGACGTCGCGCGGCTGAAGTACGAGGGGAACTGGGACCCGGAGCCGGGCGGGTACTTCCGCTTTCGGCGGTCCTTGCAGTGCGAGACGGGCTATGACCTTGATGCGCAGCCGGTGAACTGGGCGGATCTTGAGCCAGGGACGCATCCGATTGCACATGTAACGGGGACGGCGGCGTATGAGCCGCGCAGCGAGGAGCTGGTGGCGATGCGCAAGTACGTGATGGAAGGCGGAGTCCTGCTGATCGATGCCTGCGGCGGCTCATCCGCGTTCGGCGACTCGATGCGCAAGGCGATCGCCAGAGTGTTCCCGGACAATCCGCTGGAGGCGTTGCCGCGCAATCATCCGCTGCTGAATGCCGGCTATCAGGGGATGGCGGATCTGCGCAATGTCCGTCCGAGGCAATACGTCAACGAGCAGTTATTGCAGAACAATCGGCGTGGTGAGTTGCAGATGCTGTCGGCGGGCAAGGGCCATGTGATCTTCAGCCCGATGGACATCAGTTGCGGCTTGCTGGGGATCGACACCTGGGGCGTGTACGGCTACACGCCGGAGTACTCCACGCGCCTGATGCAGAACATCCTCCTCTGGACCGCTGATGGACAGATGGAGCAGTGAGCGGATCAGTCGCACTTGGAACACACTTGGGAGAGTTTTGTGTTCGTATCCGTCCGATGCCCACGTTGCAAAAAGATGCTGCGATTTCCAGCCGGCGAGGCTGGGACGCAGGCAATGTGCCCGGCATGTGGACAGCCGATCGCGCTGCCGAGTAGCTTGGAAGATACTGCCGGCGACGACTTTTCACC
This sequence comes from Humisphaera sp., assembly GCA_036276235.1. Classification (GTDB taxonomy): domain Bacteria; phylum Planctomycetota; class Phycisphaerae; order Tepidisphaerales; family Tepidisphaeraceae; genus JANWHF01. The sequence goes on along the minus strand of DATBDZ010000017.1, from coordinate 21,270 downwards.
CTCCCCCGGTACTCCGGGGGAGGGCTGGGGTGGGGGTTCTGTCGAGCGATCGTCTCTCGCGCGAACCCCCTCCCTAACTCTCCCCCGGAGTACCGGGGGAGGGGACCTGACAGGTCCGGCGAAACCACCAAATGCGCCGGTAGACAGATTAACCTCTACATCCGGCAATCGTCCCGACCACCCGAACGATAACGGCCGGTCTTGGTTTGCCGGGCTGCTGAGCGCGGCCTTTGGTGCCGTGGCTATTGCCGTCGTCGGCTGGCTGGTTCATTGGATCATCGTTCAACGCTCTGCCAACCCCGTTTCACCAGACGTTCGTCCGCAAGTGGCTGTCGTGCAAAAGAACAGCCGCGCAACGACAACGGCGGCACCCACGTCTGCTCCGCAAAGCTACGCGACGAATACGCGCATGCACCCGGCTCCGGAAATGATCGGCGGACCCACAGTTGTCCCCACAACCCAGCCGGCCGCGATTTCGCAGGCGACGCCGCTCGTGCCATCATCCTCTGAAGCCCCGGCAACCGAGCCCGCGACGACCGCCCCCGCGCTTGCGACGACAGTCCCCGTGCTTGCCACGACGGCCCCAGCCGTCGCGGCTACCGCGCCCACGCTGGCGACAACCATGCCCACGACGCTTCCGCAGTGGACGCTCAAGCGGCCGCCGCTGGCGCCGACGCCGATACCCGCGCCGATGGTCACCGACGAGCAAATCGGCCAGGCGAGCCAGCGCGGCGTGAACTGGATGCTCAGCCGTTTTTCCGCCGCGACCTATCAACTGGACCCGCGCCGAGCGAGCACTGAAGCGCATTTCGCGGGGCTTAACGCCCTTTGTGTTTACTCGCTGATCGAAACCGGCCGCGTCATTAGCGACACGCGAATCAGCGCTACTTCGCCGACGCTGGCGCGGCTGATCGACGCGATGAAGCAGCCGCCGACCTCTTACACGTATGACCGCGCCGTTCGCCTCGCGGCGCTGGCGGTGCTCGCGCGGCCGCAAGACCGGGCGGCGATTATCGAGCATGCCAACGCGCTGCTAAATGGCCAGCGAAAAGGTGCGTACGGTTACACTGCCGAGGAGGCGGGGCGCAATTGGGACAATTCCAACACGCAATACGCCATTATGGGCGTGTGGGCGGCAGCGGACGCGGGGCTCGATGTGCCGCATGATTATTGGGCGATGGAGCTTGAGCATTGGGCCGCCAATCAGTTGGCCAACGGACAATGGAGCTACAAGTTCAGGCTTCCGCCAAGAACAGGCCACGTTTCCCCGCCGCTGCCGGGAAGCATCTCGATGACGGCGGCGGGGATGGCGTCGATCCTGATCTGCCGCGACTACGCCGACATGCCCACGTTTCACGGCGAGGTGGGGCGCGATCCCTTTTCGCCCGAGCTGCGCAGGGCGCTGGAGTGGTGGGAAACAGGCGATAACTCCATCAGCTTCGACAACGCCAAGGCGCTGGATCTTTCCAGCTACGGCTATTGGCTGTTCGGCGTTTCGCGCGTGGGTCTGGCCAGCGGGCTGAAATACTTCGGCACGCACGACTGGTATCGCGAGCTGAGCGCCCGCGCGGTCGCAACCCAGCGCGCCGATGGAAGCTGGGGCGACGACGTGCAGACGGCATTCACCCTCCTGTTTCTCGCCCGCGGGCGCTGGCCGATCATGATGAACAAGCTGCGGACGGAGCATCCCGGCCAGACGGAATTGAACAATCGCCTCTGGAATAATCGCCCCCACGACGTGGCGAATCTGGCGCGCTGGACCGGCCGCCAGCTCGAGCGGCCGCTCAACTGGCAGATCGTCGATCTTTTGCACGATCCTTCCGATTGGCTCGATTCGCCGATCCTCTACTTCGCCAGCCATCGCCCCATCACGTTTACCGATACCGACTACGCGAATTTTCGCGAATATGTCCACAACGGCGGCACGATCTTCACCCAGGACGATGGAGACGATCCTTCCTTCGATCGGTTCATGCAGGAGTTTGCCCGCAAGCTGTTTCCGCAATATGAGCTGGCTGATCTGCCTTCCAATCATCCGCTCTACACAACCAACTTCCATCTTTCCGGCCGCCCGCCGATCAAAGCGATCAGCAACGGCGCGAGGCTGCTGCTGATCTACGTGCCGTCGGATATATCGCGCTATTGGCACGCGCGCGATACGGATGTGCACCGATATGTTTTTGAATTTGGCGCCAATCTCTTCCTCTACGCCGGTGGCAAGCGCAATTATCGCAATCGGATTGATTCACCGTACATTCCGCCGCCAGCCGCCCGGTCGGTTTTGACGGTCGATCTGGGAAGGATCAAATACGGCGGAAACTGGGATCCGGAGCCGGGCGCGTACGAACGGTTTCGCAGAAATCTGCACACGCAAACCGGATATGATCTGGCCCCGCGTGAGGTCACCTTGAAGCAGATCGATCCGTCGCTCCCGATTTGCCATCTGACCGGGACGGAGCCGTTTGTTGCCGATGAGGGGGAAATCCGGGCGATGCGCCAATATGTGGAGGCGGGCGGAGTGTTGTTCATCGACGCCTGCGGTGGATCCAAATCATTCGGCGATTCCGCCCGCCGCGCGGTACTTCGCGCATTTCCAGATCATCCCTTTGAAGCAATCTCCGCCGATCACAAGCTGCTCAATGCCAGCCAGCCGGGCATGTTTGATCTGAGCCAGCGGCGTGTGCGAGCCTTCACAAAGGAGAGCGTTCCCGATCAGGCTGGCGCGTTTGAAATCCTTTCCGCCGGCAAGGGCCATGTCATCTTTACACGGCTCGATGTGACCAGCGGCTTGCTTGGAACCGAAACCTGGGGAATCATCGGCTACGCGCCGGAGTATTGCAGCAAATTCATGCAAAACCTGGTTCTCTGGACGCTCGACGGCCAACAGGATGATTAGGCCCGCGCCGTTCTCAACCGTGCTTACCGCACCTCCACTATCTCCTGCCGCGTGCTTTCGACGATTGAAATCAGCTCCTTTTGTTCCTTGTCGCCGATCTTGAGCTTGTCGAGCGTCGCCTTGAGATCGCCGATGACCGCGTCGAATTCCTCGTTGGTAATATGCATGCCCTGGTGGGCGGATTTGATCTCCTTGCCGTTGTATTGCGAGGGCCCGCCGGTGGCCACGTCGAGGAACTGAACAAGATGCGTCTTGAGCGTTTGTATGGCTTGAGGATTTTCGTTCCATTCAACGGATTGGCCGCGATGGACACTGAACCCACCGCGCTTTACGCCTTTGCGGTTCCAGTTGGCGCGCGGGTCGGCGAGCGCTCGCGCCGTGAAATCCTCAACGATCATCTTAATGCCCTCTTGCTCGCCAAGGCGCTGATAAAGCGTTTGCTTGGCAGCGACCTGGCCCGGCTTCTCTGACGTATGCGCGGCAGCGCCGCTCTCGCCCTTGATCTGTTGATTGCGGACCATCCGCTGATCGGCGCGCTGATCAGCTTCGCGGTTTCCCGACGTGAAGAACTCGTTTTCCTTTTGAGGGCTCGAATCGCCGCAGCCCATCGTCCCCAGCGCGACGGCCCCAAACAAAAATGCAGCACCGATCTTGGCGCAGAGGTTAGTCTTCATGATTTCTCTCCTGTGGAATTGGCCTCAATTGGAGCGGGAGTGCTGAAATTAATGCCCTGATCCTTCACGGCCCCCTGCTCAAGCTTCGGCAGATAAGCACGGACAAAGCCGTTGCGAAGCACGTTACCAATCATCGCCAGCACATCTGGCTTGGTTGTCGTCTCATCAGCGGTAAACGGAATCAGCGTGCCAAATTGGTCGTGCGGCTGATTCTTCAGCACCTCCTCCGCCGTTCCCACCAATAACTGCCAGAAAAACTGCAGCGGGTTGTCATGCTTCGCATCTTTGACAAGGTCAAACACAACCAGATTACGAAACAGCGGCTTGATATATCCCCGAATCTGCCCTTCCTTCGCATCCATCTCCATCACCAGATCAAACCACCCTCCCTTAAAATCAAATTTGCCGTAGCTGCGAACCAGGTCATTGGTCTTGGTGACGTCCAGGCCCAGCAGCCGCGTCGCGAGATGGAACGTTGGGTGATACGAAAACGGATCGAGCTTCATCTCGAAATCGAAGTCAGCCTGATCCATCGCCTTGGCCTTGGCCTTGACGGTTGTAAGCATCGGCGTGATGTCGTTATTGATATTCGTCAGGTCATCGACGCTCGCGTTGAGCTTGCTCAGATACACATCGACCGGCTGGTCCGTGTGAAACGCGCGGAAGTGAATTGAGCCGTTGCGCACGCGCACGCTGTTGATCTTGAAGGGGAACAGATCGCGGATCATCTTGAGCCACGGCCCGCCTTCGCCGGTCTGTGATTCGGCATCATCGGGCGCATCGACGAAATTCAGTTGCGGCTCTTCCATCACGACGCGCCCCACCAGCTTGCGATGAAGAATCGCCGGCCATTCCATCGTGAAATCCACCCGCTTGGCAGAATAAAAAGGCACGGGAACATTACCGGTAACTTTGTCCAGCCGCAGGTCGTGAATTGAGTAAGCGCCGCGCCAAAGATGAATGGTGATCTCGCCGATCCTGCCCTGATAAATGAGGCTCTGATCGAGCGTGCGGTTGACATACCATCGCACCGCGCGCGGCAAAAAAAGTCGGCCAATTCCGAGCAACACGACCAGAACGAGCAGAACAATGCCGAATCGACGCCATCCGCGATGTCGTTTTTTACCGGGCGTGGCCGGCTTGGCGTCATTCGGACCGGGGTTGGCGGGGTTTTGCGTACCCATGGGACAAATGCAAACCCGAGCAAATGCCGGGCCAGATGGGGCCGTCACGGGCCCCCAAAAGCACGAGACGAATCCGCCCGATAAACACTAAAGGCGCTCACAGCGCGGCATCGGAGGAAAGCAAAATGCATGTCCGGGGTTTTTTTGCGACGGTGATCATTGTGTTCCTGGCGATCACGACGGCGCCGTCGGCGCGCGCCGATCAGATCGTCCTGAAAAATGGCCGCACGCTGAGCGGCGAAGTAGCCGCCGAGGATGATCAGAGTGTCACGCTCGAAGTGATTGGGCCGGGAATGACGTTCAAGCAGCGCGTCAGCAAGGCGCAAATCGTCTCGTGGAACAGGCCCGCGCAAATTGGGCCTGCCTACGTTTCGATACCCGTGCTTGGGGAAATCGGATCAGACTGCACCGCCGCCACGATGAAGGCGGCGCTCGATGCCGCGCGCGAAGCCAAACCAAAATACATCGTTCTCGTCGTAGATAGCGGCGGCGGCAGCGTTCAGGAAATGCTGAAGATCATCGATCTGCTCGACCAGACATCCAAGGAGATCGAGATCGTCGCGTATGTTCAGCACGCCTACTCCGCGGCGGCGGTGATCGCGATGTCCTGCCCGAAAATCTACCTCAAGCCCGATGCCTCAATCGGCGCAGCCGTTCCATATAAGATGACCGCCAAAGGCCCGGCGGATTTGGAAGCGAAATTTCGCTCGCCCATCGAAGCCGAGTTCCGCCGGGTGGCGGCTCACGCGGGGCATCCCGAACTGCTCGTTCGCGGAATGCTCGAAATGGATTTGCCGATCGTCCTGACGCAAGAAAATGGAAAGCCGAATCTGAGCACGTCCGGCGCGGGCAAGGTCATTAAATCCAAGGGACAGATTCTTACGCTGACTGCCGACGAGGCAGCGGAATGCGGGCTGGCCCAAGTGGCCCCTGATATCGCCGCAGTGGGGAAAAATCTCACCGGCGGCAGTTGGCACGAGGGGAGCCGTCGTGCCTGGAACATCGTCGCCGCGACGATGGAACAGCACTCGCGCGAAGCAGCGCGGCGTCAAGCCACCGAACGCGTCAGGCCGCAGTGGAACGCGATCGAAGCGCAGATCGCCGGCCTAACCGCAAAATACTCGGCGATTCAGGCCGAGATGGCGAGTTTGGCGGCATCGGGCAAGGCAGAGATTCGCCAGATCGATTCGGATTATCATGACGCCGTTGCCCTTGCCGCAAAGCAAAGCGACGCCAAATCAGCGACCGCCCGCGCAACCGAACTTCGCAATTCCCGCGTCAGCCAGACGCGCGCCAATTTCCAAGCCAGAGCCGCCGCGCTGACCGCCGAAGGCGAATCCGTGCGAGCGGAGATCGAACAATTGCGCGCTCGCGAAAAGCAACTGCTGGCGACGATTCCGTTCGATTGAGAATGCCAACGTGTGCCGGCCACGCCCACCACGGGCATGCTGTCGCAAGCCCATGCCACCCAAAATATGATCCCGCCACAAAATCGGGTGGCCTGGGCTCGCGACAGCGTGCCCGTGGCGTTTTGCGCGCTTCGCCGCGGGCCGCCGGGCATGTCCTTCACATTTCGAGAACCGTTGATGGTACGATCCACCGATTGACCGATCCGCGTTTGGGGCCTGCATGAGACGTGCAAGAATCATCGTCAACCTTCTCGCGATCGCCGTGATCATCTACTCGGCGATCACGTTACGCACGCGTTCCCGCGCGCAACACCGCGCGCCGTCCCCCGCCGATCCGCTGGCCATTCTGGATCGCCGCGTGGCGGCGGTGGATTTCGCCGGCACGAGTTTGACAGAGGCCGCCGAGGCGCTGGGCAAGGCAGCGGACGTGCGGATCGCCGTGGATCCAGCCGCCGCCGAGCTCGCGGGGCGAGTGGACGCTTCTGAAATCTCGCTCGGCGGCATCACGCTTGAGGAGAATCTGCGGCGGATGATCTCGCGGTTTGATGGACTGAGTTATATTGTCGAGCGGGATCGGATTCGGATTACGACCAGTAGCCGAGCGCCGGCTGTCGCGAGGATTTACGATGTGCGGGACGTGAGTGGGAAGCTGAGTTTGGATGAACAGCAACACATGAAGTCGTTGCCGCCGCCCTCGACAATGCCTATCCCGGCCATGGGGATCTTTGGCGGCGCAGCGGTTCCGCAGAGTGCCCTAGTCTACCGTACGCCGGCACAGACCATCATTGAAGCGATGGATCAGATTCACTTTCTGATAACCGATTCTGTTGCGCGCGACGAATGGCAGGAGAACGGCGGCGCAACGGGCTGGATCGCGGAGGCGGGAGGTTTTCTGATTATCGTGCAGACGCCGGCGGCCCACCGCCAAATCGCGCAGCTTTTGGCGGCGATTCGTCGAGCCGACAAAATACAATGGCAGGAAGAGCCGCCGCGAGGACGTAAGTGAATGCATCAAAAAAAAGGTTCACCTGGGAGCATGTTCTGACGCTGGCGCTGCTGATCGCCTCGATCTCTCTTTTGATTAGCGTGTTACACAGAGGAACTGGTCCAGCGGCCGTTCCGCTTGCAATAGAGCCGGCGCTGCTCGTCGGCACGACTCGCCCATCCTCGGTGGATTTGGAATTGAATTTTCAGGCGGACGAGGCCCTTCTTTCCAGGCAGATACCGCTTTCCGTTTTCCATCCCGGCCAAACCCTGGACCAGGCGCTTCGTGCGGCAGCCGATGCGGCTCATTTCCAGTTGTGGATCCAATGGAAGCCACTCGAAGTGCTCGGCATCTATCGCGACACGCCTATTGCGTCCGAATGGCCGGCGCCCGCGTCGGCGGGCCAAATCCAGCTTCGCACGGCACTTCGTTGGATTCTCAGTGACACAAACGGGCTCCATGACACACTCGATTTTACGATCGATAATGGCGCGATTGTCATAACAACCGCGGACGAAGTTTCAAAGCACACAATGGCTGTCGTATACAATATCCGTGACCTGATCGATGCGGGAGCGCCGGCCGTGCCGGGGCCCATACGTCAGGAGGTCGTCGACGGGATCGCTGGCCTCATCAAGGACACTGTCGCGCGAGAGTCGTGGACGGAGAACGGCGGAACTATCGGTTCGATTCGTGAGATGATGGGTTTGCTGATTGTCACGCAAACCCGCGCAAATCATCTTGAGTTGTTTGAGCTTTTGGCGGCCCTGCGGCGCACGTCGCGCTTGCGCCCCGAACTTGTGAGCAGCGTCGAGCCGACCGTGGGGAAAACGACGTCAACTTCGATTCCACCTGAATTGCGGCGGACGATCCGCAAGCTCCAATTTGAGGATCAAGTGACGTGCGAGGCGGCGATCAGAGAGGTGGCAGCGGCAGCGGGTGTGGCAGTTCACGTGGATTGGAAATCCTTCCTGCCTGTGAAGATCTTTAGATCAACTCCGATCCAGGGTCCATCTCCATTGTCCAATGTCTCAATCGCTGAGGCAATCCATCGGATTCTCCTGCCCGATGAAGATATCAAAGCGCTCAGCTTCAGTGCGCAAGACGGCATCATCGTCGTAGCGCTCGATCGAACGACGGAGATTTACAACGTGCGCGATCTGGAAGCACCGGCGACGCAACCTTCCGCCGCTGCTCGCGCCCCAAATGACTTGGGTGACAATGACCTTGCGTCGATCCTCACCAGCAACATCGACCCAACGTCATGGGACGTCGGCGGCGGCACGATCGGTCATGTCCAATATTTATCTGGCGGCCTGCTGGTCGTCACGCAAACCCGGCCGGCGCATGAAAAGATCGTCGAACTATTGCGAAGGCTTCGAGAGGCGAAAACCGCTCAGCACAATCCGTAGGTGAAAGTGTCCGTTGGTCGCTCGGTCTTTAAATACGAAGAGCGCACGGTGGATAGCGTTTCGCGAAGGGCCGCGGCTCCTCGCGCTGACTAAATAAACTTGCGCCCCTGCAGCAGTGAATAAATCTGCTCAACCGCCTGCTCCGTCGAGATCTGATGCGTCGGCAGCGTTAGATCCGCTTTGGGTGGCGGCTCGAACGTCGCGCTGATGCCGGGGAACTGGCCGATCTTTCCGGCGTCTGCCAGGTCGTATGCGCCGCTCTGATCGCGCTGTCGGCAGAATTCCAGCGGCGCCGAGAGATAGACTTCCACGAATCGCTCGGCACCGACCGTCTGCCGCGCTTTTTCGCGCACGGCTTCATGTGGCGCGACGAACGCGCAGAGGCAGATCAATCCCGCATCGTTGAGAATGCGCGCGACCTCGGCGCTTCGCCGCAGGTTTTCTGAGCGATCATCTGCGCCGAAACCCAGATCGCGGCAAAGGCCTTCCCGCATGTTCTGGCCATACAGAACCGTCACCGCGCGGCCGGCGTCGAAGAGCTTCTTCTCCAGCGCGTACGCGACATCCGCCTTGCCGGAGCCGGTGAGCCCCGTGAGCAGTACGGTCACGCCCTTCTGCGCAAATCGCTGCTCGCGCTGCGCGAGCGACACGAGGCTTTCGGGAAGCTTGAGGCGTTTGCTCGCCGGCTGCTGGCCCCAGTGATCGCCGGTGGTCCGCCGATCGCCCGGCTCGAGGATCATTCCCGCGCCGACGGTCGTGTTGCTCAACCGATCGATCAGGATAAACGCGCCCGTCGCGGCGTTGGCTTTGTACGGATCGTAAGCAATCGGCTGATTGAGGCTGAGCAGCACATGCCCCACCTCATTCATCGCAAGCTGCGTCGCGGGATTCTTCTCCAGCGAGTTGACATCAACGCCATAACGCAGTTCGGCAAGCTCGCCGCTCACCAGGCGCGTCGTTTGTTTGATCCAGTAGGACTTGCCCGAGACAAAAGGCTTCTCCGCCATCCAGACGACCATGGCCTCGATCTGCGAAGATACGTGCGGCTCCTCGCCCGGATGCACAAGCATGTCGCCGCGGCTGATGTCGATCTCATCTTCCAGCGTGACGGTAACCGCCATAGGCGAAAACGCCTCGGGCAATTCGCCGTCATAAGTGGAGATCGATTTGATGCGGCTCTTGCGCCCCGAGGGAAGCGCGGTGATTTCATCTCCCTTGCGAATAATCCCCGAAGCGATCGTGCCGGCGAATCCGCGGAAATCGAGATTCGGCCGCAGCACATACTGCACGGGAAAGCGCATGTCCGAGAGATTGCGATCGGACGCGATGTGCACCGTCTCCAGATGATTCAGCAGCGGCGGGCCTTGATACCAGGCCATCGCGGTACTCTTGTCTACAACATTGTCGCCGCGCAGCGCAGAGATCGGGATGAACTGCACATCCGGAATATCAAGCTTGGCGACGAAGCCGGTGTAGTCCGATTTGATCTGCTCGAATTTGTCCTGCGAGTAGCCGACCAGATCCATCTTATTGATGGCGACGATCACATGCTTGATACCGAGCAATGATACGATAAAGCTGTGGCGTTTCGTCTGCGACATCACGCCGTGCCGCGCGTCGATGAGGATGATCGCAAGCTGGCAGGTGCTGGCGCCGGTCGCCATGTTGCGCGTGTACTGCTCGTGGCCGGGCGTGTCGGCAATGATGAACTTTCGCTTGTCGGTCGAGAAATACCGGTAGGCGACATCAATGGTAATCCCCTGCTCGCGCTCGGCTTTGAGGCCATCAGTGAGCAGCGCCAGGTCAACCCCGCCGACTTCCCCGGTCGTGCCAAACTTCACCGAATCGCGCTTCACCGCCGCGAGCTGATCCTCATAGATCATCTTCGTGTCATGCAGCAGGCGGCCGATCAAGGTGGACTTGCCATCATCGACAGAGCCGCAGGTCAGAAAGCGCAGCAGCTCCTTCCGCTGATGGCGGTCGAGGTAAGTGTGGATGTCTTCGGTGAGAGCGACGCTCATTTTGGCAATGTCCAATCTAAAGGCTAAACTGTTGCTATGAAGCTCAAATCCCCCCGAAAAAAATCGGCCTCGCGCGCACCGAGGCCGCGAGAATTCCGCGCCCAGCTCGTCCGCAGAGGCAAAGCTCGCGCATTAAAGTTGCCCAAGGCGATTCTGGACGAAGGCGGCATTAATGAGAAGTCCACACTTCGCCTAAGAGAGGGGTATCTTGTAATCGAGTCGGCGAAGAATGCACGCGCTGGGTGGGAAGCGGCGTTTAAGAAAGCTATTGCAAAGAACGGTAACGAGCTCACCGAGGAAGACCGTGAGTGGCTCGATGCGCCCCTTAATCCTGAGTTCGACGAAAAGGAGTGGACGTGGTAGCGCGCCGCTTCGATGTTGTCCTTGTGCCGCTCGATCCCGTCCGCGGAAAGGAAATGCAAAAGACCCGGCCCTGTGTCATTGTCAGTCCTGACGAGGTGAATCAGGTTGTTCAAACGGTGCTGATCGCTCCGCTCACTTCGGTCTTTCGGAAGTACCAATTTCGACCGACTTGCACTTTCGCCGGTCGCCCGGGCCAGGTTGCCTTGGACCAAATACGTGTCGTTGACCGTACGCGCCTTTTGAAAAACATCGGCAGACTGACCCCGGCTGAACAGGCCACGGTAACGAAGACCCTTGTCGAAATGTTTCGATAACCGCTCCACGGCTAAAAATACCCCTCCCGCTTCTTCTGCTCCATCGAGCCTGCCTCGTCATAATCGATCACTCTTCCCTGCCGTTCAGAATTCTTTGCAACCAGCATCTCCTCGATAATCTGCGGCAGCGTAGTCGCATTGCTCTCGATCGCGCCCGTGAGCGGGTAGCACCCCAGCGTGCGGAAGCGCACGACTTTCGTTTGCGGCTGCTCACCCGCATGCAGGCGCATGCGGCTGTCATCGACCATGATGAGCGTCCCGTCGCGCTCCACCACCGGCCGTGGCGCGGCAAAATAGAGGGGCACGATCGGGATATTCTCGAGGTGGATGTATTGCCACACGTCCAGCTCCGTCCAGTTCGAGAGCGGGAAGACGCGGATGGATTCGCCTTTGTTTACCTTGCCGTTGTACAGGTTCCACAGCTCGGGGCGCTGGTTTTTGGGGTCCCACTGATGCAGGCGATCGCGGAATGAATAGACGCGCTCCTTGGCGCGGCTCTTTTCTTCATCCCGCCGCGCGCCGCCGAAGGCCGCGTCGAAACCGTGTTTGTTCAGCGCGTCTTTCAGCGCCTGCGTCTTCATGATGCCGGTGTATTTGTTCGATCCATAATCGAACGGATTGACGCCTTCTTTCGCGGCTTCCACATTTGTGTAGACGATTAGATCAAACCCGTTGGCTTTGCAGAATTCATCGCGGAAGCGGGTCATCTCGCGGAATTTCCAGGTCGTATCCACATGCAGCAGCGGAAAGGGCAAACGCCCGGGATGAAACGCCTTCTGTGCCAGGCGCACCATCACCGACGAGTCCTTGCCGATGGAATAAAGCATCACCGGATTGGCAAACTCCGCCGCCACTTCACGGATGATGTGGATGCTCTCGGCTTCCAGCTGCTTGAGATGGGTCAGGTTGTAGCTGTTACTCATGGCCTCTCAGAGACTATAGGTTCGCCGCACGCGTCTCAAGAGGCTGTGGACACCAGCCCCTCTACAGGTACATGGGAGTTCCGGCAACAAGTCCTGTTCCCTCCTCCGGTACTCCGGGGGAGGGTTAGGGTGGGGGTCATTCGCGCAGTTGGCGCCCGTTCGACAAAACTCCACCCCAGCCCTCCCTCAGAGTACCGGACGAGAGAGAAAAAAGTGGGTGCCCAACGTGTAACAAAAAAAGGCGCGGGCCAGAGACGGCCCGCGCCAAATGATATGCAGCATCACTGCCGCACCGTAGTCGAGTCAGCACGTCTTATCCATTGCGGCCAGGAACCGGCAGGCCATACATCGCCGCAACCACATGGTGTGTGAACATGCGATATGCTTCGTCAATGTTGGTGGGCCATTCGCTGGCGCGATCGCCGACATACGTCAGGTGAGCGAACAAGTCGTTATAAATCTGCTCGCCCGTACGATCGTTGGGGATGTCCACGCGATAGAACATCGGCGCCTCATGGAGCATCGACACGTTCATCGCCCCCATGTTGTGACTGGCGGCGGGAATGTGAATGATCGCCACATCGCGACCTTTTGTCAGCTCTTCGGCCTTCGCCTCCTTCTTGACCGTCTTGTTGTCGTTCCCGACGCGCTCTCGCGAGCCGGCTTCGACCGCCTGGCCGGCAATCGGTGATACCGGCCAGTGCGCCAACGCAACCGCCGGATCGGCAACTTCGCCCTGAATGACGATATAGGGGGCGTACACGGTCTTCGTGTCGCTCAGGCTGAAGTCTTTGCCGTATTTGTCCTTAAACGCCTTGCGGATCTGGTCGATGCGTCCGTCGAGACGCTTCTGATCCACGCCCTTGAATTCACGAGCGCGATCCTTGTCCTGCGTCGCCAATTCGGCAAGCATGCTGTTGAAATCGCCCTTGGTCAGCGCGCGATCGGTCAGCTTGGCCAAGCCAGATCGAATTTCATTATCCGCCTTCACATCCTTGGCAGTAAATCCGGGCGGCAGCGTCGGTGCCTGGGCGACGGGAGTTTTGTCGCGATCGAGCTGATGTTCCGGCGGCGCTGCGACAACAAGCGCGGGTGCCAGCCCGACGCCTAGCGTCCCCAACAATGTCCAATTCAAAAATGAGCGCATGAGCCTACTCCTTTCCCCGGCAGAGCCGGGATTAAGACCGATTTTTTCGGGACCGTTTCATCGGCGAAGGAAGGCTGCAAACGCCGAGCCAACTCAGCAAGAGACATAAGTTGTTAGTTGCTAGTTGTCAGTTGCTAGTTGCAGCGGAGAGGGAGAAGGAGCATCACCCCAAATGCCAACCGACATCTTCCAAGCCCGCATAATCCAGCGCGGTCATCTCGCGGCGTTCGCCAACCGAGAGCTTCGGATCCATCTCGGCCGCCTGCGGATGCCCATCGGCGACACTGAACAGATCATCCATCCAATGATCGTCTGTGTCGAACAGCGGCACCGGGCCGCCGAAGGTGTGCTCGGAACTAGGGCCAACAAAATCGTGGCCGGATACGTATGTGAACCAGGAATCGGATGTGCCGATCCCCAACACGTGCGCGATCTCATGCGTCGCGACCGATAGAAAATCGTTCTGATTCGACGCCGGCGCCTGCGCCGAGAAATTCCAATGCGCCAGACTGCTGAACGCGATCGTTCCGCCCCAGGGCCCGAAATCGGTCGGCTTGGCATAGAGCGCGCCGGCTTGCCCGCGCGATTCGATGTTGTTGAGCCATAGCTGCGAGCCGGTGGCGGTGTAGCCGCCCGGCGCGGCGGCGCCCAACTCCAGCGTGTGCAACTGGCTGGTTGCGCCGACATAAATCACGATCGTATCGCTAGCCACGATTGGGTTATCCACCGATCGTTGGCGCCCGGTGGTCGGATCGATGAATGTTTCCGACCATGTATTAGTGCCCGCCGGCGTGATCGCCGACAGATGATCGGTGATCGCCGAAAACGCCGACGCCGCATCGGCCAGACGCGCCACGGCGTCCGGATGGCTGGCGAAATAGCCGCTCGTGTCGAAGCGATAATCAAAAACGATCTTCAATCCCGGCGTTGCTCCGGCCGGCGGGCCCTCGCTGAGCGCGAGCCCATAATTCGTTGGCACACCCTTGGTGAAGACGCGTACGAAATAAGTCCCCACCCCCAGCGAACGGCTGATCGACGCATGTGTCGAGGTGCTCGTCGATGCCAACACCTCGCGCGATTGCAAGCTGCCGTCATTATTCAAATCGCGGATCAATTGCACGCCGACGCTCGCGGTGACACCGCCCGCCGACACAAACAGCGTCTGCGGCTTGGTCAGCGTCACGCGGTAATAATCATTGGCATCGGCCGGCCCGACAAAATCGCCGAACCGCGGATTCAGCGCCAACGATCCCACATCACGCGCCGCAGGAATATTGTTGCCGGCGTAGTCAGCGGTCAGCGTCAGGTGATAACGCGTGCTCGCCTGGCCGATGGCAATAACGGCCGCGATGTACGTGCCAGCAGAAAGCGATTTGTCAATCGATTCACTTGCCGCGCCGGGTGAGTTCGAGCTGGCGAGCAACTCGCCGGAATCAAGCTTGCCGTTGTGATTCACATCGCGAATCAACTGCAGATTGGCATTGGCGCTCAAGCCGCTCAGGCGCATCGTAAGAAAGCCGGCGGAGCTCATCGTAAAGCTGCGATAGTCAATCGGATTGCTCTTCCCCGAAACCATCGCGTCAAAGTTCGCGCTGCCGGCAAGGATTCCCGACGGCAGCGGCGCGGCAATCGTGCCGCTCAGCAGCCGGCGCGATTCCAGCATTTCGACGCAACGGAAGCCGCGCGCCGCCGTTCGCGCGCGCGGCTTCAGCCTCCCCTGTTGAAATTTCTTAAAGAACGACATCATTGAAATAGGGCTCCGTCGCAACAATCTGGGCATCCCTTCCCGGGCACTTATTCCTACCCTACGGCGGCGCGACGCGAAGGATCAATAGGACTTTCGCGTACAAACAATTTGCACGGCAGCCTCATGCGAAGATGGGATGATGCGGGGGTTTGAGTAGGGGGAAAAGGGACGTCGGAAGGCACGAAGGCACGTAGGGAGGGGAAGAGGACAGAGGGACGGAGGGACGGAGGGACGAAGGGACGGAGGGACGAAGGGACGGAGGGACGAAGGGACGAAGGGACGGAGGGACGAAGGGACGAAGGGACGGAGGGACGGAGGGACGAAGGGACGGACAGCGCGACGCTGGGGACACGGGACGGCGAGCGACGTGATTGGGGACCGCTTCCCGCGTAGCGATCGGACCGAAAGGTCCACCTCTCACTGCGCATACAGAGGTGGACCCTGAGTCCTTCGTACCTCCCGCTTTTAGGCCGCAGCAAGCTCGGCTTCTTCGCCGGTTTCAACGGCCTCAGCAGCGCGCTGCCCATCGCGCGAATCGCGCCATTCCAGGAAGCGGCTGATTGCCCCTTCAAAATCCGCGGTCGTATTGATCGCGCGCATCTCGTTCCGCAAGAACATGCAAGGGTGCAGATGCTTGGCGTACCAACTGATCCGCTTGCGAAATTCCAGAGCCGCGCAGCGCTCGTTGCGATAGTGGCAGATGTTGTAAAAGTGATCGCGCATTAGCTGGCACTTCTCATGGATCGTAAGCGGCTCCGGAATGGTGCCGGTCGTCAGATAACTCCAGGTATCGCGGAAGATCCACGGCGCCGACAGCGCCCCCCTGCCGATCATGATGCCGGCACACCCGGTGACTTGCAGCATGCGCAGCGCATCGTGCGGCGTACGGACATCGCCGTTCCCGATCACCGGAATCCGCTTCACCGAAGCGACGACTTGCGCGATTCCATCGAGCCGTGCTTCGCCGCCGAATTTCATTTCCGTGGTGCGGCCATGAATCGTGATCAACTGCACCCCCGCCTCTTCCAATCGCGGGGCAAGCTTGTGAGCGACAAGACAAGAATCATCCCACCCCAGCCGCAGCTTGGCGGTGAGCGGCGTATGCCGCAGCGCGCCGGCGATTTTCTCCACCATCCCCATCGTGCGCTCCGGATCGCACAGCAGCTTGCTGCCGCCGTCGCGCTTGGTGATCTTATCGACTGGGCAGCCCATGTTGATGTCGATGACATGAGCGCCGCGATCCTCCGCCCACCGCGCGGCTTCACAAAGCAGATTCACATCCCCGCCATACAGCTGCATACAAAGCGGCGAATCCGCCGGGCAGGTAGCCGCCAACTCCATCGACCGCTTATTCTCCCGCAGCACGCCCTGCGGACAGAGCAGATCGGTGCAAGCCATCCCCACGCCGCCACAGGAGCGCACCACCAGCCGATAGCTCACATCGCAGTAGCCGGCAATCGGCGCGAGAAGGAGGTTGGTCGCGAGGTGGACGTTACCGATCTTGAGGGGGCGGATTGGGAACACAGGGGTTAAGGATAGCCGGGCGTGTGCGTGGTTTCCAAGGAACAATTCCGCGCATTTATATTCACCCGGCAGCTTTTTGGGCAAGGATGAACGATACAACGTTCCGCATCGGATCGCCGTCTGCATTCGTTTTCAGCATTTTGAGCTCTTCACTGTATGCTCGATGAACCATCCAGCCTTCATCTGTGTAAGTGCGGAGGAGTTCGTCCGGGTTCGGAAAAAAAAGCTCACCCGGTGAGTGTTGACGCGAAAAATCGCCCGCCGTCGTGATTGCTCCGATGACGTGGAGAGTTCCAGATGTCGCGAGCCTTCGAGCGTTTGCGAGAAGAGAATTAGCTCGGTCGGGGGCAAGGTAGTGAAGCGCAAGCGTACATAGAATAACTTGGTATCCCCCGAGCGGCGGGTCACGTTCAGAGATGTCATGTACCATTGCATGCAAGGGCAGTGCATGCGCTTTGGCGTACGCATTGATTTCGCCAATCCCCTCGGCGGAGCAATCGATTGCATCGACCCGACAGCCATAGCGCGCTAAAAACAGGCTATTGCGACCCGTGCCAACGCCAACGTCGAGAACCCGCGTGCCTGGAAGGCAGAATAATGGAATCTCTGTGACAATGGGAAGAGGATTAAGGTCTCGAGCCCGTATGAGAGAGAATTCATTCACTGCGGCACATTTCACTTAACCTGAGCCAACCTATTATATCTAAATTAGTCGTTCGGAGATCAGCTACGATCCCGTTCGGAGCAACTTGTACTCGACGAGCGTTTCAATGAGAGCAACCTTTTCTTCGTCAGCAAGAGCACCTGGAAGCTCGCGAACGTAAAATGCGCCAGTGCGACAGATAAACGCCAACGCTTCTCGTGCGAGTTCGTTAATCGACAGAAGGGTATTGCCGGTCGAGTCCAGCAAATCGATCATCCCGTCGCCATCTCTAAGTGTAAGTCCGCCAACATTATGATTTATTACACGTCGGTATGTTGTGATATTCGCTTCATCGTGCCATACGCTCGGAAGCGGCACACCAAATAGCGCGCCGTATCGCGCCTTGAAACCTTCAAAAGAGCCTCTGGCCGCGCCGGTGGGTGTGGACTCAGGCGCATTTCCGGGCGAGTGATGAATGTACCGACCGAAGAACCGGTTGCTGAAATCCGTGTATTCACGAGTGTACAGAACGAATTGATGCCAGACCTCATCGATTCGTCGCGAATACATTTCCCAACTCGTTTTCTCGTCCAAGTAGACAAGGATGATATATCTCTTGACCTCAGAAAAAAGGACCTGCGCCTCCTCTGGTGTCGCAACGATTTGCTCCTTCAGCAGTTTCTCTATCAAAAACGGCGCCTCGTAGGCCATCGCCTCCGACACAATATCTGCATTCGCAACTGCCACCGCCCTACCTCCGAGGTAACCGGGACGTCCGGAGATCGCAAGACAGACTTCACCCAAAATTCAGGCAAGTGATTTCCCTGCTCGCAGCGATCTTATGCGCGGCCACAACTGTCGTCTAACACAAATCAGCGGGCCGACCAGCAAAAAAAGGTCAAGCCGCTTATCAGCCAGTTATCTGCAGTTTGAATGGCAATTCCCTTCACTGCAGTTTGAATAACAATTATCAGCCTCCTGTACCAGTTTCCGGGCAAGTTGAATAATGAGTCGACCGCGGTTGACTTGGGCCGGAGCAACCGGCGCCAGCTCGCTCTCGCTGCCAATGGTTTCGACGCGATGGCGACTCACTATCGCGTCCCGTTTGACCCAAACGATCACTCCTCCCGACGGCTGACCGTCTTCGGAGAACTCGGCGAAGTTGAGAACGTCAGTCCGCGCAATTACGATCCTCTCCGAGAGATCGTCAAGGTTCGGAAACAGAGTGACATATTCCTCGCTCGACGATGGGCCGACATAACCTCTGAAGGAAACCGCGTTCGCGGCACCCGCCGTAATCAAATTTGCCAGAAGTGGGCTCTCCGGAATCTTCCCGCCAAATTGATTCTCTTTAGCCATTTTGGGTCCCTTTCTTTGCTCGAGGATTTCAAACGTGAACTTGAAAGAGAAAACGTTAGCAGTAGATTGCTGTTTAGTCAACAAGGATTCCTGGTTCATCTGGAGTTTTTTTCACTAAGGCCAATCGCCGGTGTCCACCGGATTTAGGGCTACTGTGTAGAAAACCTGCGTGCTCGTATCTTTATATTTCACAAAAGGATGCCGTCCAATGCAGGATGACACGACGGAGAAGACACAGATGGCTAGGTCATCGGTTGAGTTTCATTACTCGCGAAATTTTCCTTCGTGGCTCAGCGAGCTAGGTTTCGCGATTGCCTTTAGCGCTTATCACGTTGGTAAACTCTTTTTGGTAGGTGCTGATCCGCACCGATCGATCGCGATTTGCGAGCGGACGTTCAACCGTTGCATGGGACTTTTCAGCGCTGACTCACAGACGATATGGATGGGAACGAAATATCAGATCTGGCGATTCGAGGATGCCCTGCAGGGAACATTGCACGAGAGTTATGATCGGCTGTACGTTCCGCGCGCCGGTTACACGACCAGCGACCTCGATGTTCACGACATAGCTGAGGAGGGGAATGGCCGCATCGTGTTCGCCAACACCCGCTTTAACTGCCTGGCGACACTGGCAGAGCGGGACAGCTTCGCCCCGGTATGGCAGCCACCATTCATCAACGACCTCGTGAGTGAGGACCGATGCCATCTCAATGGCCTGGCGCTCGAAGACGAACACGTGCGATATGTGACGGCCGTCAGCACCTCCGACGTGATCGACGGCTGGCGCGAGCGATGCCGTGACGGTGGCGTCGTCATGGACGTCACCTCCAATCAAATCGTTGCCGATCGCCTCTCTATGCCTCACTCTCCGCGCGTCTATCGAGGAAAACTCTGGCTTCTCAATTCCGGCACCGGATATCTCGGCAGCATCGATAGGGCGCGCGGAACATTCGAACCGCTCGCGTTTTGTCCCGGTTATCTCCGCGGTCTGGCGTTCTTCGCGGATTACGCGATTGTTGGTCTTTCCAAGCCGCGCCACAACAAGACATTCGGCGGTTTGGCCCTCTCGGAGTCACTGACCTCCAAAGGCTTGCAGCCGCAGTGCGGCCTGCACGTCATCGATCTCCGTAGCGGTGATTGCGTTGAGTGGATGAGGATTGATGGAGACGTCGAAGAGCTCTATGACGTCGCCGTTCTCCCCGGCGTCCGTAACCCAATGGTGCTCGGCTTCGAGACGGACGAAATTGAACGGACTTGCAGTATCGGTACCGAGGGAGATATAGGGTGGGCGATACGGAGGGGCGCGAGCCGGTAAAGTCGGTGAGGTATTTTGAATGTGAATTTCGTTTCGTGAAATTGCGGTCAAAAATCGCGGCTACACCTGAACCTCGCGATTTTCGAGTCAAAATTACTCAGACTGGGGAAGATGACGACGGTCCCGCGAAGGCGGAAAACGACGCGGAAAACGGGTCAAGACGCGGAAAACGGGTCGAGTGCGATTGAACGCGTCCTCGTCGTTTTCAAGCAAATCAATCTGCCCCAATAATTTCTCCGGCGGTTTGTCAGCAACGCCTTTGCAGAACTCTCGGATAGATAGATCGCATACGACCAGGCGATGAAAGGGCCATTCGATCCAGTGCCGCCCGGTGAACACGCTTCGTGGCTCGGCGGCACGTCCAGCGGACTGATCGCGCGAATATCATCCTGTGTCCACCAGTATCGCATCGGCGCACCACCCGCTGTCTGAACGATCTCATTGACAGATCCAGCGAATATAGGGCTTTGGTCCAATTGAACGCGCTGCCCGTGATACTCAAACTACCGGCGGGAGAATCGCCACCGGAGGGCATCGTATGACTTCCCTTGGACGAGTCGCGCGAGGCGCACTGCTTCTGGCGTTTTTGACAGTGGCCGGCTGCGGCGAACTGGTCCCACGCGACACGCAAAGTCTACTGTCGCCGCATTTTCAGCGCTCTGAGATCGTTGGCCTGCTGGCGGGCTTCGGAACGACGTTCGCCGCCATGCCCGATTTGATCGCGATGCTGCGCCGCCGCTCGAGCGCCGGAATGAACCCCCGGATGGCGGGGATCATGGGGGCCTTTCAAATCCTGTGGGTTTACTACGGCCTCTTAATCGCGTCGCGGCCGGTGATCGTCTGGAATCTGATCGCGGTCCTGGTCAATGCCATCAGCGTGGCCGCCTATGTGCACTTTGCCCGGCGTGAGAATCCGCCAGGCCACTGCTGAGTAGCGTCGCCTTGCTTGCGCCGAATGGGACCAAAGTCTCATGGCCGCTGAAGCCACCAGGACTACGATCATCTGGAACACCGGGGTGTGCGGGGCGTTGGCCATATTGGGCGGTGTCCATATTGGTTTGGCGCGAACGGCCAGATCCCGGTTTCAACACACGCAATGGAGACGGACATGCCAGGCAAAGAAACAAGCACAGAGCAGCAGCGTCTTGTCGATGCACGAACCGGTACGCCGTGGAAAAAGTGGGGTCCGTACCTGAGCGAGCGCCAGTGGGGAACAGTACGCGAGGATTACAGCCCCAACGGCGGCGCCTGGGACTTCTTCCCCCACGATCACGCCCGCTCCCGAGCCTACCGCTGGGGTGAAGATGGCATTGCCGGCATTTCCGATGATCAGCAGCACCTCTGCTTTGCGATC
>DATBDZ010000016.1:0-30825 GCA_036276235.1 Humisphaera sp. | reverse complement strand
TACTGAGCGATGGGTTAGGTAAGCGCGTGATCACGGTAAATCCGCAGAATGCGGGATTTTCGACGAAGCACGACGCGCTATCTTTACCGCGCGCTCAGTAAACGGTGGGGGCGCTGCGCGGCGGCTGGGAGTTGTGGAGAAACGCGTCCCGATCGGTCTTGACCCTTTCGTCGCGCAGCGTCCTCATTGTTTAGCCGCCTTGCTTGCAAGGCGCGTCCAGGGGCGTTCGATTCGAGCACGATCCCTCCGAAGATTTGTCATCTCCCTCTGCTCCCACTACTCTTTCCGCCAAACGAAAGGGACATTCATGCGCTTGGAAAAGAAAGTCTGTTTGATCACCGGCGGGACTCGTGGCATCGGGGCGGCTAGCGCGATTGCGCTGGCGGAGCAGGGGGCGGATATTTCGCTCGTCGCTCGCCGCGTGGACGATCATGCGAAAGGCGTTCGCCGGCAGATCGAGCAGCTTGGCCGGCGATGCGCGCTGATCGGCGCGGATGTAGCCGAGCCTAAGCAGGCGGCACGCTGTGTGGAGGAAACCGCCGCGCAGCTTGGACCGGTTGATGTGCTGATTCACTCGGCGGGCGGGCCGGTGGTCGGCGGACTATTTGAAGTCACGCCCGAGCAATGGATGAAGGCGTTTGATATTCATGTTCACGCGATCTACCACCTGAGCCGCGCGGTGATTCCGATGATGCAGAAGAAGAAGGAGGGGGCGATCGTGCTGGTCTCATCCGCCGCCGGCAAGCGCGGCTGCCCCGGCAACACCTGCTATCAAGCCGTGAAGGGAACGCTGCCGCAACTGGCCCGCGCAATGGCCCGCGATTTTGCGAACGACAATATACGCATCAACGTGGTCGCGCCGGGCGTGATCCGCACAGATTTCCACTCCGCCATGACCGAGGCGGCCAAGAAGCACAACCTCGACAACCGCATTCCGCTGCACCGTGAAGGAACCAGCGAACAGTGCGCGACGCTGATTCGCGAGATGATCACCAATGACTACATCACCGGCGAGACCTTCTCGATCGATGGCGGATTAACGATGCGCATCGCGTGAGCGCCAAATGCAAGCCCGATCATGAGCGACTCCCAAAACTCCGATCGCCGCAGATTTCTTGACCCGCTCGTGCAGGCAATCGGCAACGGGTGGACGGCGGGCCTTACCATCATCGCGCCGTTCAATGCTTTGGGCGTGGAAATTCGCCATCCGGAAATCAGCGGCTACGCGACGGTTGTACCCTGTACAGCCATTTCCCCATACGAGATTCACTACGAGCTTTCGGAGAATGGAATCCCTCTCTATCAGCTAGCGCTTTACAAATCAGATGGTGGCGTTGCTCATCTGTCGCGTTACCAGCGACCAGCAGAAGTCATTGAAGCGCTCAACACATTGCTGACCGCCGTGCGGCCGGCTCGTTTCTCGCCGCGCCCGATGCATCCCCAATGGATACGGAGCCGGACAGCGCTTTACGCGGCAACGCAATCGCCGGCCGATGTTCGCAAGGATCTCGATTCTGCCATGATGGCTGATTTGACGGATCATGCGAAGGGACGGCTTTCGCGGGCCCTGGATCACCTTTCGCCCGGGCTGTTGGCGCGCAATGCGCCTCGCGACGAGCAGGGTCGTTTGGAATTAAAGTCGGAGATATTGCTTGCGCAGCTCGGCGCGCCGGCCGCGCCCTCCACGGTGCGGTTCATGTGGTTATATGCCGCCGGTCCGCTGCGCCGCAGGGATGAGCAGGTGCTGACGTTACGCATAGCTGATCTGATACCGCAGAACGCCGAGCATCGCTGGGATGCGGCGCCGTGGCTTTGGCAGAGCAATGTGGAGCTGCCTGCATTTGAAGCGAACATCCTTTCGGCGGCGAGGGGCAATCCATCTTCTGACGCTACCGTCGCACAGGCCCTCACGTGCCTGGCACTTCTGGACCAGGGCGAATATCCCAAGGCATTCAATTTGTACGGCGTTCAGTTTACCGAAGCACTGCTGAAAGGCCTGATGGGCCAGGGGCCGACTCCTAGACTACAGGATGTTGCTCTGCGGCAGGAGTGGGCGGACGTGCTGCATCGCCAGCTTTGGGAAACAGCCCCTTGGGCCGTCGCCGCTCTCGTGGAGAAAATACGTGCGGAACGATTTGCTCAGCCCGGCGGCAAAACAAAAGCGATCGAAAGCAGACTTTTCAACCTTCCGCACCAAACCCAACAACGCAAGGCGGGCCTCGCGTTAGTCGTCACGCGAGACAACTCTTCGCTCGACTTAACGTGGTCGGCCAGCAACGCGCGCGTTCCGCAAATTCATTGGAAGCGCCCACTCGCCATCGACGCGGCCAGGTCAGCCGTGCGAAGATAATGTACTACTTGGAAAATGAGCGGTATCGGACTCTCGCTTCCCGCAGATTTCTCTGTGGAGCTCCCCTTAGTCGTTGCGCCGGTTACCTAGCAGCTCGAGGATAAACAGGAACAGGTTGATGAAATCCAGGTAGAGCGACAGCGACCCAATAATCGCATACCGCGCCGCCAGCGCTTCATTCCCCTGAGTTTGATAAGCGATATTCTTGAGCTTCTGCGTGTGGTACGCGGTCAATCCGACGAAGACCAGCACGCCGATGTAATTGATCGCCACCTGCAAGAGGCTGTTGTGCCAAAAGATGCTGACGATGCTGGCAATGATGATGCCGATCAAAGCCATGATTAGATATCGCCCCAGGCCGGTCAGGTCAGATTTGGTGACCATTCCAAAAACGCTCATGGCGCCGAAGGTCCCCGCGGAAATGAAAAAGGCGGCGGCGAGAGTCGACTTCGCATAGATCAGAAAGATTGCGGAGAGCACGACTCCATTGATCGCCGAGTAAACCAGGAACATCAGGGTAGCGGTTGTGGCGTTGATTCGATCGACAGCCCTGGCGATTGCCATTACGAGAAAGAGCTCAACGATAAACAAAAGGAAAACGCCGCGCCCCATGCGAACAAATATGTCCATGTGTTGTGACGCATACCACGCAACGCCCCCGGTGAGCGCCAGGCCCACACACATCCACGCATAGACCAGGTTGAAGAACCGCATGACGGCTGGGTTGGCTAGGCCGGTTTCGTCCCGGTTGGAGAAATAATCCAAGCCACGAGAGTTCGGGAATTGCGCCACTGTCTCTCCTTGTCATGCCAGCAATCCGCCGGCGATGAGTGATTGTAGGTTCGGAATGGAGGAAAGGCACGGGGGGAAGTGACGGAGGCACGAAGGCACGGAGGCACGGAGGGATGAGAAGCGGGCTGTATTTCCCTTCGTGCCTTTGTGCCTACGTGCCTACGTGCCTCTCTGAAGCTATGTCACCTTAAACTCCGGGCTCCGCCACACCACTTCCAAACCGGCGATCTTGTGCACCGCGTGGCGGAGGCCTTCCTTTTCGATGCGATGTCCAAGTCGGCGATCTTCGCTGATCAACTCATATTGCAGCTTGTGGCCGTCTTCGACTGTGAGGTGAACCTTCGTCGGGTGCTGGCCCTGTTTGCGGGCCTCCTCGGCGGCCGATTTGATTCGTTCGACCGTATTCATTTCTTTGATGGTACCTGTTTGGTGTTGGGATTTCACCGTATTTCGTTCGGAAGGGTTCAGGGTTCAGGGTTCAGGAGTACAAGTTCTATCTGAACCCTGAACCCTGAACCCTTGCACGAAATCTTGCCAACCCCTTAAAAACTCGGGAATTTTTGATGATTTTCGCGCCAGACCCTTGAGAATCCCTTGTTTTTCGCTACAAATACCGCCGCGTCACGGACAGAAACCTTTTAACCCAAGTGGAAGGAGCACGACTAATGGCAAGTGCCAAGCCCTCGAGCAAGAGTGAGATCATCAGCAACATTGCGACTGCGACGGAGCTTTCGCGCAAGCAGGTGGGGTCAGTTTTTGAGGCCCTGTCGGGAGAAATCAACCGGGCCGTCGGGAAGAAGGGCCCGGGAGTTTTCGCGGTCCCCGGCCTGATGAAGATCACGATCATCACCAAGCCCGCCACCAAGGCGCGCATGGGCATCAACCCGTTCACCAAGCAGGAACAGATGTTCAAGGCCAAGCCGGCCCGCAAGGTGGTCAAGATCCGCGCCCTCAAGGCGCTGAAGGATATGGCCAAGTAAATTGGTCAAGTGATTTTTCGAGTATCTGACATAAGACCCCCGGCGCGTTGGCCGGGGGTTTTTTTTGTTTATCTGGCGGAATTTCGGTAGCGAGGTGCGGAGTCGGGAGGAAAGGAAAGGCAGGATTAGGATTAGGATTGAGATCACGATTAGGATTATGAATGTGATTAAGAGCAAGATTCAGATTAAGATTAGGAGCGCGCTCTGGCGAGCGAGCGACTGCTCCTGCTCTTAATCTTTGTCTTCGTCTTAATCGCATTCCTAATCATAATGTTGATCGTAATCCTAATCCTGCCTTGAATGCTCTCACGCGTTCTCAGAGCGACCGCTCAAGCCGCGACAGCGGCGACTACTTTCTTTGCCGCGTCGGTCAGGTCTGTGGCGGAGATCAGGGTCGGCAGTTCACTCTTGGCGGATTTGAGGATCTCTCTGGCTTTTTCGACGTTGGTGCCTTCCAGGCGTACGACGATCGGCACTTTGAATCCCACCTCGCGGCCGGCTTGTACGAGGGCCTCGGCGACGAGGTCGCAGCGGGCGATGCCGCCGAAGATGTTGACCAGCACGCCTTTGACCTTGGTGTCGGAGAGGATGATGCGGAAGGCTTCGACCGCGCCCTCGGCGGTGACCGAACCGCCGACGTCAAGAAAGTTGGCGGGCTCCGCGCCGTGGAGTTTGATGATGTCCATGGTTGCCATCGCCAGGCCGGCGCCGTTGACGAGGCAGCCGATGCTGCCATCCAACGCAATGTAATTAAGATTTGCCTTGTGGGCGCGAACGTCGAGCGGGCGCTCCTGGCTTTCGTCCGCCATGCCGGCGATGTCGGTGTGACGGAACAGTGCGTTGTCGTCGAAGTTAAACTTCGCGTCGATCGCCAGCAGCTTGCCGTCCTTGGTGACGACCAGCGGATTGATCTCCGCAAGCGAGGCGTCGGTCTTGGCGAAGGCCTTGCTCAGATTAAGAATAAGCTTGGCGGCTTCGCCGGCCATCTTGTCTTTGAAGCCGAGCTTGTAAGCGAGTTCGCGCGCCTGATACGGCTGCAAGCCAAGCAGCGGATGCATCGGTTCTTTGAGGACTTTCTCCGGCGTTTTCTTGGCGACTTCTTCGATCTCGACGCCGCCTTCGGAGGAGGCAATCACCGTCGCGGTGTTTCGCGTGCGATCGAGCGTGATGCCCAGATAATACTCCTTGGCGATCTCGACTCCCGGCGCCACGAGGAGCACGGAAACGGGAACGCCTTCAGGTCCGGTCTGATTGCTGTACATGCGGTTGGAGAGCATGAACTGCGCCGCCGCCTTCGCTTCGTCGGCGGATTTCACAAGCTTCACAAACCCCGCCTTCCCCCGCCCGCCGGCATACACCTGCGCCTTCACGACGCACATCGGCGATTTGAATTTCGTAAACGCCGCCGCCGCTTCGTCGGGTGATCGCACGACCTCCGCGGAGGGAACGGGGATACCGGCTTCGGAAAGAATCTGGCGGGCCTGGTATTCGTGGATTTTCATTTCTGTTCGTCCTTGGTCAGTTGTCGGTTGTCAGTTGCTGGGGAACGATACAGCCGGGAAATGTGGGCTGCAACCGTCGCCGCGGCGTCGGAATGTGGCCGATTTCAGCCATGAACGGTATACTGTTTTTGAGTTTGGGAGACTTGAATCATGCCGCTGACACCTGCCAAAGCGACCAAGCAACACTTCACAGCAGCGCAGCTTCGCAAGCTTCCGCCGGCTCAGAGGGACGCAATTCTCGCCGCAGCCGCTGCAGCCGCTGAGGAAGATTATCGACACGATAAGCAATTGACTGCGTTCGAGGCGTTCGGCGAAGGAGACCTTCATGGCCAAAGTTCCGGCGCCAAAGATCAGCCGCGGTGAGATCTGGCTTGTGAACTTCGATCCCAGCGCTGGCGCAGAGATCAAGAAGCTTCGACCCGCGCTTGTTGTGAGCCTCGACTCTGTTGGACGCCTCCCATTGCGACTCGTCGTGCCCATTACTGACTGGAGCCCACGGTATTCTGCATTTTCCTGGTTTGTTCAATTGCCCTCCGACGTGCAAAACGGCCTGGCAAAGGACTCTGGTGCAGATGCGTTTCAGGCGAAATCAGTCTCGATCGGGCGCTTCGTCCGGCGCATAGGTAGCGTGACGGAGTCACAGCTTGACGACGTCGCTTCGGCCATTGCTCTTGTTGTCGGGGCCTCTTGAGCGGCCACCAGCGAAGATACAATCTCTTATGTACTGCACTCGTCGTCCCGCGATCATTCTTTCCAGCGGCGGGCTGGATAGCACCACCTGCCTGGCCATTGCGCGCGAGCAGGGATTTGCGCCGATTTATTCTCTCTCATTTGATTACGGCCAGCGGCATCGGTTCGAGCTGGAGGCGGCCAGCCGCGTTGCTTCGCTTTTCAAGGTCGCCGAGCATCGGGTTATTCGGATTGATCTGCGCCAGTTTGGAAAAAGCGCGCTGACGGCTGACATCTCCGTTCCCAAGGACCGCGATGAATCGCAGATGGCCGGCGATATTCCGATCACGTATGTCCCCGCGCGCAACACAATCTTCCTCAGCTACGCGCTGGCGTGGGCGGAGGTGCTCGATGTGCGCGATGTCTTCATCGGCGTGAACGCCGTCGATTACAGCGGCTATCCGGACTGCCGCCCTCAGTTCATCGCCGCGTTTGAGGCGATGGCAAATCTCGCGACGAAAATGACCGCCGGCGAAAACGCCGAGCCATTCAAAATCCACGCGCCGCTCATGCACCTGACAAAAGCCCAGATCATCTCGCGCGGGGTCGATCTGGGTGTCGATTACTCGATGACCCATAGTTGCTACGACCCGTCGCCGCAAGGGCTGGCTTGCGGCCGATGCGATAGTTGTGTCTTAAGGCGAAAGGGATTCGAGCAGGCGGGGGTGAAGGATCCAACGCGGTACGTGGTTTGAAGGGAACCCGCATCTTGAACTACTTCTGAAAAATTGAGGCTGCGTAGGGTCCGCCTTGGCGGACGTTTTCGCGCGGGGACGCACATCCCGTCCGCCAAGGCGGACCCTACGGAGGATTTCACGAGCAAGGTGTGCCGAGGTGAAGCGATGCTCTCGCGATCATCTGAATCAGATCGTCACGTCGGGAAGTCCGGGATAAAGCAGGGTGCCGGCAAACCGCGCCGGATCTTTCATGATTAGACGCAGTACCAGAAGAGCAACCCATTCGATCGGCTTGAGCGACAGATAAGCCAGATCGGCGGCAAGCGGGTGGCTGAGCCGCGCGGCGATTTTGGGGCCGATGCGATCGTACACGTACCGAAGGCATCGATGGACATTGGGGAGGGCCGTCATCAGCGCCAACTCGGCCAGCTTGAGATGCCGCAATTGATCGTTGACGCGCATCAAGCTTCCATCGCGGCAGCGAATCGTTTGCGCGCCGACCAAGCGCGCGTGCCCGCGCGCGGCGGCGGTGCAGACATAACACCCCGAAGGCGCCGCGGTCGGCAGCGCGTGGTAAAACTTCGTCGCCGTGTAGATCGCCAGCCGCCAGGCCAGAATGTAGCCACCAAGCCAGCAGAGTGGCGCAGCGATGGTGAATTGGTTTTCGTCCTGCGACATCTGTGAGGCCAATCGCCAGACCTTTAACGACATGTACGCATAAGCCTCGAGCGCCCAAAGCGGACCTGCAGCCAGCGCCAACAAAAATACCTCGCCCAAAAGATCTCGCAGGGGAACACCCAAAGGTGGGAGGGCGATCGCCGCGCCTAATGCCATGGTGGCGACGATGGTCCAGAGCACCCACCGCCGAAGCGCACGCACCAGTGCCCAAAAGCCGATCACCAACCCAACCGGTACCAGCCCCGCAACAACAATCGCAATAAAAATTCCAATGACGTCAGCCACCAAACTCATCGCGATGATGATCGTGTATTGGAGGGCCAGGATGATGCCGGAATAAATCCCCAGTCGAACCAGCCTGCGACGGGCAAATCGCGCGGGAGCAAAAGTCACCAGCAGCAGGCAGCAGATGCTGTAGCCCAACAGCGGAAAGAAGGGCCATGCAACTTTTCCTTCAAGCTGCAGAATAATCAGAACGTGATCCTGCCCGTCCTGCCACTTCGGCGACAGCGGGCACCCAAACCAGGCAACGAAAAAACTCGTGATCGGAAGGACAACGCCAGCCAGTATGCAGGCAACGGCGACAACCCAATTACCTGTACGCGGCTGGCGGGCCGGTTGATGATAGTCGAGGTTTATGAGCGTCATTGAACGTGGCTCAGCTCAATCCCTTTGGCGCTGTAGGTGGGTGTACTCGCCCACCATCTTCCGCTCGTGGTGGGCGAGTACAGCCACCCTACACGAAATCGCGACATTTTCAGAGCAGGTAATCTGAAGCATCTGGATGGATCGCGAGAGCGTACCCGGCGCTTGCAACTGCCTGTGCTGAATGTTGACGTCGATTTGGCGCGAAAAGAAGACATGCTCACGCAAGCGTGAGACATGGCACCCGAGCAAGAATGCAAAGTACTCTATGAAATGATGACTGGGGTCCGGCCCGGATGCCATGTCCCACGCTCGCGTGGGCATGTCTTTCTTCGGATTGCGGTTTTCCCTGGGGAGAAATCCCAAGCCGCGCCACCCCAAAATCAACCTGCCGCGCCGGGAGCTATTCCAGGTACGTATACCCTTCCAACCCGTTATCGTAGAACTTCAGCAGCACGCGCGATTCGTCGATGTTTAGCTTTTGATCTCTCACAGCTCGCTCAACTCTTTTGCGCATCGCTCGCTTTAGCTCATCCGCCGAGAACTGGACGTATTGGAGAACCTCGCGGACGGTGTCGCCTTCAACGACTTCATCGACCGACGGGCGGCCGGTTTCATCGACGCTGACGTGGACGGCATTCGTGTCGCCCAGCAGGTTGTGCAAGTCGCCGAGAATTTCCTGGTAGGCGCCGACGAGGAATGCAGCGATGACATAATCGCCGCCGTCGTAGGCGTGCAGTTCGAGCACGGGCTTGACGCAGCGGCGGTCGATGAAGCGATCGACCTTGCCGTCCGAGTCGCAGGTGATGTCGGCGAGAATGCCGCGGCAGGTGGGCTCTTCGTTCAGCCTGTGAATCGGCATGATCGGGAAGAGCTGATCGATCGCCCAACTGTCGGGCATCGACTGGAAGATTGAGAAGTTGCAGAAGTAGGTGTCGGAGAGCATCGCCTCCAGGCCGGCGAATTCGTCGGGGACGTAATCCAGCTTCTTGACGATCTTGAGCACCTTCGAGCAGATGCCAAAGAATAGCTTCTCGGCAAGGCTGCGATATTCCAGCGAGCAGTAGCCAAGGTTGAAGAGGTTGAGCACCGATTCCTTGGCGAGCTGCGCGTCGTGGTAATACTCCATGAAGTTGGATTCATTCACGTCGCGATAGGTCTCAAAGAGATTGAGCACCGGGCCGGGGAGCTTGGCGCGCTCCTGCGCGCTGATGTCTTGTGGCAAATCGAAGCGATCAAAGCCGCTCCAGCCCAGGACGTTGAAGACCAGCACGCTGTGATACGCCACCATCGCGCGGCCGGATTCGCTGATGATCGTGGGATGATCAACGCCTTTCTGATCGCAGATTTCCTTGATGTGGTAGATGACGTCGTTGGCGTACTCCTGGAGGCCGTAGTTGATGCTGGAGCCGAAGTCGGTTTTGGAGCCGTCGTAATCGACGCCCAGGCCGCCGCCAATATCGATGTAGCGCAGGCCGGCGCCGAGCCGCTGCATTTCGGTGTAGACGCGCACCAGCTCGATGATCGCGTTCTTGATGTTGCGGATGTTGTTGATCTGGCTGCCCAGGTGGAAGTGCAGCAGGTTCATGCAATCGCCCATGCCATGCTGGCGAAGATATTCCAGCGCATCGACGACTTCGTTAATGAACAGGCCAAACTTGGAGCGTACGCCGCCTGATTGTTCCCAGCGGCCGGCGCCTTTGGCGGAGAGCTTAACGCGCACGCCGATCGACGGCTTCACGTTATGCTGCTTCGCGTATTTGACGATCAGCTCCAGCTCGCTGAACTTCTCGACCACGGGGATGATGTTCTTCCCGATCTTGGTAGCGAGGATGACGGCTTCGATGAACTCATCATCCTTGAAGCCGTTGCAGATGATCGGCGTACTGTCCTCCTCGACCAGCGCCATGACGGCAAGCAACTCCGGCTTGGAGCCGGCTTCGAGGCCGAAGCCGTAGGCTTTGCCGAACTCGAGAATTTCTTCGACGACATGTCGCTGCTGGTTGACCTTGATCGGGTAGACGCAGCGGTATTCGCCCTTGTAATCCAACTCGCGAATGGCGGTGGTGAATGCCTGATGGAGCAGCTCGACCCGATGCTTGAGGATGTCGGTGAAGCGGATGAGCATCGGGAGCTGGATGTCGCGTTCGCGCAGCTCGTGAACCAGCTTCTGCAGATCGACGGAGAGATTCGGATCGCGCGTGGGATGAACCGCGACATGGCCATCGGGATTGATGGAAAAGTATCCCTGGCCCCAGGAGCGCACGCCATACAGGCGCTCGGAGTCGGCGGTCGTCCAGGCTTTTGCTGGCGCCGGAACGAACGCGGTCGCGCCGTTCCCATTCCCATTGCCATTCCCATGCAACGGCGCGGCGGAATGCCCGTTGCCGTTGCTGGCGGTTGATTTGTCGGATTCAGGCTTGGGTTCGTTCTTCTGATCGAGAGAGGTTTGCATCGCTTTGCCAGGTGCTCCCGTAAAAGAATTCTGGTGCGCTTATATCGTATCGTGTTGTAGGGAAAGTCAATCAAAACCTGTTTTTTTCATCAGGTTCTCATCAGACCCTGTCCTCACACGCGCGGCTGCTGCTGGCTGAGGCAGTGGATCGCCCCCAGGCCCCAGATTAATTCGAGGCAGTCGATGCCGATCACCTGGTGCCGCGGCAGATGCTCCTGAAGGATCGCCAACGCCTTGCGATCATTCCTTTTGTGCCGATACGTGGGCACCAAAAGCGCTCCGTTCACAAAGTAGAAGTTGACGTACGTCGCCGGCAAACGCTGACGATCATGCTCGACCACGCCCGGCATCGGAATCTCGACGATCTGGAACGATCGCCCGGCCAAATCCTTCATCTTTCGCAGCCGCCGGAGGTTGTCCTGGAGGATTTTGTAGTTTTCGTCCTTCGGATCATCCTCGACCGCCGTCACGATGGTATTCGGCCCGATAAAACGGGCGAGGTCGTCAACATGGCCGTCGGTATCGTCGCCGACTATTCCCTCGCCGAGCCAAAGCACCTGCTGCTGGCCGTAGTAGTCCTTTAAGTATTGCTCGATCTGCTGCTTCGAGAGGTTCGGGTTGCGGTTTTTGTTCAGAAGGCACGAAGTTGTCGTTAAGACCGCGCCGGCACCGTTAAAATCGACAGCGCCGCCTTCCATGACGATCTTCGGATAGAAGATCGGCAGCTTCAGTTCCTCGGCGATGCGCGTCGGCACCGCGTCGTCATCATCGTAAGGCGGATACTTCCCGCCCCAGGCATTGAAGCCCCAATCGACGATCGCTGCCTGCCGCTTGCCGGCGTGGGTCTTGCGAAGCACAAACGCCGGCCCATGATCGCGGCACCAGCTTTCGTTGGTCTTGATGTAATGAAAGAAAATGTTCTTCAGCGGGCAGCCATGCTCGGCGAGCTGCTGGCGAACGATGTACTCGTAGTTTTCATTAGGAACGTTGATCTCGACCCGCTCGCGCGGCGCGATCTGGGCAAAGATGCGGGCAAGATTTTCCGGAACGGTCTGATACTTCCCCGGAAAAGAAATCCCCTCCGGCCGCGGCCAGCTAAACCAGGTGGCGCGGTGGGGAGCCCATTCGGGGGGAAAGGAATAGCCGAGAGAGGCGGGGGTTTGGGTCAAGACTTGAAGTTTGTGCATCGAACGGACGGCTCCAATTAGCGCAGTCTCTGTCGGACGTGCTCAGAGAGTTCCCATGCGTATGGCACGCCGCACCTCTGCGGCAGGAATCGTCCGACCTTCAAGAATGTCTTTTCTTGCTTGTTCCATGTCTTCGACCGAAATCGAGAGCATTGCACGCGTGCGCCCGTGCGCGTCGCGCAGTTCGTCAGCGCGCGGCAACTTTTTCCCAATGCGCCGCTCCAGCCGCTCGATGCGCTCCAGCAACGATTCAGCCTGCACTGCCCAATCTCCGTACATGCCATGAAGAAGCGATGCGTGTTGGCGTTCAACCTGTCGGCCCACCGGCATTAAGGTCATGTCCAATTTTGATATTCCATCGAGATCTGTCAGCGCAGCAGCAATGAACTGCGACGCAACCTCAATGGTTCGCTCAAGCGGCTGATCTGAGCAAAACACCATGTCAACGACCGAAAGCGGAACCATGCGGGTACCTCATGCGTCAGCGTAGCATCTTTCTGGGGACTTGGAGAAGCCGATTTGTCATGCGACATTCCTATGAGGCCTTCTTGCGCTGCGGTCCCCCGCGCGCTCGCAAATTTTCGATCCGCGCAATGTCGTCGAAAGGAAACCGATCGTACCCCTTGGCTTGCCGCGTGCCCTCTTTCATCCCGATGAATACGAGCACGCCGTATCCGAGAAATCGGGCAACATCGCGATGAGGCACATCGTAACGCTTCCCGTTTTGTAGATGGATCCGATAGGGCCGAAACGGCTCACGCTCGACGACGGATTTAACTTCTTCTTTAAGCATTGCGCGCTCCCTCGGTTTCGCCTGTCGGGCCTCGGTTTCCGACCTGCTCCAAACGTTCGATGTTTCGTAGCGCGATTACATCATATAACATTTCGCCCGCCGAATCGGCAGCGGGCTGAAAGACCATGACAGCATTCTGGAGCATCCAAGCCTGGCGTTCCATTTTAACATGAACCGCGTGCCCGCTCACAAGATGTAGGCGAAAGGGTACAAACGGCCTCTTCTCCAGCTCCGATCGCACGTCCTCACTTGTCATTGATGGATCCTCAAACAGTATTCACTTCGCATCCACAAACCGCCTCGTCAGATCCCCATACGCATCAATCCGCCGATCCCGCAGAAACGGCCAATGCGTGCGGCTGAATTCCACCTTCTCCAGATCGCAGTCGGCCAATACGATCTCTTCGCGATCGCTCGATGCCTTCTTCACGATCTGGCCGTTGGGTGAGGCGATGAAGCTTTGGCCCCAGAATTCCAGGCCGTCGTCGCTGAATGGCTTGCCGCGCGGGTCGAGGACTTTTTCCAAGCCGATGCGGTTGGGGGCGCAGACGTAGCAGCCGTTCGCGACGGCGTGGGAGCGCTGGATCAGCTCCCAGCTTTCGTGCTGGGCGCTGCCGTACTCGGCTTTTTCGCTGGGATGCCAGCCAATCGCGGTGGGATAGAAGAGGATTTGCGCGCCTTGGAGCGCGGTGAGGCGCGCGCCTTCGGGGTACCATTGGTCCCAGCAGATCAGCACGCCGATCTTGCCGTAGGTGGTGTCCCAGGCGCGAAAGCCGGTGTCGCCCGGCGTGAAGTAGAATTTTTCGTAGAAGAGGGGATCGTCCGGGATGTGCATCTTCCGATAGATGCCTTTGATCGATCCGTCCGTCTCAATGACGACAGCCGTATTGTGATACAGGCCGGCGGCGCGCTTCTCGAAGAGCGAGCCGATGATGACCGCCTTGTGCTTTTTCGCCACCTTGGCGAGTGCATCGGTGCTGGGACCGGGGATGGTTTCGGCCAGCTTGAAGAAGCGATGGTCCTCCGCCTGGCAGAAGTATTGGGAGCGAAACAGTTCCTGCGTGCAGAGGATTTTAGCGCCAGCGGCGGCGGCCTGATCGAGCAGCTCCACCTGCTTCTTCAGATTCTTGCCGGGGTCGGCGGTGCAAGCCATTTGGGTCAAACCGACGCGGACAATTTCGGAGTTTTTTCCGTTTTTAACGGCTGTGCGTGATTTTTTGGTGATTTTCATCTCATCATGGCGGCAAGTTTCCCTGCCCGCGCCGGTCAAAGTTTGTGAATCGTCCTTGTGATTCCCACCTCTTGGGAAGATAATCATAGTGTATCATTTCCCGCGTCTGGCGAGAGGTCTGACATGCGAATGCCGATCACGTCTTCGCTTCGAATCCACAGCGTTGTGTTGCTCGCAATGATATGCGCCTTGGCGCCCCGTGTTCGGGCAGCCTCGCCCGAAGAGGTTGATCGCGCCATCGATAAGGCCAAGCAATACCTCTACAGCCAGCTCAAAGAGAGCGGCCACTGGGAAACCGACGACAAACGCCAGACCGTTAAGCACGATGATTGGCACAAGATGCAGGGGGACAGCTACGGCGGGTGGACGGCACTTGCTGTCTACGCGCTGCTGGCCTCCGGCGAAAACCCACAGGACCCGCGCATTCAGAAAGCGGTCGAGTTTCTGGAAAAGACCGACATCATGGGAATTTATTCGGTTGGCATACGAGCCCAGGTCTGGCCGCTGCTACCGGATTCCGCCACCATCAAGTCGATGTCCCATCGCGATGCAAAGCTCATTCTCGATGGAATGAACACCGGCAAGCAAAACCCGCAAAACAAGGGCTTCTGGGATTATGGCAATGGCAAGGGTGAGAAACTCACCGGCAGCGGGAAGCTCGATCACAGCGTCAGTCAGTTCGGCATTCTCGGCCTCTGGGCATGTGCCAAGAATGGCGTCGAGATCGACACCAAAGATTGGAAGGTTTTCGAAGAAGGCTGGAGAAGCCACCAGTTTCCCGACGGCGGCTGGGAATACGAGGGGACGCCTTCCAAGCCTGATCCTCGAGCGCAAAAAGAAGCCCAACGTGCCGAATCGCTTTCGATGACCGCCGCCGGCGTTGCGAGCCTGTTCATCATCAACGATTTCCTGCACTCCGACGACGGCATCAACTGTCGCGGCAATATTCCGGATGAGCACATCGACAAAGGCCTCGCGTGGATCAGCCAGCATTTTCCGGCCTTCATCAAGGATCAATACGACAAGAAAAAGGGAATCGACTGCTACACGCTGTACGGCATCGAGCGCATCGGCGTCGCCAGCGGCTACAAATATTTCGGCACGACTGACTGGTATGCCGAAGGCGCCGACGCACTGATCAAAACGCAGAAGGCCAACGGCTCCTGGACCGGCAGCTTCTTCGGCTCAAACATGGCGCTCCCCTGGACGTCATTTGGGATGATCTTCCTCTCACGCGGCCGCGCGCCGGTGATGATGAACAAGCTGCAATACGACGTCGTCGATGCAGGCGGCAAATCGATCGAAGCCAACTGGAACCAGCGCCCGCGCGATGTCGCCAACGTCGCCCGCTGGACCGGCGACCAGATCGAGCGCGTCCTCAACTTCCAGATCGTCAATCTCAAAGTCTCCGTCGATGAACTGCACGATGCGCCGATTCTCTACATCGCCGGCGATCAGCAACTGAAGTTCACCGACGAAGAGATCGGCAAGCTCCGCCAATACGTCGAAGGCGGCGGAATGATCTTCGGCAACGCCGACTGCGGGCTGGCCAAGCCCCTCTTTGCCAAGAGTTTTGAAGAGCTCGGAAAGAAGCTGTTTCCCAAGTACGCGTTCCGCGATCTTCCTGCCAGCAACCTCATCTTCACCGGCCAGATTTTCCAGCGCTCCAAATGGAGCGAAAAGCCAACGATCCGCGCGATGAGCAACGGCGTTCGCGAGTTGATGGTGATCTTCCCCGATTCCGATCCTGCCCGCGCCTGGCAGACTCACGCCGAGAAGACCAAGGAAGAGATGTATCAGGCGACGGCCGATTTATTCCTGTACGCCGTCGATAAGAGCAATCTCCGCAACAAGGGCGACTCGTACATCATCCGGCCCGACGCCAAGATCAGCGCCGATCAAACCGCGAAGATCGCCCGCATCATTGTTGGCGACAACCCTGACCCCGAGCCGGGCGGCTGGCGGCGAATCGCGGCGCTGCTCCATAACAAGTTCAAATCTGATGTCACGATCGAGAATGTCCGGCTTGGGCAGGATCGGCTTTCAGGATTCAAGCTCGCTCATCTGACGGGAACATCGCACTTCAAGCTGACCGATGCGCAGCGCACGGCGTTGGTCGATTTTGCCATTCGCGGCGGCACGCTGGTGATCGACGCGGCGGGGGGCTCCGACGATTTTGCCACGTCGGCCGAAGCCGAGCTGCGCACTGCCTTCGGCGACGCCGCCACCAAAGGATTGGCCGATCCGCTCGATATCGAAAGCCCGGTATACGAGCTTCCCAAAGCCAGGATCGATGCCGTTTCCTATCGCGATTTCTACAAGAGCAAGGTCGCAAGCAAGCTCAAGGCGCCGCGCGTTTACGGGATCATGCGCGGCGATCGCATTGCCGTTTTCTATAGCCGCGAAGATCTTTCCGCCGGCATGGTTGGAGAGCCGGTCGATGGAATCTACGGCTATTCTCCGCAAAGCGCGACCGATCTAATGCGCAATATCGTTCTGTACGGCGCATTCGCCGCGCGGCCGGCTTCCACCGCGGCGGCCGCAAGCCATTGATACTCCAATCCTCTCGCTTGCCAACCGCGCGCGGCGAACATACGGTTGCGGCAACGAGCACGCACCCACGATGACGCCGCAACAACTCCTCGACCAGGCTGTCGAACATCACCGCGCCGCACGCTTCCCACAGGCCGAGGCTCTCTATCGCCAGGTTCTCCAACTGGAGCCCAACACTCCTGATGCGATCAATCTGCTCGGCGTCCTCGCCGGACAGCAGGGGAGGCACGCCGAAGCGGTCGAGCTGATCTCCCAGGCAATCGCGCTGCTTCCTTCCGGCCCCTATCACACAAATCTTGCCGAGGCACTGCGGGCAAGCGGCCGTTTCCCCGAGGCGGTTCAAGCTTATCGCGAGGCACTGAAGCGCCAGTCGGTTCGTCCGCAGGTGCCGCACGCGCTCGGATTGGTCCTGGAGAAACTCGAACGAGTAGAGGAAGCAATCGCCGCGCATCGCCAGGCATTGGCGATCGATCCGGGCTTTGCGCCGGCACATGAATCGCTTTGCGCGCTGCTGTCGCGCCTCGGGCGACACCAGGAGGCGGCGGAGCTGTGCCGCCGATCAATCAACGCTGATCCAACGCGGCCCAATCTCCATGCCCAGCTCGGCGCCGCGCTGACCGCCGGCGGAGATCATCTCAACGCGGTCGCTGCATTCAGCAAGGCGCTCGAGCTGCGCCCCAACTGGCCACAGATTCATCTGGCGATCGCGGAGATTTATCAGCGCCTTTCCTACTGGCCGCAGGCGGCCGACGCCGCCCGAAAGGCGATCGCCCTCGATTCGGCGATGCCGGTGGTGCACGCGATTCTCGCCTACGCGCTGGAACAAATGGGCCAGCTCACCGCCTCGACCGACGCATATCGACAGGAACTGCAGATTCGGCCCGATGACGTCCGCTCCCGCGCATACATGAGCGCCGTCCTCATGGAGATAATGCAGTTCGACGAAGCGATCGCCTCGTATCGCCAGGCGCGCACGCAGGACCCGACATCAGAATATCTTCACAGCGATCTTCTGCTGGCGATGAATTACGTCGAGGGCATCAGCAACGAGGAGCTCTTCGCCGAGCACAAGAGATGGGCCGCCGAGCATACCGCGCCGATCGCTCCGGCGCATGTGCCGCAAGCGCCGGCGATCGATTCATCGCGCCCACTGCGCGTCGGCTACGTTTCGCCCGATCTGAAGGAGCATCCCGTCGCGATCTTTTTCGAATCGCTTCTGAGCGCCCATGACCGCACGGCGGTTCAGCCCATCATCTATAGCGATGTCAGTAAATCCGACGACGTAACGCTCCGCCTTCGCAAGCTCGTTCCCGCGGAAGATTGGCACGACGTGGCGGCTTTGAACCCGGAGCAGCTCGCCCGGCAAATCAGTACCGATAGGCTGGATATTCTGGTCGATCTTGCCGGCCATACCGGCCGCAATCGCATGCCCACCTTCGCGCGCAAGCCCGCGCCGATTCAGGTGACGTATCTGGGATATCCCAATACCACCGGCCTGCCGCGGTCGATCATGGATTATCGTCTGACCGATGCGCGTTGCGATCCG
The DNA here is from genome assembly GCA_036276235.1 of Humisphaera sp. Lineage (GTDB taxonomy): Bacteria > Planctomycetota > Phycisphaerae > Tepidisphaerales > Tepidisphaeraceae > JANWHF01. The sequence continues at coordinate 12,707 of DATBDZ010000016.1, read as the reverse complement.
CCGGGCATGACCGAATCGCTGCACACGGAAAACCTTATTCGCCTGCCGGATGTGTTCATCTGCTACCGTCCGGCGGCCGGCGCGCCGCCGGTTGCAACGCCGCCGTTTGAGGCGACGGGCGCGATTACCTTTGGCTCGTTCAACGCGATGCAAAAAGTCTCGCCCGGGATGATCAACGCCTGGGGCCGGATTCTCTCAAGCATTCCGGGCTCGCGCCTGACGATTAAAAACCGCACGCTGGGCGACACCGGCGTCCGCCGGCATGTGCAGGAATTATTCGCCCGTCACGGCATCGGCGAAGATCGGCTCGTGCTCATCCCGCCGCTGCACACGCTCGCCTCGCATCTGGCGCGCTACGGCACAATCGACATCGCCCTGGACACCTTCCCCTATCACGGCACCACCACAACCTGCGACGCCCTGTGGATGGGCGTGCCGGTCATCACCCTCGCCGGCCGCGCCCACCGGTCGCGCGTCGGCGTCAGCCTGCTAACCTGCGTCGGTTTGGAAGAGCTCATCGCCCAGGACATCGATCAGTACATCGAGCTAGCGACATCCCTGGCGCGCGACACGCAACGCTTGAAACGAATCCGCGCGGAGCTTCGTCCAAAGATGCAGGCCTCACCTTTAATGGATGCGCCACGGTTGGCGAGAAATATTGAGGCCGCATATCGTGAAATGTGCAAGATATCGGCGGCCACTGCCCGCCCTACAAGTGCCCCGTAGGGCGGGCACTGCCCGCCGATCCTTCTGCAGTCGCCGTCGTTGGGAAACGCATCGCAAGAAACAGTCATTCTGTTGCGAGTGCCGCTGCTCAGAACCCTCTCCCCCGTACTCGGGGGAGAGGGCAGGGTGAGGGGCGAGCGGCTGGCGAATTACAGTGTTCGTCATTTCGCGCGTCGGGCCCCTCACCCCAGCCCTCTCCCCCGCGTACAGGGGAGAGGGAGAAACCGATGCGCCTATCCTGAGAAGGATGATGCGCCGTTTGCTCTACCCCAACCGCGCCAGCGCCTTCTCCACATCCTCAACAAAGAATCTCTTCCCTCGCTGAACGACAGCATGCCCTTCGGCTTTCAAACGCTTCTTCAAATTCTCAATCCCGCCCGGATATTTCGCATTCAGCTCGCCGCCCGCTTTGAGCGTGCGCCAGTAAGGCGTGATGCGCTTGCGGCCCTCGGCCGCCGCCTCCTCGGCGGCATGGGCGGCAATCCATGCGAAGATGCCCGTCGTCATTGGGCAACCCATCGTCGCCTCATGCTGCTTGGCCAGCAGGTCGCGGATCTGATTGATCGTGATCAGTTTCCCCTTTGGAACGCGCGACATGATCGCGTCCACCTCCGCCGGCGCAGGGACGACGCACGTCCCTTCTCCCCAATTGCGGCTCATCGGCCCGCCGATCTTCACCACCTTCGGCAAGCCCTTATCGTTCGCCAATTTCTCCCGCCACGATTTTCGCTTGGGCATGTCGTTGCTCCGATGCACGAGCACTGCTACGCCGAATGACTTGTGTAGGGTGAGCGTACTCGCTCACCCTACACTTTGAGCTCCTTCATCCGTCGCATCGCCTCATCCACATTCTCGCGGCTATTGAACGCCGAGATGCGGAAATATCCTTCACCCGCCGCGCCGAACCCCGAGCCGGGAGTGCCGACGAGGTGGCATTGATTCAAAAGCTGATCGAAGAATTGCCAGCTCGTCGCGTTGCCCGGCGTCTTGAGCCACACGTACGGCGCGTTGATGCCGCCAAATACTATCAGTCCGAGCGCCGTCAGGCTCTCGCGGATGATCTTCGCGTTGGTCATGTAATGCGCGATGATCGCGCGGGCCTGCTCGCGGCCCTCGGGCGTGTAAATCGCTTCCGCCCCGCGCTGGGTGATATAGGAGACGCCGTTGAACTTCGTCGTATGCCGGCGATTCCACAGCTTATAGACCTCCACCGCTGATCCATCCCGCGCGGTTCCCGATAATGTTTTGGGCACAATCGTGAATGCGCAGCGCACGCCGGTGAAGCCGGCCGTCTTGCTGAATGAGCGAAATTCGATCGCGCATTCGCGCGCGCCGGGGATTTCGTAAATCGAATGCGGAATCGCCGGATCGGAAATGTACGATTCGTACGCCGCGTCAAAGAAGATAATCGATCGATTCGCCCGCGCGTATTCCACCCAGCGGCCAAGCTGCGTCTTGTTCATCGCCGTGCCGGTGGGATTGTTCGGCGAGCAGAGATAAACCAGATCAGCGCGATTCGCCGGCGGCTCCGCGATGAAATTCGTCTCGGCGCTGGTGCGAATGTAAGTCAGCCCGGCAAACTCGCCGCGCTCATTCGCCGGCCCCGTGTGGCCCGCCATCACATTCGTGTCAACGTACACCGGATACACCGGATCGGTGACGGCTATCGTGTTATCCGGCCCGAAGATATCCAGGATGTTGCCGCAATCGCATTTGGATCCGTCGGAGACGAAGACCTCATCCGCCGCCACGTCGCAGCCGCGCGTTTGAAAATCATTCTTGGCAATCGCCTCGCGCAGGAAGCCGTATCCTTGCTCGTCGCCGTACCCTTTGAAGGTCGCCCGGTTGGCCATCTCATCCACCGCCTTATGCATGGCGGCAACAATCGCCGGCGCCAACGCCTCGGTGGCGTCGCCGATCCCCATGCGAATGATCTTCGCGTCCGGATGCTCAGCGGCAAACGCCTTCACGCGCCGCCCGATTTCAGGAAAAAGATAGCCGGCTTTGAGCTTGAGATAGTGGTCGTTGATTTGAGCCATGATGAATTACGATTGTCTCGTCGGAAGCTTAAGAATAACACGTTTGAACGAAGGGATTATGTAGGGGTCAGTCTTTCCTGTCCACGCCGGACTGGAACGGTGCCGGTAGAGACACTTTGCCGATAACCACGATCGCCGGGCAATCCGAATCTCCCGGAGCATCGTCATGCTGAGGTGCTCCGAAGCATCTGGGCCGGCACGCGCAATCCAGCCAGATGCTTCGGAGTACCTCAGCATGACAAGTTCTTGCGTTTTCATATTCCGGAGTTGCGGCCCAGCCGACACTGAAACGCATTTCTTGATAAACACTCCTGACGCTAAGCTTGTTTCATCGCCGCCAAATGCGATTCCTGTAGGGGCGAACCTTGTGTTCGCCCGCTGCCGGTCGCCGCAAAGGCGAGGGCGAAAACAAGGTTCGCCCCTACAACGGATGCTCGCATGCTCATCAATCGCCTTCGCCTCAAAGTTCGCGCCGATCTGGAATCCCCCGCCGAGCATCGGCGGTTCGGTTCCGGCTGGATCAGCGGCGTCGCCGCGCTCATCTTCTCCGTCGCCGGAATGTTCTTCGTCCTGTGTCTGCGCTATCCCTCGATTCTCACCGTACCTCCCTTGCGAGACACATATGGCCAGCCAGGTTTTCGGCTCGGGCTGCACTTCCTCTTAATTGGCGCATTTGCATTGGCCGCGATCAGCCTCGTGCTGCGATCGAACAAAGTGCTCGGATTTACTTCGATCGGCATCACACTTTTGGCGACAGTCCTAGGCGGCTCGCGCGTGCAGCCGCATGGCGAGCTGACCGGCGGCGCTTTCCTTGGCCTCGATTGGTTCGTGCTCAACGTCATCTTCACCGGCTTTCTCTTCATCCCGATCGAGCGGCTCTTCGCCCGCCATCGCAAGCAGCCGCTTTTTCGCGCCGAATGGCGCGAGGATCTGTTTTACTATCTGGTCAGCAGCATGCTCGTTCAGGTGCTGACGTTCATCTCGATGTCGCCGGCGCTCTTGCTCACTTCGCACACGCACTGGACGGCATTCCGCGCCGCCGTGGCCAGCCAGCCGGTCATCCTCCAACTGATCGAGATCATGTTTTTCACAGACCTGGTTCAATACTGGGTGCATCGCCTGTTTCATCGCGTGCCGTTCCTGTGGGGATTTCATGCCGTCCATCACTCGGCCAAGCATATGGACTGGATGGCCGGCGCCCGCATGCATTTCATCGAAATCATCGTCCTGCGCGGCACGACGGTTATTCCCATGTACATCCTCGGCTTCGGCCCCGCCGCGCTGCACGTGTACATCCTGCTGGTCTATTTGCACTCGACATTCGTCCACGCCAACTTCGGCTGGAACTTCGATCATCTCGGCCGCTTCGTGGTGACGCCGCGCTTCCATCACTGGCATCATGGAATCGAGAAGGAAGCGATCGACGTCAACTTCGCGATCCATTTCCCGCTGTTCGATCGCCTGTTCGGAACATACCACCTGCCACCGGGCGCGTGGCCGCAGGGATATGGAATCGAAGGGCATCCGGTGCCGACGAATTATTTCCGGCAGTTTTTGTATCCGTTTGTGAGGTTCAGGTCGGAGGCTGCCAAGAAAGCGGAAGCGCTGCAGCGGGCATCATGATATGATTACCGGTGGCCCACGAGTGCGAGAATCTGATTTTATTAGGCGCACAACCACTTTCGCCCAAAGGCACGTTAGCCGTATCGCTCGCCATTGCGGCCGTTGGCTTCTTCTTCATTGCGATTGCACTCCTGCCCGGAGCGGAGGTTGGCCGGATGCGCAACCGCTGGCATTGGGGCCGCGGAGAATCTGCTCTTGCGTTATCTCGCTTCGGGTGCCTCTGTTGCGGACTTGCGCTTACCACATTCGTATCAGCTGTGCTCGGGGATGAGTACCTTCATCGCATCAGCCACACTCAGACGGGCGAGCTTGTCCTGGCAAGTCTAGCGTTAATGCTCATCGGCGCGCTTGGCGATGGACTGTCGTATTGGTGGCGGCGGGGATGTCCGAACGGTCGCTCTCAGAACCCTCTCCCCCGTACTCGGGGGAGAGGGCAGGGTGAGGGGCCGACAGGCGAGTAACCATGGAACGTCGAACAGCCCGCGTCGCGAAAGAGCTTCTCACTCATGCCCGCGACATGCGCCAAAAGCCCGCGCCGGCCGAGCAAAAGATTTGGTATCGCTTGCGCGATCGTCGTCTGAACGGCTTCAAATTCCGCCGGCAAGTCGCGATTGGTGCCTATATCGCGGATTTCGTCTGCGAAGCCTGCAAGTTGATCGTCGAGCTGGACGGCGATTCACACGCCGACCAACGACAATATGATGAGCGGCGAACGGCGGAGTTGAACGCTCATGGTTACGCAGTGATTCGCTTCCTCAACACCGACGTTCATGATCATCTGGACACCGTGCTCCTGGAAATTCTGCGGCAATGCGAGGCCCGTTCGACTCCGAACGCCGGCCCCTCACCCCAGCCCTCTCCCCCGAGTACAGGAGAGAGGGAGAATGCGCCGCCGGCTTCTTGAACAATGAACTCCGGTACATAGGCCCACGCAAAGAGTGCCAGGACCTGCCCGAGTTGCGGTCAATCGCTGACGCCGTCACGTTGAATAATGGCTGGAAGCATGATTAGAAAGCGAGCCAGTATCATTGCAAGCAGCCCGACGAGCGGGACGGATTGCCGCTATCGGCGAATCAAACGCTGGTCCCTCTGCCTCGCTTCGCTTTTCTGCATTGCCGGGGCACTCTCCTGCACTTCTCAACCACCACCCTCCATCGCCAAGCCAGCAGTTGACTCTCCCACCGGATGGGACCTGGTCCTTGCCGCGTCCGGTGGTGAACTCGAACGTGTTCGATATTTGGTTTCCCACGGCGTCCCAGTCGATGGGCGATATCCGGCGGATGGACCGGGCAAGCGGCCGGCACCGCGCTTCGGAACACCATCCGATGACCAACTGAACTGGACGGCCTTGCAATCTGCAGCCGCCGCGGGTCACGACGATGTTGTCAGATATCTGCTGTCCGTGGGCGCCAACCCCAATTCCGCGGACGCATACGGCCAAACATCGCTCTACCTCGCGATAGAGTTGGCTCAACACCCGCCGACAGCGCTCGCGCTAATCAAAGCGCATGCCGATGTGATCACGCGCGTGCACGATATTTTTGAGGAGCTCGATGGCACCACGCCATTGCATGCCGCCATTCGTCACCGCTTTCCCGATGTGGCTGTGGCGCTCGCCGCCGCCGGCGCGGACTTGACGGCTAAAAATGCAAAAGGAGAAACGCCGCTTGATCTGGCGGACGCGGTCTTGGCTGAGCAGCTCAAAGCAGCGAGATGACGTTGCCACGGCCGGCGGATCTTGTTGATCATTTGCAACTAAATCAAGGGACGCGCTTCAAGGCTCTTCTGCGTCGGGGCAACGGTTGGGAGCATGCGATAGAATGCGAGGCTCAATGGCTTTTCGCACAGCGCCGCGACAACGGAAACACAACTGCTGGTTACCTGCGGTGATCGCCAGCATTAGCCTAGCCGGCTGGGCCTGTCACAAAGGGCAGAGTGGACGGCCGGCAGACGGAAACACGTGTGTTATACGAACAAATGACGAGCTACCGTGCGAGAGAGTCCATAAAGCTCCGGTGGGTTCTGAAATTAGTTACCTTCTCCCAAACGGCCGCACCTTGGTCTGGCGAATTAAGAGAGACAAATACAACGTCGGGGCGGACCGCACGATGAATGGCCTGACCGCTGAAATAGAACGCCCCAAGCTTAGCGATCTAAGCAACTACTCTGTCACAACTTATACGACGTCCAGCGTGTCGGCGACTGAATTTGATCTCGATCAGTATCACATCGCATGTGTCAAAGACCTCTCGGCAGCGCGCGATGCTTCGCTGGTGATTCGCATTAGCGCAATTGATCGCGTATCAGACAGGGAGATCGATCCGAAGAGGATGCGCGCAGTTTTTGGCGATAGCGAAGTAGATGATTCAAAGCTGAGTCGTGACATGACCTTGTCCGCAGTTCAAGATGTCATTGTACAGCGATTTCATTGCCCTGTCCGGGCAGAGATGTCAGGGTCAATCCTGCAACTCGACCTTCCCGACCGCTGGCGAGACCAAAGCTCGCAGCAGAGAGAGAGTGACTTGGGCGCGATCGTGACGTTCGTGGCTGGCCATCTTCGCCAAATCGAAAGCATGACCGAAATCAGGTTAAACGTTTTTCGCACGGGCAATGCTCCACAGTCGTATGTGGCTAAGAAGGGTGCGGACGGATGGGGTCGCCTTAGCAGCACGAAGCGAGATACACCCAAAGGATTCGCGAAGCGGGACCGGACTGGGAGCGCATGCCTGTGGCGCGATTCAAGGTTCTCGTGCCGCCGAGCGGCGCTGATCGAGGGAAGCACTCTCGCTGAAAGGGACGTGGGATCCCATGAACAGGTTCCTCGGAATCGTTAACCCAAGTGCGGCATGCATCGTTCTGGGGATCGCAACACTGGCGAGTTGTACACGCGGGCCGCAGGCGACGCCTCCGGCGATTTCATCAACCAAGCCCATTGCGGCCGCTGAGGCTGGACCACCTGGCGCGGGAATTCATAACGGGGATTTTCAATACGCCGAGTACTGGGGAACCGCGCATGGCCTCGATGCTCACATCGTCATTCTTCCTGCCGGCGGAGCGCGCGTGGATCTGCAGCGACGGGGTGAACCAATCCGCACTGTCATCACGCCCGTCAGCCCGGTCGAAGCCGACCGATTGGTACGGGTGCTCAACGCGTTGGACCAGTCGATGTTTGACTACAAACCGGGGATGATCGTCAGTTGTATGTTTCGTGCCCGGAATTCGAGCGGCGAACGTACAATAAAAGTGGGGCCGCGGCCGACAGAACATTCTCACATCGTAGCCGGGCTTGTTGACGAGATCTGCGAAGTCGGATTTGTCGACGTCGCCGCCGCGATCGAGTCAGCCGACTACGCCCAAGAGCTGATGGCTCAGGGTGCCAATCGCGATGCAATTTGGCCGAACTGCCGCGCAATAGAAATGTTTGATGCGTGGTGGATGCGATACCCGCAGCGATACAATTATGTGAACATTGACCTGTTCAAGGATCAGCACAGTTTTCCAGAGGTCGAAGCTCGCCCTATCCCACTTACAGATGAGGAATATCGACAAGTAAGAGAGCGGATCAAAGCGGGCGGCGACGCAGCTACAACGATTGCCGAGGTGTCGGCGAAGAGTTTTCGTGACGAACTGAGCCTCTACTTTTCGGTGCGCCGCGAAGGCCAGAATGTTACCAGCATCGCGCAAATCAGGAAAAATGACATGCGACTTGACGCTGGCAAATCAGGGATTGTGTCAAGCATTCCACCGAAAGCACTGGAGATCCTCCGTGATCCTGATCGGCGTTAACGACTCATGAAACGCCTCGCACTGATAACTTCGTTGCGAAAGCTCTTACGATGGGGAGGGCTGGCGATCGGTCTTCTCTCGGTAGCACTGTTGTTCTTGTGCTGTGTCGTACAAGTCCGGAGTTATTTTGCTTCCGACGACTTCAGTGCCCGGGCGGTTGCAGACGATGCCTTGGGCTACGACGGCCCGGTCTTTGCAGGGGGCATTCTTCTTGATAAAGGTCGAATCAACGTGTGTTGGCTTTGCTGGGGACCATTTCCGATACTGAAACTCCTCCGTCCCGAACGGCCGTGGATGCTGGTGCACCGGACCCGGGAACCGGGCGATGGGCTGACATATATGCCGGCGGGTCGGTACGGATTCGGTTTTGATACTTTGAAGCGGAGATACGGCGACTACTCAACGACCGAGGTCACGCGGATCATGTTTCCAAATCTCGTGTTACTTGCCCTGTCCGCAGGTATAGCCGGGGTTTCCACTGCCCGGCATCTCCGGCGCAGACCTGTGGCGCGATTCGAGGTTCTCGTGAAGCCGAGCGGAGGGGATGTAGCGAAAACAACTGTCGCTCACGACTGAGCAGCAAAAATCCGCGGGCTCTGAACCCGAAACAGCACGGGTTCACTTTAACCATCGGAGCGAAGCGATCCCGCAAAGCGCGGATGGAGGACATTGTGAATCGGCCTGTAGGAATCGCTGCGATTTTGCTGCTGACGATCGCGGCTGCCGGCTGCATGCCGCCCCAGTTCGGCGAGGACGCGGTTCGCGCCAGGATAGCGAGAATCCACCAAGAGGGCCCGGCCCCTGCCTTGGTCCGCCAACGTGAAGAAGCAATCAAGGCAGGGATCGCCCGCAACCTGGGGAGCAATAATCTCGAAATATCGCTGAATGAGGAGGACGTCATAGAAGACGGAAAAACTCATCGGTCAACTGAATTCCTACTCATTGTGGACGTCCCAGATATCGGCATTGACAGAGATGACGTCATGGCAGCTGTCAAACAGGCCATCCGCGACGCAGGCTGTCATATCCAGGAAATAGCTCTTCTCGACCACCGCCAGACACGCTGGTCAATCACGGGATGGTTGTGGCCTATATCTCCAGTGGTGGTTTAGCGGCCATGTTGTTCGCACCTGCTAAGCCCGGGTGAGGCCGTAAACTGTGGAGAGGTTCTATGACGTTGGTTTCGATTCAGTCGGAGACCGCCAAATGAGATTAATTGCTGCATTGCTAGTGTCCACGCTGGTCGGCTGTGTTAGCAACAGACATGGAGAAGATGCGGTCCGCGACCAACTGGCGGAGCTATCGCAGCGCGGCCCAACCCCGATCAAGATTCACGACCTGGAGAATCTCCTGGCACCGGTACTCCAGCGCGATTTACGAGCGGATCGCGTGGAACTGGGCTTGGACCCGCACCAAGTGTCAGACAACGGCAAACCGCGGGAGTCCATAAGGCTCATGTTGATTGCGAATGTGCCAGACGAAGCCGCTACATGGGACACCGTCGAGGCCGCGGTTCGGCATGCCGTTGCCGTCGCCGGCTATCGCGCGGAGTTTTTGGCCGTGGTGGATCACCGACAATCGACGTGGAGTGTCGTAGCGTGGTTAGCGCCCGCGCCACCCGCAATTGCCTAAGCGTGCATCAGCCGTGGTTGCGGTCCGATTCCGCGATGCCTCGTCCTTCAACTGGACTTTCTCAGGCTGCCACACTCGGGGCAACGAAGCGGCGAAGCACGCAAGTCGTAGCCGCATTGGTTGCATCGAAGGTCATCCAGAGAACGGTGCCGTCGTCTCCGGGCTGTGCGGACGAGCCAGTGAGCGGGGAGAATGAGGGGGAAGATGATGACGAACCAAAATGGAAGCGTGACAAAAGCCACGCCGCTGGTTGACCAGTGGAATGCGTTGAAGAAAACATAAGAGAAGCCAAAGCGGCTTCCCCACGTGCAGTCCCGCCACTGATACAAACTTTCCACGACCGGGCGGCTAACGTCGGGATACGAGGGATGTGGATCTGAACCAAAATGCCAACCGTCGGGAAATTGACCGTCAGGAAATTGATTGTCGGCAAATCTGACGCGCGAGAGGCCATCGGGAAGATTGCGAACGATGAAGAACAGCACCCCGCCGGATCCTACAACGATGCCGTGCAGGCTGGGATCCAATTGGCCGCCCACATCACCACTTGGTAACCCCGGAATTCCGTGGAATGGGCCAGGATCAAACGGCAGCGTTGCTCTCACCCACAGTATCGAGTCCGACCGGAAATAGCTCCTGACCCAGAGCAAGCCAAGCAAGAATGCCAGCAACAAGGACAAACAAACGGCCAGCCTGTAGGCTTTGCGTCTCACTCTGATCTAAGAACGCGCAACGCCGTCGATCGATGCACGGCCCTGGCGGCATCACCGGATGCTGACGACGGATCGCACCGAATATGCCCGCATCAAGTAAGACAAAATGGTTCGCCATCGCGTTCGCGCTCGCGGTGGGGGTTTCTGTTGGAAGTGGATACGCGGCAGTATCCAGTGTGCAAGATGCGCTTGAGTGGCGAGCGGAACTTTTCGAAGTCATCGGGCTTCGCCTCATGCTCTGTGTGTCGCCGTTGCTCGTGCTGGTATGGCCGGCCGGTGGAATGTGGCTTGGAACACTCTTCTTCTGGGCGACCGGCATTACCGTTTATGTTCTGCAGGGGATGTTTGGATCCGCGATAGAGCCGCTGTTTACCAGCTGGTTTTTCATGTTTGGTGGTGTGCTTGGCTACCTCTACTGCTTCCCGTTTCGAACGCTTTACTGCGGATACTTAAGGTATAAGGCGCGCCGCGTCGCTCACGATGGGATGTGTCCTGCCTGCGGCTACGACCTGCGGGCAACGCCGCACCGCTGCCCGGAGTGTGGAACGTGTGCCGATCGCACTGATTGACTAAGGCTTGGTTTCGACGACGGTTCCGCATTCGGGGCAACGGCCGGGCGACGCTCGCAAATCGTACCCACAATTACGGCATCGCGGCCCATCCGATTTTGTGGTTCGCCGCATCCGAACTCGCTGCATAATCCAGTGGCCTGGAAGTATCGAAGTGCACAGAACAACGAACCAAAGCGGCAACGTCACGAAAACTACGCCGCTGGAAGACCAGTGGACGGCATTGTACGAAGCGAATGAAAATCCAAACTTACTTATAAATGAACACTCCCATGGGTCATGCGTTCTCTCGACCGCATCCTGGCTGAGATCCGGATAAAACGGGTTCGGATCGGCTATGAAATGCCAGCCATCAGGAATGCCCTCGGGGAAGTAGCGGAAATAAAGCTCGACGAGTCTAACGGTGGGCGAGAGGTCATCCGGCAGGTTACGAATAGTGAAGAATGTTATCCCTCCGGACGCCGTGATAACGCCTTGTCCACTCGGATCGACCGGGCCGCCCCGATCGCTGCGCGGCGGCCACGGTGGCCCGGGATCATAGGGCAGGGTGGCGCGTGTCCGCATCAAGGTATCCATCAGGAAATAACTTCTTATCCAGAGCGAGCCAAGCAGGAGCGTCAGCACCAAAGACAAACAAACGGCGAGCCTGTAGGTTTTTCGTTTCACTCTGACTTAAGAACGCGCAAGGCCGTCGCTCGATGCACGGCAGTCTTCCACGCCGCGGCAAAGCCGGCGCCGGTAACGCCATTTGACGCGAAGGCCCAACGCCGCGCCGCCGCGGATTCCGGTGCGCAAGTCGTCAACAGCCTCCAGGGCAGCACTCCATCGTGCCATCATAAAATAATTTTTCGCGCCTCGGGGATGACGAGCGATCACCCGCAACTCTTCGCCGCCGCGCTAGTTAGCCGCACTTTCATGCACTTCACTTTCTCTCACGGCAAAAATCTTTGAATTTTCTTTTGAGAAGACCCCATTTTGGAGTTTTCTTCTGTCCATAACTCTTTATTATAAAGACAGTTGCGCGAGACAAGCGAGCGCAAATCCGTAACTCCTGATGGGATCGTCACTTAACCGAACAAAAACTTTACGCCGTGATATACAATAGGAGGATATATATTTGGACAAGGATCTTCTTACCGAGAGACAACGCCAGGCGATGTTCATGCGATACACCTATCGTTGGACGATGCAGCGCATCGCGCTCAAGATGGGGACCAGCAGGCAGGCCGTCTTTGATCTCCTGCAGCACGCCCACCTTCGCCTGGGATTCCCGCGGCTTCCTCGGACGACCATCCGCAAGGTGAAGCCGCGCAGGAGAAAGGCGGTGCAACTGTCGCTCGTGCCCGAGGAGACGATCGGCGGGTAGCGCAACAACGAAAATGGTGCGCCAAATGTTGAAGAATGTTGCGCGCGGGGCAGGGCCCGCGTGGACGCGATGCAACGTGCAACGATAGTAGATGCAACCGATTGGTGCAAAATTTGGGTTCTTCCGCACATTTGGTGATTCGGCTCGTGTCATCACGGCGGACTTGGCGAGTTGAATTTTTTACGGCGCTCGGGCATTCGCGCGGAGGCGTAGTAGGTCAATGTTGCCTCTGCCGTACATCGACCGCTTGATC
>DATBDZ010000015.1:0-14762 GCA_036276235.1 Humisphaera sp. | reverse complement strand
GTGAAGTTGTAGTCGGCGGAATGGGCTCCCGAGATATTCGAATAGCTTCCGCCGTTGGTGCTGACTTGCCACTGTATTGTGGGTGTGGGAGTGCCGGTGAAGGCGACGTGGAAGCTGGCCGGCTGCCCCGCATTGACGGTGAGATTCATCGGGTTGTGCGTTGGGACGGGATACGTTTGAACGGTCAGCGTGGCGATGGCAGTCGTGGCAAAGCCGGCGGCATTGGTGAAGACGGCCCGGTACTTGTAGCCGTTCCTTGAGCCGTCATATTTGCCCTCGGAGAAGAAATAGGTGGTCGATGTCGCGCCGGCGAGGTCGGCGAAAGTAGTGCCGCCGTTGATGCTCACCTGCCATTGCACGGTCGGCGTCGGAACGCCGCTGGCGGCGGCGCGGAACCCGTGCACGTATCCGGCCTTGACGGTCTGACTCAGGGGCTGCGTCGTTATGACGGGAGGCGTTTGCAGAGTGAAAGTGGCAAACGTGCTGGTGACGCTGCCTGCGGGGTTGGAGAAGACGGCGCGGTACGTGTCGTGATTGCTGGCGGACGATGCGGTGAAGGAATAGGTGAGGGATGTGGCCCCGGAGATGTTGGAGAAGGTGCTCCCGCCGTTGTTGCTCACCTGCCATTGGACGGTTGGCGTCGGGGTGCCGCTCGCGGCGGCGGTGAAGCTGATCGAATGTCCGCTCGGCGCGGCCGCATTCAGCGGATTGCTGGTGACGACGGGAGCCGTTTGCACGGTGAGCGTGGCCGCGGCGGTCGTGGCGGTGCCGCGGACGTTGGTGAAAACTGCACGAAACTTGCTGCCGTTCTGGGTGACGGCTGGGGCGAAGGTGTAGGTCGCCAACGTGGCGCCCGCAATGTCGGTGAAAAAAAACCTGCCGATGGGGCTGGTCTGCCATTGCACGGTTGGCGCAGGGAAGCCGCTGGCGGCAGCGGTGAAGCTGACGAAATTCTTCCCGGCGATGACGGTGTGGTCGATCGGATTTACAGTGACGACCGGGGCGGCTTGGCGGGGAAGGATCGTGCCGACGGCTGCGATCGGCGCCGGGTCGGCGAAGCTCGGAACGATTGCGGAGGAGAGAAGAGTGCGTGATTCAAGTGCTTCGGCATGGAACGACGGTGCCGGGCGAACCGAGGCGGCAGCAATCGCAGGTTGCTTCGCCGTCAAACCGCGCGCGGCGGGCAAATACCATCGACTTCGAGCGCGAACTGATTCCATAGCGGACGCTCAGCCAAAGGCCCGTGTCGCTCTCCCCTCTGATAGACGCGGTTTGGAGGATCGGAGATGAGTAAACATCAATCATCGGCGGCCTGCCGCGTGCCGTCAACAAAAATCCGGGATTCGTTCGAAGTTGAATGTCCGAAGTTTGGTATTCATTGAGAACGTCCAACGTCGAAATTTGAACGTCAAACGAAAAATACAAAGCATGAATTCCGCTGGCTGCCTTCATTCCTCGTTAATCCGTTCGACGTTGAACGTTCGACGTTCAATGCTCATTGCGAGCGACTAAACGATTCAAAATTTGATTCAATGCGTTTCATGGCAGCTCGGCCGCGTGCTTTGCGCCACGGGTGCCCAGACGCCAGAATAAAGCAATTGATTTCCTGGTGTCTTGGCGTAATCAGTTGTCGGGACGGTCGAGCGCGCATCATGGCCGCGCTTTGCGAGATGCAGCCCCACATTTGTTGTGTACGTTCGTATGAATATCTGGATAATTGGCCGGTCGGTTGGGCCTAACTTGAATCGATGAAGGAGCTAACGATGGGCATGCGATCCATTCTGATGATGGCAATTGCGCTGGGGATGTTGGCTGCCGCGGCTCGCGCGGCAAATGACTGGCCGCAGTGGCGCGGGCCGGCGCTGAACGGGTCCAGCGAAGCGACGGGTCTGCCGGAGGCGCTGGATGTGAATAAAAATCTGGCGTGGCAGATCAAGCTGCCGGGCCTCGGCAGCGCGACGCCGGTCTTTATCGGGGATCGATTGTTCGTCAGTTGCTGGGATGAGGAATCGAAAAAGCTTTTTGCCGTCTGTCTTTCGCGCGCGGATGGAAAGACGCTGTGGCAGAAGGAAGTGGGCCTGAGCACGCTGCAGATGGATCGGAATAATGCTGCGTCTCCTTCCCCGGTCACGGATGGGAAGAGCGTTTATTTCTATTATGCCTCGGGCGATCTGGTGGCGTTTGACATGGACGGCAAGCCGCTGTGGCAGCGGAACATTCAGAAGGATTACGGGCAGTTTAACGTCAACTGGATTTATGCTTCCAGCCCGCTGCTTTACAAGGGGAAGTTGTATGTGCAGGTGATTCATCGGGATGTGCCGCCGCGCGGGCCGCGCGGGAATTCGCCGATCGCGGATTCCTATGTGCTGGCGATCGACCCGGCCAACGGGAAGACGATCTGGAAGCAGGAGCGGCCAAGCGACGCCGCCCAGGAATCGAAGGAATCGTACGGAACGCCGATGCCGCTGGAGTATGAGGGGCGCAGCGAGATCATCATCGTCGGCGGCGATTGCGTGACGGCCCATGATTCGCAGACCGGCAAGGAACTCTGGCGCGCCGGCGGGTGGAACCCGCAACGCAAAGGCGACTGGCGGCTGGTCCCCTCGGCGACCGTCGATGAGAAGGATGGATTGGTCTTTGCCTGCGTCCCCAAGAATGGCCCGGTGATGGCGGTGAAAGATGGCGGGCATGGAGATGTCACCGCAACCGGCTTCGCCTGGAAGACAACGACGTTTACCAGCGATGTCTGTGTGCCGCTGCTTTATCGCGGAAACCTGTACATTCTCGACGGCGATAGAAAGACGATGACCTGTGCCGACCCGAAGACCGGCGATGTAAAGTGGACAGGATCGCTGGGTGGCCGCGCGGTGTTTCGCGCCTCGCCAACGGCGGCAGATGGAAAAATCTACTGCATGAACCAGGCCGGCGAGATCTGGGTCCTGGCAGCGGATCAGTTCAAGATCCTCTCCAAGACATCGTTCCCGGCGAAGCTTTCAAACTCGACGATTATCGTCGGTGATGGCCAGGTAATCGTGCGCGTGCTCGATGCGCTGTACGCGTTTAAGAAGTAGACGAAGCCCAGTGAAGACGGCGGGCAATGCGCATCGCGCTTTGCCGGTGCGTCCACGTGCCCGTCGACTGGCGCGGGTAGCGGGTGAGTTCGGGTGCCACAGGTCGGCGTACTCGCAGACCTGTGCGTTGCGTCCGCTCGGAAGACACAGGTCTCGGAGTACCGCGACCTGTGGCACCCATAGCGAGCGGCTGACTGCCCCCGGGCATGTAGCTTTGTCGTACTCGCCCACCACTCTTGTCGGACAGCCAATCGGTGGGCGAGTACACCACCCTACAGGAGTCGTTTTTTCCATTCGGCGAGGCGCTGCGCGTAAGGCGCACCCCCCGCCGCTCCGGCGCTTTGGTAGCGTTTCACGACATTCTTCGCGCCGAGCGCATCGTACACATCCGCCGCGATCTTCGATCCGTCGGCGTTGGCGCTCTTGGCCGCCGCGATGAAGTCTTCCACCTTCAACTGCCCCAGCGACGCGCGGCCTTCCTGCTCGCAGCGCGCGACCAGCGAGCCGACGATGCGGTGAGCCGTTCGGAAGGCGATTCCTTTGCTCACCAGATATTCGGCCAGGCTTGTGGCATCAAGGAAGCCGCGATCGAGCGTTGGCTCGATTTTTTCCCGGAGATAATTGGTGGAGTTGGCAATCGCGCTGGCCATCGTCACGCAACTGCTGACCGTGTCGAACGCGCGGAAGAGGACGCGTTTGTCTTCCTGAAGATCGCGGTTGTAGCCGATCGGCAGGCCCTTGCAGATGGTTAGCAGCGCGACCAGATCGCCGTACACGGTGCCGGAGCGGCCGCGGATCAGCTCCAGCATGTCCGGGTTGCGCTTTTGCGGCATCATCGACGAGCCGGTCGTATACCGGTCGGCGGTCTTGATGAATGAAAACTCGGTTGACGAATAAATGATCCACTGCTCGGCCCAGCGCGACATGTGCATCGCCGCCATCGAAAGGGCGAAGAGAAATTCCAGTGCCTGATCGCGGCTGGCGGTTTGCTCGATGCTGCTGGTCGGCGGCGCGTCGTATCCGAGCAGATCGGCCGTCACGCTGGCGTCAATCGGAAGCGACGAGCCGGCGATCGCCCCACTGCCCAGCGGGATGTCGTGCATTGCCGAATGTTTGCCGACGGTTTCGCATCGTGCCGCATCGCGCCAGAACATCGTGCACCAGGCGAGGGCCTCGGCCCCGGCGAGAATCGGCTGGGCGCGCTGAAGGTGCGTATACGAGGGCATCACGATGTCGCCGGCCCGGTCGGCCAAAGCCACGAACGCGCGGCAAAGATCGCGCAGCTTATTGCCGATCTCCTTGCACTCCTGGCCAATCCAGAGCGATAGATCGAGCGCCACTTGATCGTTGCGACTGCGACCGGTGTGCAGCCGCCGGCCGGGTTCCCCGATCCGTTCGATCAGCGCCGCCTCGATCACCATATGGATGTCTTCAAGGGACTGATTGAACTTGAAGTTGCCCGCCTTGATATCGCGGCGGATCGATTCCAGCCCGGCGATGATCTGCTGCCGTTCTTCGTCGGAAATCAGGCCAACCTTGGCGAGCATGGTGGCGTGGGCGATGCTGCCGGCGATGTCCTGTGCATAAAGCCGCCGATCGTAGGAAATGGATTCGACAAACGACTCGGCGAGCTTGTCGGTCGCCTCGCCGATGCGCGCCTGCCACGACTTTTCATTCGACATAGGCGGGACATTGTATGGAGCGCACAGAAAAGAGGTAGGTGCCCGGGTCCGGTTGAGTCGCGGGCAAAGCTCCAAATACGCAGCCTTTGCACGGGATTAGGGCGAGGCGAAAAAAAAATGTCGCCCGTCACCCCCCTGCGACGGACGACGGCAAAATTGTGGCGTCGGACACCATCGCCCGCAATTAACCTATGCAGGTGATATTCGCTGCTCATGGGTTGCTTGCCTCCCGGCGGCTGGCATGGTTCAATCCTGTTGCCCACAAGGATCAGTTCTCATGGATGAAAACGCATCAATTCCGGCAATCGCGAATGATTCATTTCTAGCAATTGGTGATGCGGCGCGACGGTCTGTCTCGGATGTGCGGGCTGCGGATCGCGAAGCCGACGAGCGGCGTCAGGCGCTGGCCCAGTGGTGCCGCTCGATGGGGGACCAAGTGGCCGGAAAATCAACGAATTCTCGCGTAGCGCCACCTTCGCCGTCCGCTTCGGTGCTATCCGCGCAGGTGCAACAGAAGGCATCGAAGCTGCCGCCGCGGCAGCGTCAGACATTGGATCGCTTGCTGGCGGGCGATAGCGAAAAGCAGATCGCGGCGCGGCTGGAAGTGAGCAAGCACACAGTTCACATTTACGTGAAATCACTCTATCGTCGCTTCGGCGTATGCAGCCGCGGCGAGCTGCTGGCGCAGTTCGTTTCCCAGCCGCAAACCAGCGCAACTTGATCGGGTCCACGCGATACGTTGCATCTACTTGAATTGATATAGACTGTGTAGTGGCAGGATATCACCTGTAAAGGTGATCTGGCGGCGTTTTGGCTCCTGCCGATATCCTCTCTCATTCCATATCAGGGAATAGGGAACGATGGAGCGAAACGAAAAGGTGGATGGGGCGGATGTGCGAGCGATGCTCAGGCTGGCCAACCAGTTGCACGCGGTGCATGACCCTCTTGCACGCAAACGCCAGATGGTGGCCGACCTGTGCGATCTCACCGGCGCCCAGTGCGGCGCGATCGCTGTTACGCATCATGAACTGGATGAGCGGCCGCCGCGCATCGTTTCGCTTGTGGAACATGAGCCGTATCCATCAGGTGATCTGCGCAGCGCGCTGATTGCGGCGGGTTTGCCGCTTGCATTAGCAAACATCGAGCAATCACTTTTGGAGAGCGCCGAGCGGAAGTCGCTGTCGGCAAAAGGCCGGCACCCCGATCACCCCGCAAAGCACTTGATATCGCGGCGATTTCTCTGCGGCCCGCGCACCGCCGCCACGCTCTGCCTGTGCCGCACGCGGACGGCGGCAGCGCCCTTCACCCGGCGGCATCGACTGCTCGTGGACCTCTTTCACCAGGAAGCCGATTGGGTTTACCAACCCGATTTGCTGCTGGTTTCGGCGCTGGCCAGATCGCTGTCGCCGCGCGAGCGCCAGACGCTCGAGCGCCTGCTGGCCGGCGACAGTGAGAAGCAGATCGCCTCGAAGCTCAAGCTAAGCCCCAACACAGTTCACCATTACGTGAAGAGCATCCATCGGCATTTTGATGTATCGAGCCGCGCGGAGCTTCTGCATCTGCGAATTCAAGAATCTCTGCTTCGGGATTGATGGGGGAATCTCGTGGCAACACTGAGAACCCTCGCCCCTGTACTCGGGGGAGAGGGCAGGGTGAGGGGACAGCGTTCGCGAAACGGCGCGGTTCGCAGGATTGACGCTTCGCCCCTCACCCCAGCCCTCTCCCCTGAGTACAGGGGAGAGGGAGAAAGCGTACTCACGTGCTTCGCGGGTACCGCGCGGCCGCATGGCCTTTCAGCATGACGACTCTCTTTGCATACGAATCGGGTTAAATTATCGATGTAAAATGCGGAGAGGATTGTCCGGAAACTTAAACAGCCGCCATCGATGGTAGAATGGCGGCATGATTTGCCACCTTCGTCTCGTGTTGGCGGTTTTGTGCGTAAGCTTATTGCTCGCCGCTCAAACGTTCTCGGCCGAACCCTTGCCGCCAGCGGACAATATCACCGCCGCCCTTCCGCAAATTCCTGATGCGAAGTTCAACCTCGCGGACTTCGGCGCGATTGGCGACGGCAGGACCCTCAACACGGATGCCTTCAAATCCGCCGTGGCGGCGATCGCCAAGGCGGGTGGCGGACATCTGATCGTTCCGGCTGGCACGTTTAAGACATTGCCGTTTGTGCTGACCAGCCACATGGATCTGCATCTGGACGCGGCAGCGGCGATCAAAGCGCCCGACACTTTTGCCGAGTATGGGATTCCCGATCCGAATCTGTCGCTGCCGGAGAATGCGGCGCAACCCGGGCGCGGTGTGGGCGGCCCGCGCGTGGCGCCGCTCATCTCATGCCCGAACGGCACCACCGATCTGGCGATTACCGGCCCGGGCACGATCGACGGCTCCGGCTCGATGTTCTGGATCTGGTCCGACAAAGCCGCCCGCAAATATCCGCCCGGTCGGCGGATCATCGCGCGGCCACATCTGATCGTGCTCTCTGGCGTCTCGCGATTGCACGTTGATGGCGTCACGCTCACCAACTCGCCGATGTTTCACCTGGTCCCCAGCGGGCAGGATATGACGATCGAGAATATTCGCGTCGTCGCGCCCAGCGATGCGCCGAACACCGACGCGATCGATCCGGCCGGCCAGCGCATCGTCATCCGCAAATGTGAGATCGATACCGGAGATGACAACGTCGCCCTTCACAGCGGATCGCGAGATGTGCTCGTCGAAGATCTCACCTGCCTGCACGGCCACGGCATCTCGATCGGCAGCCCGACGCGCAATGGACTGAGCCATGTCATCGTCCGCCGCTGCACGTTCAGCGGCACCGACAACGGCCTGCGGATCAAAAGCTATCGAGGCAACGGCGGCGAGGTTCACGACATCTGGTATTCGGATATCACGATGAAAAACGTCCGCCGACCCTTTGACATTAACATGCTCTACAACGGCAACTCCGGTGGCCCGACCGATGTCGGCCCGCGCCAGGCCGCCGCCGGCCAAACGCAGGCGATCCCCAACTTCCACGACATCCACGTGACGAATCTAACGGTCAACGGCGGCAAGATCGCCGGCCGCATCCTGGGCCTGCCGGAGCAGATGGCGAGCAATTTCACGTTCACCAACGTCAAAGTCCAAACCACGCGAGGATTTCTCGTGCAGGATGCGAAAGATATCACGTTCGAGGATGTGCAGATTCAGGCAGCAACGGGAGAGCCGCTCGTGATCGATAACGCCACAGTGAAATGGAACGGCGAAACCAAAAGCGGCAGCAGCGGCGGATCGCCGGTGCCGTTTTATTGATTCTGCCAGTTCGCGATGTCATCGGCGTCGCCGGGTTTGCCGTTTTTGCCGTTGGAGGAGAGGTCGAAACTACCCGCAGTATGAGTGCCAGGGAAAACGTAGATGTATCTGTGCATCCAGGGATCATTGATGGTCGGCTTGGCGACGTACGGCCCGTTCCACTTCGCCGATCCAGCGGGCCGAGACGAAAGCGCCGCCAGTCCTTCGGCGGTCGCCGGATATCGACCGACATCTTCCTCAAATTTATCTAGTGCTGATGTCATCACAGAAATGTCTTGTTTGGCCGCCGCGATTCGAGCGTCGTCAGTCCGGTTTGGGCGCATGAACATCGGGCCGAACGTCACGCAGATCATCACGAGAATCAGCGGCCAGGCGATCCAATTCGGAACTCGCGTGGGTTTTGCCGGAAGGGAATAGCTCAAAGGCAGAGGCTGGCCGATGGTATCGGTTTCAAAGTTCCTCATGAGGATGTAGTACCGCAGGCGGGCAGTTTTCCTCCCAGAGAGGCGGCGGGATAAATCCCCGCCTTACGGGATTTGGGCTAGAACCCTCTCCCCTGTACTCAGGGGAGAGGGCAGGGTGAGGGGACAGCGGGTCGCGATATGGCACGGTTCGCAAGTAGATGCGTTCGTCCCCTCACCCCAACCCTCTCCCCTGAGTACAGGGGAGAGGGAGCAAGGCAATATACGCGCTCGGTTCGCAGAGCGGCGTTCGCCGGTGGCAAATCCGCTTACCCCATCGCCCGCAAAATCGCGTCGAGATTATCTTCCACCTGCACCGGCCGATTCACATAATGCCCGGTCGGCGTCGATCGCGGCGCTAAATCCTGCGCGGCTTTCATGTCGATGCCTGTGTGATATTTCACCGTCACATTCGGATCTTTCAGCTCGTGGCCGGTGAGGATGCAGACGACCGATTCATCCGGCGCGATGACCTTCTTATCGAGCAGTCGCCGCAGGCCGGCGACGCTGGCAGCACTGGCGGGCTCGCAGCCGAAGCCCCAGCGGGCCACCATCGCGCGATGCTCGAGAATTTCCTCGTCGCTTACTTCTTCGACGACGCCGTTCATGACTGAAAGTGCGCGAAGCGCTTTGGGCAAATTCACCGGATGACCGATCTCAATGGCGCTGGCGACGGTGTGCGCGTGATAATTTTGCTCGGCCAGCACGGCGTAATACTTCTGCACGGCGGTCTGGTCATACCAGTTGTTTTCCCAGCGAACGCCCTGCTTGTGCAGGTTGTAAAGCGTGTTGGCGCCGGCGGCGTTGATGACCGCCAGCCGCGGGATTTTCTTGATCAGACCCAACTCGCGCAGCTCGTCGAACGCCTTGGCAAAGGCGGAGCAATTGCCGAGATTTCCGCCGGGCACGATGACCCAATCGGGCGGCTCCCAGTCGCGCGCCTCGAGGATGCGGTACATGATGCTCTTCTGCCCCTCGAGGCGGAACGGGTTGACGCTGTTCATCAGGTAGATGCCGACCTCCGGCCGATCGACTGCGATCTGCCGCACGCGCCGCAGGCAATCGTCAAAATCTCCCTGGATCTGCAGCGTCAGCGCGCCGTAATCCAGCGCCTGCGAAAGCTTGCCGACGGAGATCTTGCCGCTACCGATGAAGACGACGCCTTGCATCTCAGATAGTGATGCAAAAAGCGCCAGGCTCGCGGAAGTATTTCCGGTGGAAGCGCACGCGACGCGTTTGGCGCCGACGAGCCGCGCGTGCGTGAAGGCGGCGGTCATGCCGTTGTCCTTGAAGCTGCCACTGGGGTTGAGCCCTTCATATTGCAGCAGCAAGGAGCGCGGCTTCATCCCCATCTGCCGCGCCAGAAGATCCGCCTGCTGCAATACCGTGCGGCCTTCGCCGATGCTGACGATATCTTCCTCAGTACGATAGAACGGGAGTAATTCGCGAAATCGCCAGACCCCGGAAAAATCAGCGCGGCCTTCGGCTTCGGTCCCCTTGGTGCTCCAGCGATGCTCGAAATAGCGCAGGCTCTTAAGCCGCGGCAGACGCGACCAATCGTATCGAATGTCAAGCAAACTCCCGCACTTACCGCAGGAAACCCGCACGTCCTCAATCGCGCATCGTTCCCCGCATGCCGGGTTCATGCACTGCTGAAAAGCCGCTTCGTTCATTGAAGGGAAGTTACGTGGAGTGCGTGAAAACGACAAGCGGCGAGGCCGAATGAAAAATGTGAAATGAAAAATGAAAAATGGGAAAACCGCAGGCGCCCTCCTGCATTTTTCATTTTCAATTTTTCATTTTTCATTCGTCCCGCCCTCCGAGCGTTTCATCAATCACCGTCTTCACCGCCTCGTACTCAAACCCGCGGCGTTGGAGCATAGCGGCCAATCTTCGCCGCGCGGTTTGCGGGTCGAGCTTGCGGAGGCGGGCGGCTTGCTTCTCTGCCAATTTTCGCGCGGCTGCAAGACTATCCGATGGATCGTAGACCGCATCGAGCGCCTGGTTCGCCACGCTCTGCGCAACCCCTCGCCGCCGCAGTTCCGCCATCGCCCGGCGGCGGCCGTGATGCTTGTGTTGCAACAACGACTGCGCCCGCGCGGCTGCATATCGCTCATCGTTGAGATACCCAAGCTCCGCCAGCTTATCGAGCGTTTCGACGATCTGCTCCGGCGAAAATTTCTTCTTCTGCCCGAGCTTTCGCTGAAGTTCCACGCGGCTGTGCATCCGGCGATTCAGCGCGTTCATCGCCGCATCAAAACAGGTCTGCTTTTCCTGGCCCCGCTTGATCTGATCGAACTGCGCCTCATCCAGTTCCATCCCCACCCGCAATCGGAAACGCGCGGCGACAGCCGTCGAACAGCTAAAAGCGCGCTTGCCGTCGACGAAGACATTCACGATCGTTGGCCGCTGCTCCGGGTGGGAGATTTGCGTAATCGATGGCATTTCTCGGGAGTCTTAATCGCTTATAAACAATGAAACACGCGACGCCTCCTTCACAATTGTATTGCTTGTGAAGGAGGCGTCGAATGAAACGTTCACTTGATGGCAAGGATTCAGGCCAGCATTAAACTCGGGCGCGGACGCGTGACCTCGCCGACATGCGCCGCGCCCAGTAATTGGCCGACCGTGCCGGCATCATAATACGTGCCGGTCAGCCACAGCGCCGTCGGCCGACCGGACGGTGCGACGGTGAGCAATTCGACGATTGCATCCACCACCTGTTTGGTTTCGCAGAAGAAGCCGCTGCACGGCGCGGAGTCTTCGAGCAGCCCAGCGCCCGTCACCGAAACGCGGCCCGGGACGTCGATCCGCGCTTGCTGAAGAATGCTTCGCGCCTGCTGCGCCGAGCGCGCCGAATCGCAAATGACGGCAGTGATGCCGCTCTCGGCCAACGCGACAATCTCATCCGCATTACATGAATCGATAATCGCGGTAGGCGCGTATCGCGCCGCCGCCTGGCGAATTGTCTGGGCCAGCGCCGAGCTGCCGCGCGGCTCAACCGCCGCGAATCGCGTGTGCCCCGCCAGCATCAGATCTCTCGCAAGCCGCGACACGCTCAGCGGCATATCCACCTGCACCATGTGCATCGAGTAGGTTTTAGGCTCATGATTGAGCGAAACAACCGGAATGCCTCGCACCACCAGACTGCGCAAAAATTGCTCAGGCGTGGCCGACGCAATGTCGATCACCGCGGCAAATTGGTTCAGGAAGCTGGGCCGCAGGTCAGCCGGATCGGTCGAAATCTGTAAACCATCGTTAGCAGCGCGAAGCGCCGCCAGCAGCGGCCGATTGGTTTCGCCGGCATCGCACAAAACCAGCCACCGACCGGCGGCCGTATCCGCTGGAGCACTCCCCTTTACGTAGGTGCCGCGCCCGATGCTCCGATCAAGCAGGCCCTCGGCGGCAAGATCGGTCAGCGCTTTGCTGAGCGTTTTGGCGTTAACCTCAAATCGTTTTGCTAAGGTGCGTTCTCCGGGAAGCTTGCCGGTCAATTCGCCGCTGGCGATGGCTTGGCGCAACCTCTCCCGGAGCCGTTGGAACTTATAGCTCATTCCCGACGGACGCACGTGAGCCCGCGTGGCCGACGTGGTGTCTTGCTGATCCATGAAACGAAACCTCCATCACCTTTGGCAGCCTTCGCCATCGATGACCGGTTTGTAGTAAGGAAAAAAGGCTTTCAGCCTCCGCGAACCCATTTTCGGGGAGGTTCAGAATAGCTTACCATTTATTCTGTCGGCTTAAAGGCATGACAGCGTTGTAATCGAAATTATATGACGCACGAGATTTCCGATTACTGGACGTGGCAATCTGGCACGCCGGCCGATATCAGGTAACACCTCATGAATAATCAATCTCCCGCTCAAGCAATCCAGACCGCCTTTGACTACCAGCGCAGCGGACGCCTGCAGGAAGCCGAAGAGCTTTTTCGCCAGGTCCTGTCGCAGAATCCCGGCGATCAACAGGCATTGAATGGCCTTGGAACGATCGCCCTTCATACGGGCCGCACGGCCGAGGCAGCCAATCTCTTTAGCCGCGCCGTTTCGATCAACCCACAGGAACTGGGCATTCAGATGAACCTGGGGACGGCTCTGCTGAAGCTCGGCCGCCTGCAGGATGCCGGCCGCGTTTATTCGCAGGTCATCTCGCTCAAGCCCGACTTTGCCGAGGCACATACGAATCTTGGCGTGGTGCTCGCCGACGCGGGGCGTCTGGAGGAAGCCGCCGCTGCGCATCGCCGGGCGATTCAGCTCAAGCCGCAGTTTGGGATGTCGTATCAAAATCTTGGCACTGTCCTCCGCGAGATGGGCAAGCATCAGGAGGCGGTGGACGTCCTTCGCCGCGGGCTGGCGATCGAGCCTGGTCGCGTCGAGCTCTATTCGCGGCTCGGCATCGTCTACACCGAGATGGGCTCCAGCGACCGCGCTCGCTATCAGGACGCCATCGACACCTTCAAGCGCGGCCTGTCGCTCGAGCCCAATCACCCCTACCTGCTGACCAACCTCGGCGTAGCCAGCGCGCGGCTCGGGCACGTGCATGAAGCCGTCGCCCTGCATCGCCGCGCGCTGGAGCTGTATCCCAACTTCCCGCTGGCGCTGATGAACCTGGGTGTCGCGTTGCACAATCTCGGCCAATTCGAAGAAGCCAAGGAATGCTATCGCCATGCCGCGGCGCTCGATCCTAATGACATCGCCACGCATACCAATCTCGCATTCGTCAAGCTGGTTCTGGGCGATTGGGAAGGCGGCCTGCGCGATTCCGAAAAGCGATTGGAAAATCTCCAGCAATATCGCCGCACGTGGGAAGCCCCGCGCTGGGATGGCTCTGATCCGAAGGGCAAAACAATCGTTATCGCCGCCGAGCAAGGCATCGGCGACACGATCAACTTCGTGCGCTACGCGTCGCTGCTGGCCGATCGCGGCGCGAAGGTGATCGTCGAAACGCAAGAGAGCCTGGTCTCGCTCCTGCGCCGAGTTCCGGGCGTGAGCGATGCCGTTCCGCAGTTCTCGCAACTGCCCAAGTATGATGCGTACATTCCGATTCCGAGTTTGCCGTTCGCGTTCGGCACCACGCCGCAAAATGTGCCGGCGAATATCCCGTACATCACGCCCGACTCGGATCGCGCCCGCAAATGGAAGGATCGCCTCGCACAAAGCGGCCCGGAATTCAAAGTCGGCCTCGTCTGGGGCGGCAGCCCCAACAACCGCGCCGATGTCTATCGCTCGGTGCTCCTCGCCGAGCTCGCGCCCCTCGCGCAGGTGCAAGGCGTTCGCTTCATCAGCCTGCAAAAAGGCCGCCAGGCCTCGCAGCTTCTGAGCCCCCCGCCCGGCATGCAGATCACCGACATGGGCGCCGAACTCGAAACCTTCGAAGACACGGCAGCGCTCATCGCCAATCTCGATCTGCTGATTGCCGTGGATACCTCGATCGTACATCTCGCGGGCGCGATGGGCCGCCCGGTCTGGACGCTGATCGCTTTCTCCCCCGACTGGCGCTGGCTGCTCAACCGCTCGGACACGCCGTGGTATCCCACCATGCGTCTCTTCCGCCAACCGTCGTTCGGCGATTGGAGCTCGGTGATGCAGACGGTGGCAAGTGAACTGGGCGCGACGGTGTCGCAGCATGCGGCGAAATGAACCGCCAGGCGGAAGATCCCACCCTCGCGCGACTGGGCGCGACTCTGGGCGCGACTCTGGGCGCGACTCAAGACCGATCCACGGATGTAATGTTTTGCATCAATTTTTTCATCATTCCGATGCATTGCATCGTCTTCGCGTTGCATTCAAAGGATTGAAGTCGCACGCAGAGGCGCGAAGGCGCGAAGATCGGAACGAGGTTCCGATTTCCTGTTTCAAGGACTGTGTCCGGCCGCCTTGTCCGCCGATGAAATAAAATGAATCAAATTTTAAATCATTTGGTTTCATGCACTCCTGTTTCATGTTTCATTGCTGGGAAGACGTGGTCGGAGGTTCACGATCGTTGCAACGTTTCGCACCGAATTCTGCACCAAT
This sequence comes from Humisphaera sp., assembly GCA_036276235.1. Classification (GTDB taxonomy): domain Bacteria; phylum Planctomycetota; class Phycisphaerae; order Tepidisphaerales; family Tepidisphaeraceae; genus JANWHF01. Next base: position 234 of record DATBDZ010000015.1, on the reverse strand, counting down.
CGGTTGCATCTGCACTGGTTGCACGTTGCATTGCGTCCAGGAGAAAGAGATATCAACCGCAGATGAACGCGGATGAACGCGGATAATTCAATACCCTCTTCTGCATTGATCTGCGTTCATCCGCATTGATCTGCGGTTAATCCCTTTTCCTCGCGCAACATTCTTCAACAATCTGCGCAACATCTTGATGAAATCTTGGAGGATGAAGCCGCTGAGAGCGCCAAGAGCGCAGAG
>DATBDZ010000014.1:0-4094 GCA_036276235.1 Humisphaera sp. | reverse complement strand
GAAGTTGCGGCGTGGTCCCGATCGGGGGCGTTGAAACATTGAACTTTTCCGGGCTGGCCTTCGCCACGGCGACAAATTCCTTCATGGTGGCGACGCCCAAATCGGGCTTGACCGCGAATACGTGCGGAGAAACTGCCAGCTCGCATATGGCGGTAAAATCCTTGAACGGGTCGTAGGGCAGCGTCTGATAAAGCCCGGGATTGACGGCGAAAGCACTGGTGGAGAGCAGGATGGTGTAGCCATCCGGCTCGGCACGTGCGACTGAGCCCATGCCGATGTTCCCCCCTGCCCCGCCTTTATTCTCCACGAAAACCGTTGCGTTCATCGCTCCTTGCATCGCCGCCGCCATCATGCGGGCGATAATGTCGGAGGGACCTCCGGGAGTATTCGCCACCACGATCTTGATCGGGCGGTCGGGGTAGCCGGCAAACGCGGCCCGTATGCGAAGAGCGGGCGCAAGCACAGCTCCGGAGCCAAAGGCAGCGGACGCGGCAAGGACGCGGCGTCGGGTTAGGCGATGCATGTACTTGAAGGCCATGAGCGCAAACTCCCTGCGTTGTGATCTGGATCACAACGCGCTCGGCGAAAGCTCCGGGGTGTGATCCGGATCACACCCCAATCCCCCCGTGTGAGATAGCCTAGGCGTCAGGTCAGGCGATTCACTCGGAGGCTCCCATGCGCAAGCACACCAGTTTTGCAGTGGCCGCGATGATTCTAGGCCTATCCACAATGTTCTGGATCAAGTCCAGCGTGGTCGCAACCGGCGCCGACGAAGTTCGACCCAAGGCCGGGCTGGCGAATTACGTCGTCATGCCGAGCTCGTATCTGCCGTTTCAGATCATGGAACCCATTTACTGATCGGTGGTCCGCATAGGACGAGATTTGTGAAAAGCCGCAGAGTGGAAGCGGGATGTCGTTTCGACGATGATGGCATCGCGCTCTGCCGGTGAGCGCGGCGGCTTCATCAGTCGATCCGTTTTAGCCCTTTTGAGTACTGGCGCCAACGCCGCACGTAAATATCGACTCCCTCCCTGATCATCTCGGCAGCTTTTTCGTCGAGGCTCCGCAGCACACGGGCGGGGGATCCCACAATCAAAGAGTTGTCGGGGAATTCCTTCCCCTCGGTAACCAGCGCGCCCGCACCTACCAGGCAGTTGCACCCGATTTTCGCGCCGTTGAGCAGAATTGCTCCCATCCCAACGAGACTGTTCGAGCCAATCACACAGCCATGCAACACCACGTTATGCCCAATGACGCAATTCTCCCCGATGGCGATCGGAAAGCCGGGATCCGTATGGAGGGTGGCGTTGTCCTGTATCTGGGAGCGCTCACCCAATTCGATCCACTCATTATCCCCGCGCAGGACCGAGCCGAACCAAACGCTGGTGTCGGCCTTCAGGCGCACGCGACCGATAACGCAGGCGTTTTCGGCGATCCAATAGCGGCCCTTGCCCGGAAGGTCGGGCGACGTCCCGTCAAGCTCAAAAACCGCCATTTCCCGCGCACCTCCTGCCGCAAACACGCGCCAGCTTGCCACGGCAACCCTGCCCCTGGGAATCCTTGTATGGGACTCGGCTTGTCAAGCGGAATCTTTGAGCCCGCTCCTCTTTCTTTCTGGCCATCCCTTTGTTCGACCGCAACGGCCATCCCTTCGTCCCGACCTGCCAATACGCAGAGCGCCGCGCGCAGATGCTGTCCAGGATGCCGCTTGCGGCACCGGCGTAGCCGGCGCGAAGCGTCCTGGACAGCATTGAGCACGGCGCTAGCATTGCGCAGAAAGGGACGACAACAAAGGTCATTCGAGTAGCTCCAGTTGCTCAGCTCTTGGGCTCCATCGCCAATCAACGCTGCGCGGACAAAACAATCAGAGGCGAGCCTGCCATGACGTGGGCGACCATCGCGCCACAACCTTGTATTCGGTGTAGGATGATCGAGAGGACATCTCGATCATCCCAAACCATGATGCAGTCATGCGCATCGCGGCGAGGCTCCTCGGGGCGGGCCCATTCTCTCACTCGGCGTGAAGCCATGGATTCGGTCGGGTCACCGCCACCTCGGATCGTCTTGGCGTTGCATCACGCCGAAGCGGATGAGCGCCGAACGGTATCTGATCTCCTCCTTTGTTCCGTTTAGCTCCTACTTGGTTGCGAGCTCAGAGCGCCGGCCGCAGCTTGGCGCCCGCCGGCACTTCGCCGTTGGTCACATAACGCCAGAGCGCGATCAGCAGCTTGCGCGCTAAAGCCACGATCATTGTTTTGCGAACATCGCGCGGTCCACCTGCGGTTCGTGCACGGAACCACTTGGTCAACGCGCTTTCCTTTTGGAACATGAGCCAGCGCCATGCCAGCTGCACCATGCCCCGCCGTACCCGGGCATTACCGGCCCTGGCCAATCCCTTCTCGCGTCGTTTGCTCCCACTTTCGTCCGGCGAGCCGGTCATGCCGGCGTAGCGCCCAATCGCTCTTTCGTCGCGCAGATTGCGCCAGAGCGCCTCATTCACCAGCATGTCTGCGGTCTCGATCCCGACACCAAGCACTTTGGCCAGCAATAAGATCATGGGATGCGGACCCTCCTCCGGCGCCTGGCGCAGGCGCTTTAACCGCTGCTTTTCGATGGTATTGATCTGATCGCGCACCTGCTGCAGCCGCGCCAGGTCGCGCTCGATCTCCGCCAGCGTGTTGGGCGGCAGTGATCCACCTTCCGGCATGCGCAGCTCCGCGAACTGTTTTCGAGCCTTGCTCAGGTTGAGCTTGAAACCACGGATGCCGTGGCGCGCCATCGTCGCTTTCATCCGGTTCACAATCCTCGTGCGTTCGCCCACCAGGTGCTCATGCTCACGGTTGGGCCGCTTCGCGTCTTCCTGCGCAAGCGTGGGGATCTCCACCATGCTGCAGTGTTTGGGTTCCCCACGCAGCCAACCCAAAACCGCCCGCTTGAGCAGCTGCGTATCCAGCCGATCCGATTTCGCCCGCCGCGGCTCGCGCGACACTGCAACGCTGGTGGGATGGATGACGTAAACCTCGATTCCCTGATCCCGCAGCCAGCGCGCCAGCCAGAAACCGTCGCGCCCAGCTTCGAATGCCACCACCATCCGCTTGATCTCGCCGCCCGCTTTGATGGCCTCGTCTCGCCAGCGATGAAGCAGCTTCAAAAGCGCGTTGCAATCGGCGCTCTGCTTCTTCACGGGGTCGCGCCCTAATCCGGGCACTACGCCTGCGGCGACCCAATTGTTGAGGCTGAGTTCGACCACCGCAACTAACGTGCTATTCTGATCAAAGGCGACGAGAGAATGGCTTAAGTCGTTGCACTTCATGGCAAGCTCCATGGGTTGTTTTTTGCAACAACGATGATAGCTCACCTCTCGTCGCCGCCCCCATAGTATCTCTCACCCCAGGCACGGAGTCGGTCTGCGCAAGTGGTGCGAAGACGATGATGCAGCGCGCCAAGATGCCGGCATCCTCATCGCAGTTCTATGGGACTCGTCGAATCCAGGAATGGCTCTGCGCGTCCGCGAGACTCGCGCCGCTGGTGCGTTTCGAAAGGACGGAGGATCGCCCAACCCTGCACATGAAGTCGCGCTTGGTTATGTCCAATATTTTGCAGATATGACTACCACGGCCGCAAGTAGCAGCCATGAGAGAATAAACCCCGCAAATATCGTCCAGCCGCGCGCATTCGTCATCGCTAAAACTGTTGCTGGTCTACCCACTGTCATGTCGGCCTGCATCCCTTCCTTCCCTGTACGGGCCGGGGTGCCGAGCTGACCTGTTGCACGTTCGAGCACTGCATTTGATGGCCGGGGCGATGTGATCGGATCTGTTCCAACGGTCGAAGACAAGTCCCCGACCTTTCGTCTGGCTTCGACGCCTGTCGATGCTGGCCGTGCTTTCCGGTTCCGAGGGCGTGGGGGTCGTCTTTTTTTCATCGCTCATGTCCCTACGGTCGACAATCGTCAACGATCGTCGGCATTGAATGGAATGTCGTCACTGCGCGCAACGCACTTGCCCCTCAGCGGGGATCGGCTGAACGAGGCTCAGGCTCGCTAATTATTTTCAAAGCGGTTACGGGTGACCACCGAGATGTGATCAGGTCTG
>DATBDZ010000013.1:0-20875 GCA_036276235.1 Humisphaera sp. | reverse complement strand
CTTCGGGGACCTCAGCATGACGGCGCGCGAGCGCGTCGGACACTTCAAATCCAGCAACCTGGCGCGCGAACGCCTCACCCGACTTTCACAGGCTTTCCCGTCTTCGCCGACTCATACGCCGCCATCATTACTTTGATGTCTTTGAGGCCTTCTTCACCGGGAGTGAGCGGAGCTGTGTCGTTGATGATGCTTTCGCAGAAATGATCCATCTCGGCGGCGAAATGATTGACCGGCTCGTACTGCACTTCCTGCCGATTGTTTCCGCGCGGCTGATATAGATGATTGCCCTGATACGACTGAAACGGCTCGGCCTCCACCTGCCCGCGCGTGCCGTACACGCGGAAGCGATTGCAGCCAAAGCCATACGTCGAAAGAACCGTGCCGATCAAGCCCGAAGCAAACCGCATCTCAAAAGCGATCGTCTCTTCCACTTCCTTGAATCGCGGATCATTCGGCGTCGAATAGGTCGTTGCAAAAACTTCCGCCGGCTCCTGGCCGGAGAGATAACGGATCGCATTGACGGCATAGATGCCCATGTCCATGAGCGATCCGCCGCCGGCGAGCTTGCCGTTGCAGCGCCATTGGGTGGGGTTGCCCATGTTGAAGCCCGCTTCGCCGGTGATCTGCTTGATCGTGCCGGCGGCTCGCGCCAGCTCGCGCGCCTTCTGCGTCATCGGCTCATGCTGCATGCGATACCCGATCGCCAGCTTGCGGTTGGCGGCTTTGCAGGCGTCGATCATCGCCTGGCAATCCGCCACGCTGTTGGCCATCGGCTTCTCGCAGAGCACATGCTTCCCCGCCTTGGCGGCGCGGATCGTGTACTCGGCATGCATGCTGTTCGGCAGCACGATATACACCACATCGATCTGCGGATTGTCCTTGATCGCCTCAAAGTTTTCGTAGCTATAAATATTCTTCGGATCGACGTGATACTTCTCGGCTTGTTGCTTTGCCTTATCCGGATGCCCGCTGACAAACGCCACCGGCCTGGCGATCTTGCACTTGGCAAACGCGGGCAGAATCTGCCCCATCGACAGCGACCCAATCCCTACGAGCGCAAACCCCAGCGTCTTCTCCTGAGCCAGCGCCGGTTCGGCTGCCAGCGCGGCGATGCCTGCGGCAGTCGTTGCAATAAACGTTCGACGCGATGGACTTGCGGTATTGTCGAGCATGTGAGCCTCCGGGGTTGGTGAATGGTTTGTGCGGGATAGTTCTAGCAGGAAGTAGCGGTGTTAGAAACGGGATGTTGATAAGCTGGATCGGGCGACGAGGCACTTCATCTGCTATGATTATCGCGCCAAGAGAGGCCCCATGACACTAAGCATATCACTTTCCCCCGAAGTAGAGGCCAAGCTTAGGGAGCGCGCCGCGGCCAGCGGCCGGTCCCTGGATGATTACGCATCCCAAGTCCTCGAGATAGCCGCCACCAAGCCCACAGTCGATGATGTCCTCGCGGCATTTCGCCGGCAGGTCGCCGAAAGCGGGATGAACGACGATGCACTGGACAACTTTCTCGAAGATGTCCGCGAGAAGGCTTTTCAAGATCGGAAGCGCCGACCGGCATGAGCGAGCCTGTCCGCGTGGTTTACGATTGCATGATCTTCCTGCAGGCGGCGGCGCGCCCGAGCCGCGTTCACGGAACAATGGGTGCCATTGCCGATGGCCGCGTGAGCTTGTGCGTCAGTCCGGCAATTATCGAAGAGGTAAGGGATGTACTCAATCGCCCCGAATTGAGAGCCAAGTTTCCGGCGCTAACTCCAGGCCACGTGGATGCCTTTCTCAACGACCAGCTTGCCAGAGCCACGTTGTTCTTCAATGTTCCACCTGTGTTTTCGCTACCGCGCGATCCAAAGGATGAACCGTATGTTGATTTGGCGATTGCAGCAAATGCGCGTTTCCTTGTCACGTGGAACCGGAAACATCTCGCTTATTTAATGGAAGGGGATACCCAAGAAGGGGCGGCGTTCTGCCAGCAATTCCCCGAAATTCGTATCGTCGATCCGCCGACATTCCTGGCGGAACTGCCGGCTGTGAAGTAGCGGAGCCCCATCCGCATCCCCTCTTCGATCCGCGCGCCACTTTGATTTGCGCGGCGCTCCGTCCCCCGTGCCTTTGGTGCTACATGTATCCGCCGTTGACCAACGTTCCGTGACTGGTGATGACCTTGCCCAGCAGCGCGCCCAGTGCCCCGGCAATTGTGCGATCCAGCACTGCATCCGATTTCTGCGAGAGCGCCATTCCCATCGCAAACGCCGCGAGCACGCACACGACTTGCCGTTCCGGTGCTGATGCCTTGAAATAGCTTGCTGTCATGACTGAGGTCACACGCATCCTCAGCGCGCTAAAGCCTGGCGACCCTGCAAGTGCGGGGCAGCTTCTTTCGGTGGTTTACGAGGAACTGCGCCAGCTTGCGCGGCGGCAGATGGCGCGCGAACGCACCGATCATACCCTTCAAGCCACGGCGCTGGTGCACGAGGCGTATCTGCGCCTGATCGGAAACGATGCGCCGAGTTTTGCGAATCGGCGGCACTTTTTCGCGGCGGCCGCCGAGGCAATGCGCCGGATTCTCATCGACGCCGCCCGGCGGAAGAACGCCCAGCGGCATGGGGGCGAGCAAAGCCGCGTCGAGCTTGACGACTCAATTCTTGAATTGACAGGTCCAACGAGCGATCCCGCCGAACTGCTCGCGCTGGACGAGGCACTGTCAAAGCTGGCTGTGGAAGATCCTTCCAAGGCCGAATTGGTAAAATTGCGATTCTTTGCGGGAATGAGCATCGAGGAGACGGCAGCCGTCCTTGATATTTCGCGCGCAACCGCTGTGCGACACTGGGAATATGCGCGGGCCTGGCTTGGCCATGAGATGGGCGGCGGGCGGTAGCTGCAACAATTCTGAAATTCGATGAGGCGCGCCGGGAACGGATTACGCCATGAATGTCAGGGGACAACCGACATTCAGGAGCGTAACTATGATCTGCGAATCGAATCGATCCGAGTCTTGCACAGCGAAGTTGATTGGCGATTTGGCCATTGTAGTTGGTACGCTGGTCGTTTTGGCGACGGCGTTTGCGCTGGTTTGGATCACCCTCGTCACACTGGTGCGGCTTGCACAGCCGCGCTATGGTCCCGTCCCTGTTCAGCAAGCCATTGCCAGCGTCAGCCAGATCAAGTAATCGCAAGGTTTTGCGATATAGTGTGTCGCCGCAATCCATCTCTGGAGACAGGACATGGCCGTCACCCCCGAGCGTGCTGAGGCCCTCTTCACCGCCGCGCTAGCCCGCAGTTCCTCCGAGCGCGCCGCCTATCTCGATGGCGCCTGCCATGATGATCCGATGCTTCGCGCGCGAGTCGAAGCGTTGCTAAAGGCTCACGAAGGGCTGGACGGATTCCTGGAGAATCCAACGCGCCAGTCGCCGCAAACGGAAGCCATTGCCGAAACTGCCGGCAGCCGGATCGGGCGCTACAAGCTACTTCAACTTATCGGCGAAGGTGGTTTTGGCAGCGTTTTCATGGCTGAGCAGGAAGAGCCGGTCAAGCGCCGCGTCGCGCTGAAGGTCGTGAAACTCGGGATGGACACGCGCCAGGTGATCGCGCGCTTTGAGGCGGAGCGCCAGGCATTGGCGCTGATGGATCATCAGAATATCGCCAAGGTGCTGGATGCCGGCGCGACAGAAACCGGCAGGCCGTACTTCGTAATGGAGCTGGTGAAGGGCGTACCAATAACCGAGTATTGCGACAAGAACAATCTGGCCACCCGCGAGCGCGTGGAGCTGTTCATCGCGGTCTGCAACGCGGTGCAGCATGCTCACCAGAAGGGCGTGATCCATCGCGATATCAAACCCTCAAACGTTCTGGTTACCCTGCACGATGGGAAGCCCGTACCCAAGGTGATCGACTTCGGCATCGCCAAGGCAACGAGCCAGCGCCTGACCGAAAAAACGCTGTTCACCGAGTATCGGCAATTCATCGGAACGCCCGCCTACACCAGTCCCGAGCAGGCCGAGATGAGCGGCCTGGACGTTGACACGCGCAGCGACATCTATTCCTTGGGCGTCCTTCTGTATGAGCTGCTGACCGGGGCAACTCCGTTCGATTCGACGAAGCTGCGCGAGGCGGCGTATGCGGAGATCCAACGCATCATCCGCGAAGTCGAGCCGCCCAGGCCATCTGTGCGGCTTAGCACTCTCGGCGAATCGTTAACGATCGCGGCCAAACACCGAAGTGTTGATCCGGCACAACTGAGCAGGCAGGTGCGCGGCGATCTCGATTGGATCGTGATGAAGTGCCTGGAGAAGAACCGCGCTCGGCGATACGAAACCGCCAGTAGTCTGGCACTGGATATCCGGCGGCACCTGGACAGCGAGCCGGTGCTGGCGCGGCCAGCCGGCATGGCGTACCGCCTGCGGAAATTCGCCCGCCGACACAAGGCCGGCGTTGCCGCGGCGGCGCTGGTATCGGGGGCCTTGTTGCTGGGGGTCGTGGGAACGGGCGTCGGCTTCGTCCGCGAGCACGCCGCCCTCCGACTGGTCGAATGGGAACGCAACAACGCCACCGCAGAAGCGCAACGCGCCACCGACGCCGAGAAGCAGGCCACCGAGGGCCGGCGCCGCGCCGAACAGTTGCTCAATCAAGTGACCCAAGCCCGCGGCGAGGCGGACCGGCAAGGCAAGCGCGCCGCCGCCGCCGGGGAGTTCATGAAATCCCTCTTGGCCGCCGCCGACCCGAAAACCAAGGGTAACGGGCGCGAAGTGAAGGTGGTCGACCTGCTGGACGCCGCTGCAAAGCAGGCCCCCGTTCGCTTCAAGGACCAGCCGGAACTGCAATGGGTGGCCGAGCAGACGCTTGGATCGACTTACGCCGGGCTTGGATTAAATGCGGAGGCCTTGGCCCACCTCCGCGCCGCCGACGCCCTGTCGGATAAGCTCGACCCTCAGTCCGAGGACGCGATCGCCACGCGTTTCGAGATGTGCTGGGTCTTAATGTATCTCAATCAACGCGAGGATGCGCGGGCAATCGCGGAAAAGAGCTTCGAGCTCGTCAAGGCCAAGTGGCCCGACAGCCACCTCGTGGCGGACCTGGCCGACTGCCTGGCGACCCTGTCGATCAATTCCAGCAAGGACCAATCCAAGGCCGAGTCCCTGGCGCGCGAGGGACTGAAATGGGACCAGGAACACGCCTATGACCCTTCCGCCCACGCGAAGCGCTTGTGGAGCCTCTATCTCGCTCTGGAACTTCAGGGCAGATCCGAGGAAGCCGAGAACGTCAAGCAGCAGGCGTCCGCGCTATCCAAGGATGTGGCGCCGGGACGGTTCTCCGTCGCGGATAAGGGGATCGCGGCACTCGTTCTCGGCGAGCAGGAGAAATTCAAAGAAGCCGGGGATGTCCTCAGCGAGCTCCTGGCCGACACCTCCAAAAGGCTGGGGGAGAAGCATGCGGACACGCTGACGGTCATGCATTCCTATGAACAACTGCTGCTCAAAACCGAGCAGTACAACGATCTGCTGGCGATGCGGGAACGGATTTCCCTGGCCCAGTCGGCGGCGGGCTTTTCCAAGTCCGGCAGCGCTGCGGGATTGGAGCTGCTCAGCCTCGCCTACGCCCAAGCCTACGTGGGCGACATCGCGCGGGCCCGGGAACTCACGGGCCAGGGGCTTGGGAAACTGAAGGACGCCGGAATGGACGGCTTCCTCATCGCCGAACGCTGGCGCACGTCTGTCCTGCGGCTGGGCATGGGCGTCGAGAAGCAATGGAAGAACGCCGCGCTGCGCTCTCAGGTCTGGTGCGCATTGGACGAGTATTTGATGCGCAATAATGATGCTTCCAACAACCTGGATGTCATCCCCTGGGACACGATGCGATTGAAACTGGAACGCTGGCCGGGCCCCGGCCAGCCGACGCGGCCCGTATTCCAAGGCGGGCTTAAGGAGCTCCAGGCGCAGGGGCCGGTGGAAGAAGGCCTGTACACGCTTACGATGGATGCTCCGCCCTCCGAGCACGGCACGTTCCACGCCGGCACCTGGCTCACCTTCGCGCGTTGGGACGCGTCGCTGTACCGCATGGATAATATAACCTACGGGGGAGAAGGGGGGATGCCGCGCGGGTGGGAGCAACAAAAACTGCGCCCGCCCTCGGCCAAGCGCACGAACGACGCGCTGGCACTGTGTGATGCCGCCAGCCCCGGCACCGGACTGGGTCTCACGACAACCGGTTTCATCGAGGTAGCCTCGGCCAGCGTGCGCCCGCCTGCGGGGCGATACCGCCTGCTCCTTGCCTCGGACGACGGGGCGCGGGCCGACCTCGACGGCCGGCGGGTGATCGACTCCTGGGTCGCCAAGAGCAGCTCGATCGAAGCCGCCGAGGTGCCATTCGACGGCGGCGAGCATGTTTTGCGAATCGAGTATTTCCAGGTGGACGGCCCCCTCAAACTTTGGGTCCGCCTCGAACCTGTCGACGCGAGCGCTCAAGTCGCGGGCATTCCGCCGACAGTCACATCTTTCGACCGTCAAGTGGAGGTGAAGTCCGACGACCTCAAGAAAACGCCTTACGACGCCCAAAGGCTCCTGACTCGGGGACTGCACTACGCCCGTTATGGCCATTTCCCTGAGGCCGCCGAGGACTTCGATGCCGCGATGAAGTTCGCCCCGGGCAAATACGACGGGTATTGGAACGGCGCCTACGCCCAGTTCCACCTGGGCAATGAGAAGGCGTACGGCGAGATCTGCCGTCAGATCGTCCATCTCTTCGCGACCGACCCGAATCCCATCAATCGGGAGAGGCTTGCCCGCGCCTGCGTTCTGCGTCCCGGGGTCGTCGACCCCCACCTGCTGCTGCAAATGCTCGATCACCCCTCCGGCCCGTGGGACAATCTGGCGCGTGGGGCGGCACTCTATCGGGCGAATGAATGGGCCGACGCGATCGGCTGTCTTTCCAAAAGCTTGGAGACGGACATCGGACCCTACGCCGACGCCGCTGCCTGTTACTTCCTGGCCATGTCGCACCACCAGTTGAATCAGGAATCGCAGGCCAGGGAATTCATGGCCAAGGGTAACCACATCGCCGACACCTCCTTTCCCCCGCGCGCCGGCATGGGGGACATGGGCCCGCACAACTGGGTTGACTGGATCTTTGCCATGCAAGCGAGACGCGAGGCAGAGGCGATGCTCGGTACTCCAAAGAGGCCCTGAGGCCGGGTGGAGCGCGGCAACCGACGGATGCTCACATTACCTCGACTTAATAAGCTGATCCGACTGGCCGCATCTGATAAAATGTCCGATGTGAAACGGCTTCAACGCATCGCGTGGAGCAGCCTGACGGCAATCTCACTGCTGCTCGGAGCAGCCACCCTCTGGCTTTGGGTTCGCAGCTACGGCCGAATCGATCGCTTTGACTACGTTCAAGCGCCCGCCCGCTATACCGTGAATTGCGCGCGCGGACATTTCGAGATTGAGATAGACCGCAACGCGGGCTACGCCATTCCTGAACAGGGCTTGATCTGGACGCCCTGGTCGGGCCCACAGGGAGCGGCGGATGAAGCGATGGTCATCCGCACGATGGATTATCAGTTCCCCAGGCGCATACGGTTTTTCGGGTTTACATGGGGGCCGCCGCGCGGGTCGCAGTATGTTGTTACGGGGGCGTTCTGGCCGCTGCTGTTCGTAGCCGGCATGCTTCCGGTCTGGCGGTTTGTGAGCTATGGCAGGCGCGTGATTCGCCGGCAACGCAAGGGCGTGTGCTTCGAATGCGGCTATGATTTAAGGGCGACGCCGGATCGATGTCCGGAGTGCGGGGCAGTAACCGCCAGATCATGACTCTGGATTTAGCGCTAACTCCAAGTAGGCGACATCACCGCACCACGCATGTCAAAATAGGTAAAATGGTGCAAGATTCGGTGCCGATTGTATTTTGCTTAACTCGTTTTACTGTATGCATTTACGACTTCATATGTAGAAATGTGGATGCATCATTTGCACCGTTTTCGCATTTTGCTGGGCTGCCGAAAGAGGACATTGCCACTGACCGAATATCGATTTGAATCGGGGCTCGGCCGCCCGTTGAGATGTCGCGGCGGCGCGGATCGGAGGGTGTTACACCGTTCCGTGGTGTAGCACTCTCGGTCATGACATAAGTTTGTTTACTGCCATTGGTTGCGTGATGAGTATCGGCCCTGTGACACAGGCGCGGCTGTAACATTTGTAAGATGCCCACTGCGCGGCCTTGGTGGCTTTTAAATTGGGGCGCTCACTTCGCCGCCGCGGTCTTCTCTTTCGCACTGGGCGTGTCATCCGCTTTCAAATCGCCGATCGCATATTGAATGCCGGCCAGGTAATGCTTGAGGATCGCCGGGTCCCAGTAGACGTAATCGTTGTGGCCCAGCGAACAGTAGAAGACGTGGCCTTTGCCAAATTGATGAACCCACGAGATCGGCAGATCGGTGCCAGCCGGCTCGTTGTTGTTTTTGGCGACATCGACGCTCAGCAGCACGCGAACGTTCTCGCGTGAATACGCCTGTTTCACATCATACTTGGGCTTGGGAAGAAATCGGTAGATTTCGTCGGCGTAGTCGAAGCCTTTGCCATCAAAGGCGGCATTGATCGGGTTGTGCGGATCTTCATTAACGATCGCGACCTTTTCCTGGGCCGTCGTGTGGCGGGAGAAATACGCGCCCATCATCTGCCCATACTCCGGCCAGTTGAAGTAAGCGTCGGCGGCGGCGTGAATCCCGACCAGGCCTTTGCCATTGCGCACGAAATTGAGCAACGCCTGCTTGCGGGTTTCTTCGATCTGCCTGTTGTTGGGCTCATCCAGAAAATCGTTGATCGTGCTGACCAGAACGATCGCATCGAATTCCTTGAGCTTATCGGCATCGAACATCGAGGCGTCATAACTGACGACAGCCTGGAATGCGCCGGTCTTTTCCCCCAGCATCTTGATCGTTTCGCAGCCAAGGGGGATCGTCTTATGAACGTATCCCTTTTCAAAGAACGCGCCGACGGCGGTGCGTCCGAAAACCAACACCTTGCGCGCCTTGGCCGGCTTGGCGGGGGCGGATGCCGGCAGGGCCGCCGCCACCTTCGCCAATTCCTGCGGAGTTGGCGGCGGAAGTTGCTGTGCCGCGGCAATCGCCGGCCAAAGTCCGATCATCCCGCAGGCGGCAAGCAGCACGACTTTTATTTGCATTGCATCTCCGTTGACGATTAGTACCTCGGGCGGTCTATGGCGTTCGCCCCGAAGAATCACCACGGAGACGCGCTCGAAATTCCGAAATCCGAATCCGCGAAATCCGAAGCAAATCCGAATGATCAAATTCCGAAACGAAGAAAACCACGAAGTGCACGAAGGGAGCACGAAGAACCACGAAGACAAATCAGGCTGTTTCTTCTTCGTGGCCCTTCGTGCTCCTCTTAGTATCCTTAGTGGTTTCTGCTTTCGGATTTCTTCATTCGGACTTCGGAATTGATTCGGATTTCGGGGATTCGGAATTCGGACTTCATCGGCCCCTCGTGCCTCCGTGGTGATTCTTCCGCTCTTCGTTTCCTAAACCAACGCCATCAGTTATGATTAAGACCCGTTAGGCAGGAGGACCGTCGTTTGCGAAAGGTCCATATGGTTTCAGCAATGTTGCGGCAGATTGGCCTTGTCTTGATCGTTGCGTCATCGCTGCTTGTGATCGGCGGATGCAGTGAGAACTCCGCCAACGACAGCATGCATAACCGCCAGGATGCGGCGATGCGCGATCCGTATCGCTATTCGCCGGACATGAGCCAAACCGATATTACCGGTGGCGGGATCGGCAGCTTCGATCAGAAGGCGTTTGCAAAGGATCTGAATGACTTCATTAATCCCTAGCCAGAGGGTGCTCCGTGCGATGCTGGGCGCGCCGGCGCTGCTGCTCTTGGGCGGCCTGCTAATCTCCAGCGGCACCGGCTGCACCACGCGCACAAAAACGTTCGGTTCCGTGGCGCCGACCAGCGAGCCGATCGTTCTTAACGACGAGGCGATGGACCACCGGCAGTGGGATCAATCCTCGTCTTATTATGCCAGCGGCACGACTGGTGCCTACCCGACGCGCTGGAATTATCAGGGATATGAGACGGACACGTTTTTTGCCAACGCAGTGATCGATCCGGTGATGTTCGGCGTGGAAACGGTGACATATCCGTTTCGTCTAGTGACGGATCCTCCGGGGGAGAGGGCCAACTACGCCGGTCAGGTTCTTCCGCCGACATACAACGCGATGCCGCCGATGCCCCCCGAGCCGGCTCCCCCGCGCAATCCTCCGTCGCTGGCCGATCAGGGACGGCCGTTTGGCGCGTTCCGGGATTTCTTCCGCGGCGCGGTGGGCTATCATGCCAAGCCGCCGAAATATAAGGCCCCGGCTCGCCCGCCGGCCGCCGGCGCAGCATCGACCGAGCCGGTGACTTCGCCAACAACTACATCGACCGAGCCCGCGCCGACCCAGCCCGCCACAACGCCCGCGGCGCAATAAGAAACCGGCGGGCAGTGCCCGCCCTACGAGAACGTAACAGTAGGGCGGGCACTGCCCGCCCGGTTTTGAAGTCGCGAGTAACCGTAGGGCGGGCACTGCCCGCCGCCGCCGTTTTTCGCGGAGTGTTGCAAATAATTGCGCACGCGTTTTGACCTGATCACATCGATAGACCTGGAGAGAACGGCAATGCCGCTGTCCCGACAACAGATCTGCCAATCCACCAGCCAGAAGCTCGCCGCCGCCGCGCCCACGCTGTCATCTGTAAAAGCGACCATCGGCATCGACGGCTTTGTGGATGAGATCATCGCCGTCGTCGATAAGCGGCACAGCGTCGATCAATACGATCCGATGAAGACGATCGATGTCTTCGGCAACAAAATCCTCCGCGCCGCCGGCCAATCGAGCAACTATGAGCTGATCGTCAAGCAGCAGAAGCTCGGCGGCAACGGGCCGATCATGGCAAACGCGCTGGCGGCTCACGGTCTGAGCGTCACCTACATCGGCTGCCTGGGGTATCCGACGCTCCATCCGGTTTTCGCGGAGCTCGCGAAGCGCGCGAAGGTCATCAGCATCGCCGAGCCGGGGCATACCGATGCCCTGGAATTCTCCGACGGCAAACTCATGCTCGGCAAATACGAGAGCATGAACGATGTGAATTGGGATAACCTCATCGCCCGCGTCGGCCGCGATAAACTCAAGAGCCTCGTGCAAGATGCGCAGCTCGTCGGATTCGTTAACTGGACCATGCTGCCGTATCTCACGGACGTCTGGCGAAAGCTGCTGGAAGAGGGAATCCTCTCGTCCGGCGGCAAGCGGCGGATGTTCATGGTCGATCTGTGCGATCCGGAAAAACGCAAAGCCGAGGACATCCGCGATGCAATGAACCTGCTGACCGCAATGCAGGAGCAGGTGGATATCGTGCTCGGCCTGAATCTCAAGGAATCGACGACGATCGCCGAGGTGATGGGAGTGGAAGTTCCCGCCGACGCCGAGATAAAGGGCGCTGAAATCCCCGCCGGCGCCGAAGCGGCAATCGAGCAGCTTGCCGTTTCAATCCGAAAGAGATTGAATCTCGCCACGGTCGTCGTCCACCCCCGCCGCGGCGCTGCCGCCGCGACTGCAAATGAAAGCGGCAAATTCGCCGGCCCCTTCGTGCAGCAGCCAAAGATCAGCACCGGCGCCGGCGACCATTTCAACGCCGGCTTCTGCCTCGGGCGCGTGCTGGGCTTAGGCATCGAAGAAAGCCTCTGCACCGGCGTCGCCACCAGCGGCTACTACGTCCGCACCGCCGAGAGTCCTTCCGCCAAACAACTCTCGGAATTCATCGCGAATCTGCCCGCCCCTGAGTAGGGGGGTCAGTTTTGAATTCATTGTCACGCTAAGAAACGAAGATACGAAGTGATTGCTCGATTTCGCTTGGTCACTTCGTGCGACAATTCCCTTGTCATTCGGAATTGAATCCGACGGCGCCGGAGCAGAAAAGCGCCAAGACGCCAAGACGCCAAGAATGCAAATGAATTGCTCGAGAACTCGCAGCCCAGGAGATGATCTGAAATCTTCTTGGCGTCTTGGCCTCTTGGCGCAATGAGCGGCGTCGACGCACGCACCACATTCAAAAGGTCTTCGCGGCTTCGTCACTGCGCGTGACACGACATTCGTACTTGATTCGGACCTCGGGCATTCGGATCTCGGATTTCAGCCCCGCCGCCAAACGGCGCATAAAGAAGCCCCACCGGATTCGGCGGGGCTGCGCTTCCTCGTTCTTATCCCGGGTGGCGATCAGTGCTTTTTGGTCGTCACGAGATTCTTGTGAGAGACCGTGTGCTTGGTCTTGTGCTTCACGGACTTGTGAGCCGCCGTGTGCGTGACCTTTGGATGCGCCTTGGAAGCCAGCTTCTTATGCGTCACGGCAAGCTTCTTGGGCGCGGCCTTGGAACTGACCTGCGAAACCGCGGCCAACGGGGCGGCGGTTACATGCGAACGGGCAAGCCCGATCGCCGGCGCGCCGGCCAGAATGCCCGCCGCCATCCACTTCATCATTTTCATGCTCATGGCAACTCCTTTGCCAAACCAGCGGCCGCACCTCGTGCCGACGTGCAAGCGCACGATGGCCAGAGGCAGACCGCATCAACAGTCGCGTACTCGCGCGACACCGCGCGAGCCATGTCCGATTTATCGGACAATCGATGGGGGCAACGTGAATGGGGGCGGTAGTGAGATAAAGGGACGAAGGGACGGAGGGACGAAGAGGTGGACCTCCGGTCCGACCGCTACGCGGGGGACTTGCGTCCCTTCGTCTTTTTGTCCCTACGTCCCTATGTCCCTACGTCCCTTCGTCCCCTTCCTCCTCATTTCAACACCTGCTCAAACAACTCCCGCATCGCCCGCCACGAGCGCTCATCCGCCTGCTTGTTGTAGGCGATGCCGGGGATTCCATGCTTGTCGGCGTCGGGGTTGGTGAAGCCGTGCACCGCGCCGCCGTAGATGTTCATCTCCCAATTCACCTTGGCCTTGCGCATTTCTTCCTGGAAGGCTTCGACCTGCGCGGGAGTGGAGAAGGAATCATCGCCGCCGTGGCAGACGAGGATCTGCGCCTTGACCTTTCCCTCCTGTGCCGGCGAGGCGATGCTCAAATCGCCGTGAAAGGAGACGACGCATTTCACATCCGCGCCGCTGCGCGCCAGCTCGAGCGCAGTCGTTCCGCCAAAGCAGTACCCGATGGCGGCCATGCGAGCCGCATCGACGTGCGAATCCGTTTTGAGCTGATCGAGCGCCGCCTGCACGCGCTTGCGCAGCTCAACGCGATCGCCATTGCGCAGCGCGCCGGCCCATTGACCAGCGACATCAGGCTTGTCGGTCGTCTTGCCCTCTCCGTACATATCAGCGGCAAAAGCCACATATCCCAGTTGCGCCAACTGCTGCGCGCGATGCTTCGCATAATCGTCCAAACCCCACCATTCCGGCACAACGACGATACCTGGCCGCTTGCCCGTTGCCGCGTCGTCGTAGGCAAGGAACCCTTGAGCCTGAACTGATCCGGCCTGATATTTCACAACCTGAGTCTTAATGGCGGCGTTCGAATTCTGAACGGCGACCAACGACATTGCCGCAAGAACGATCAAAAGTTGCTTCATAAATCCTCCTTCAAGGAACAGCTGAGCTTTACGTGCGTCATCTTAGGCCACGTCATGCTGAGTCGTCACGTGCCTTTGGCACACCCGCGAAGCATGAAAACGCCACGGGCACGCTGTCGCGAGCCCATGCCACCCAATTTTTCGGTGGCACTCAAATCGGGTGGCATGGGCTTGCGTAAGCATGCCCGTGGCGTTCGTAGACAACCGCCAACATTTCAGAGCAGGTACTCCGACGCGTCCGGCTTGTTAGCAAGATGGAGAATAATCAACGCCCAGCGCCGCGAACATGGCGCGCGCCTTGACCAGCGTTTCACGATATTCCTCCGCCGGATCGGAGTCGGCGACGATCCCGCCGCCGACGGGAACGTGAATCAATCCGTCCTTCATCACCATTGTTCGAATCGCCAGATTAAATTGGATGTGGCCAGTCACCGACAGAAATCCGATCGCACCGCAATAAGGCCCACGTCGCACCGGTTCCAATTCCTCAATGATCTGCATCGCGCGGATTTTTGGCGCACCGGTGACGCTGCCGCCGGGGAACGTGGCGCGGAGCAGATCGATGAAGGTGACATCGTCGCGCAACGCGCCTTCGATGGTTGCCGCGCCGTGATAAACGGTCGGATGCTCCTCAATCGCCCGCGGCTCAGTCACCTTCACCGTTCCGATCTGGCAAATCCGTCCCAGATCATTGCGCTCCAGATCGACGATCATGTTCAACTCGACCTGGTCCTTAATGCTATCGCGCAGCTCGCGATCCATGCCCGCAATGTTTGGCCGCGTGCCCTTGATCGGGCGCGTGATGATGTGCCGCTGACCGCTCGAAGGATCGGGCGACACATCGAGAAATAACTCCGGCGAATTTGACACAAGCGCGTAATCCGCGCCGGCGTAATAGGCGCCAAACCACGCGGGAGAATTCAGCGCCAGCCGCCGATAAATCGCCGCCGCCGATGTTCGCACTGAGCCGGTGAACCGCTGCGAAAGATTGACCTGAAAAACATCACCGGCACGGATGTACTCAATGGCGCGGGCAACCGCACGTTCGTATTCAGCCGCGGAGAAGTTTGAAACAAAGTCGCGATCGCGCTCGCACGCGTGATCGACCGTTTCGATCGGCCCGTCATCCTGCGGATTCGCAATCTCGAAGCGAAACGAGCGGCCGGTCAAGCCATCAAAAGCCGTCCCTGATGGATGAAACGTGAACTCAAACAGTGGCAAATTCAGATCATTCCGCGCCGTAGTCGGCAGCTCCTCAAATAGCCGCCCCAGGTCGTAACTCAACCAGCCAATCCACCCTCCGGCAAAGGGAGGTGAAACCAAATGACCTAGAGCGTTTTTTGTAGGGTCCGCCTTGGTGGACCCGGGAGGCTGGCCCGCAAACACCGCTTCCGCCAAGGCGGACCCTACGAAACCTGAGGCGCTTGACCGCGCAAGGTCATCGGGCCGCGGCCAAATTTCGCGACGCGGAAGGGTCGCGGAGATGCCAAGATGTGCGGACAGCCAACTCAACGCCTCCAAGGGATCGGCCCATTCCCGCAGGATGCGGGCACACGATCGCAACGTCGTAAGTCGTGTTACCGGATCACATCGCAACGAGAGAACCGCGGCGTCGGGCGCATACGACCACCGGCTCCAGCGCGGATGCCCGCTGGCGGCGCTATGAAGATGCGCCTGCACAAGTTTAGCGGGGATTTGCAGCCCCATCGGCACAGCGGTTTTGTGCGGCCCGGTCCGGATCACAAGAACCGATTGTACGCGCCAACGGTATTATTGGGCGAAGCCCCCATGCACGGCGCCTCACCTTACGAACGCCGATTGATTGCCCAAAGGCTTGAGCCGTCCGGCTCGGCGGTTGGGTTGGGTACCGCTTTCCGAAATCCGACAGAAAAACAGAACGGCCCCGGGAGTTGATCCCGGGGCCCTGGTACAATTGATCGTATCAACAAAACGCTAGGTTAGCGGCTCATAACAAACGTGCCCGTGTCGGCATGCTTGTGCGGCTGATGCGCGACATACTTGCCGGTCAGCGTATCGTTGGCATCGGTGCCGGTTAGCTTGGCGACGGCATGGCCAGCGGCGGTGCAAGTGAGGTTGAACTTGCCTTTGTGATTCACGGATCCCTTGACGATGAAATCGATCTCGCCGCCGCCGTGATCGTGGACCACAAGCGTGCCGACGACGTGTCCGGATTTGGTTTCCGACGCGATGGTCAGGACGATATCGGAGTTGTCGTTGCCGGTGGAAGTCGCGGCTCCGGTGAACGGCGCTCCGGTGAGCGAGGGAACGACAGCCGACATCAGCTGGCGCGATTCGAGTTGCTCAAAACGCGCGGGAACAGACGAATACCGAGACTGTTTCTTAAGCATTTTCTCTTTCTCCTTTTTGTGCCTGATGGAACGGCGACCCCGCAGACGGGGGTGCCCTCTTTCAACCTATCCCGGCTTTGGACGGCGGCAAATTGAATCTGGATTTGCAAGCTCCGATTTGCAGGCCGTGGCGTTCCCGGCCCTCGTCGTCCACCCTATGGCCGGCACAAACGGTACGAAACTAGGTTATCAGCCGCGGGGCCTCGCAAGAATGAAGTGAAGTTGGCCGCGGTTTCGCTCCGCGCACCAAAGATGGGTAATGGGTCAGTCTGGGTGCCACAGGTCGGCGTACTCGCAGGCCCGTGCCTCTCGTGCACCGAAACAGCACAGGCCTGCGCCGAAAACGCGGCGGGCAG
This sequence comes from Humisphaera sp., assembly GCA_036276235.1. Taxonomy (GTDB): domain Bacteria; phylum Planctomycetota; class Phycisphaerae; order Tepidisphaerales; family Tepidisphaeraceae; genus JANWHF01. Next base: position 4,533 of record DATBDZ010000013.1, on the reverse strand, counting down.
TGCCCGCCCTACGGGCGAAGCGATGCGCGTAGGGCGGGCACTGCCCGCCGTCTTCGTGCTGGCCGCGGCGGAAGCGTCGCGTGGCGAAGCATGACGCGTGGCTCGCGTGGACGCGCGCGGGATGCCAGTGCCACAAAAAAGAAGCCCCGGGAAAATCCCGGGGCTTCGAGCTTCGTGCAATTCACAACTGGATCCGTGACTACCGGATAAACAACATCTCCCGATACGTCGGCAGCGGCCACAGGTCATCCGCGACCATGGTTTCGAGCTTGTCGCCGACTTTGCGGAGGTCGGCCATGCCGGTCACGACATGATCGCGATAGTGTTTGGCATGCGCGAGGGCGTCGCCTTCTGCGTGGGCGTGCAGGGCCTTTTCCAGCTTGGTGATCCCGCCCTGGAATTCGGTGATCGTGCTCACCAGCGTGCCGAACGATTCCAAACCCGCCGGCGAGCCGGCACCGGCGTCCTTCGCCGCCTTGATCGATTCGCCGACTTCCCTCTGATACCGCAGCGCGGCCGGAAGGATCATCGTCTTGGCCATGTTGAGCGCGGTCTGGCCTTCGATGTCGATCGTCTTGATGTAATTCTCCGCGAGAATCGTCTGGCGGCTCTTTAGTTCGCCTTCGGTGTAGACCTTGTATTTGGTCAACAGCGCGACGTTCTCCGGCTTGGTAACCACCGGCAGGCAGTCCACGGTGTTCTTGAGGTTCGGCAGCCCGCGCTTGCCGGCTTCGGAGTGCCAGGCTTCGTCGTAGTTGTTGCCGTTGAAAACGACCCGTTTGTTTTCCTTGATGACGCCCGGAAGCAATTCCTGAATTGCCTTGGTCAATGATGCGCCGCCAGCGACCGATTTCTCGAGATTGCTGGCGATGTAATCGAGCGACTCAGCGACGATCGTGTTGAGGATCGTGTTGGCTCCGCCGATGTTGGCCGATGAGCCCACCGCGCGGAACTCGAACTTGTTTCCGGTGAAGGCAAACGGGCTGGTGCGATTGCGGTCGCCGGCTTCCTTGGGAAGCTTGGGCAGCACGCTGACGCCGGTCTCAAAGAGGCCGCCTTGCTTGCTGGTCTTGGCGCCGCCTTTTTCGATCTGCTCGATGATGTCATTGAGCTGATCGCCCAGGAAGATGGAGATGATCGCCGGCGGGGCTTCGTTGGCGCCCAGGCGATGATCATTGGCCGCCGACGCGATCGCCAGGCGGAGAATTTCGCTGTACTTGTTGACAGCGCGGATGACCGCCGCTGTGAAGACCAGGAACTGCGCGTTATCATGAGGATTGTCGCCGGGGTTCAGCAGATTCTCGCCGGTGTCGGTGGACATCGACCAGTTGTTGTGCTTACCGGAGCCGTTGATTCCCGCAAACGGCTTCTCATGCAGCAGGCAGGCCAGGCCGTACTTGTCGGCCACGCCGCGCAGCGTCTGCATGATCAGGTTCTGGTGATCGGTCGCCAGATTCGAGTTCTCGAAGATCGGAGCGATTTCGTATTGGCTGGGAGCCACCTCGTTGTGGCGCGTCTTCACGGGAACGCCGAGCTTTGAAAGCTCGAATTCCACTTCCGACATGCACGCCAGCACGCGCTCAGGAATCACGCCGAAGTATTGATCTTCCAGCTCCTGGCCCTTGGGCGGCTTGGCGCCAAAGAGGGTGCGGCCGGTGTTGATCAGATCAGGCCGCGCCAGATAAAAATTGCGATCGATCAGGAAGTATTCCTGCTCGGAGCCGACGGTCGTGAAGACGTGCTTCACGTCGGTCTTGCCGAACAGCTTAAGCACGCGCACGGCCTGCACGCTGAGGGCTTCCATCGAGCGAAGCAGGGGGGTCTTCTTGTCGAGCGCTTCGCCGGTCCAACTCAGGAATGCCGTTGGAATGACAAGTGTCGCGCCATTCGGATGCTCGAGGATGTAGGCCGGGCTGGTCGGGTCCCAAGCGGTGTAGCCGCGCGCTTCAAATGTGGCGCGAAGGCCGCCGGAGGGGAATGAGCTGGCATCCGGCTCACCCTTGATAAGCTCCTTGCCGCTGAATTCTGTCAGAGCCGCGCCATCACTGGAGGGCGACAGGAAGCTGTCATGCTTCTCGGCGGTGATGCCGGTCATCGGCTGGAAGATGTGCGTGAAGTGGGTCGCGCCCTTCTCCATCGCCCAGTCTTTCATCGCAGTTGCCACCGCGTCGGCGATCGCCGGATCGAGCGGCGCGCCTTCCTTGATGGTCTTCTGGAGCGACTTGAAGATTGGCTTGGGCAGGCGTGCCCGCTGCTGCACTTCGTTGAACACGTTAACGCCGAATAGCTCGGCGACGTGCGTCGTCTTGAAATCAATGCGATCCAGCTTGTGCTTGGTCGTAGCGATTGCCTTGATCGCCTCCTGGCGAACGGTAGACATGAAACCACTCCTCGAATTAAAAGTTCCCAAAAAGAAAAATAGCCACGTCCACCGGCCAGGGTGGATTGGGGGAGCGGGATGCCATCATCCCGATGAGGCGTCAGCCGGTCAAGACCGCAACCCCGGTTGATACTTTCTGGACAAGTAGTCTTAGCAAATGCCGTGCAACGTCCCAGAACCGCCTTTTCCATAGCCTAAACCGCGCGCTTTGCGCGCGTTGCAGGCTTGGCTCCTTTTAAGTTGCCTATTTCGGCGGCAACTGTTGAAACGTAAGGAATCAGGCGGCGTCGCTGACGATCCGCCCGAAGATCATTCTGCCGGCGCTCGATTGATGGGCGCGGGTCACGGTGAACTCGACATCCTCTCCCTGATGCTGCCGCGCCTGCTCGACCACAACCATCGTCCCATCTTCAAGGTATCCAATCCCTTGGCCGGCTTCCTCGCCGGGGCGGACGATCCGGACCGACATCTTCTCGCCCGGCAAAACCACCGGCTTGAGCGCCGCCGCCAGATCGTGAATGTTGAGCACTGATATGCCGCTCACCTTGGCAACTTTGCTCAGGTTGTGATCGTTGGTGACAACGCGGCCGTTCAATTCCTTGGTGAGCCGCACCAGCTTTTGATCGACATCGACGTCGTTATCCTGATATCGCGGCGACTCATACAGCATCACATCCAGCTTTTTGTCGGCTCGCAATCGAGCCAGGATATCCAGCCCCCGACGGCCACGATTGCGTTTTAGCTTGTCGGCGCTATCCGCCACCGCCTGCAACTCTTCGACGATGAATTGCGGAACGATGATCCTCTCTTCGAGGAAGCCGCTGCTGGCGATGTCAGCGATGCGCCCGTCGATTAACACGCTCGTGTCGAGCAAAAGCGGCCGCGGACCTTTGGCCTGCTTGGCGAATTCGACGTACGGAATGATGAAGCGAAAATCATCCTTCGTTTGCAGCACGAAGCTGATCGAGAGATAGCAGCAGGTGATCCCGACGGTCACCTTGGCGAAATAGGCAAACGTTCGGAGCTGCTCGACCAGCTGCTGCTGTGCGACCGCGGAGATCGAACCCGATTCGACGTAATACTGCTGGAACTGATCGATCAGAAGCTGTACGACAAAGCTAAGACCGTAGCCGATCGCGGAGCCGACGATCAATCCCAAAACCGTCCCCGAGAGAATGGCAACCTTACGCCGCGGAGCCAGGATATCGACACAGACCAGCAGGACGGCAATCGTCAGCGTGATCGGCAGCGCCAGCCACGCCGCATCCCCACCGAAGGAGTTGGTGCTCCCAAGGTAGAACCAACCCACTGCCGCCATCAGCAGGATGAACAAGGCGCGTAGGACGTGAAGGACCATGCAGCTTTCCCACTGAATTGGCCCCCGGCCACATCCGCGACTATACGGCAGTGTCGATGCCGCCTCAAATTATATGGGGCAGAGGCGGCGAAGAAAATGCGGCGGGCAGTGCCCGCCCTACGCGCCGCGTCATCGTAGGGCGGGCACTGCCCGCCGTCTTCATGCCTCGCGGGTGTGCCGAAGGCACGCGGCCACTCAGCATGACGTTTCCATGGTTTCCCCTATCAAAGCCGCGCAGCCGTTTCAATGCCACTTGTAAGCCAGAACCAGCACGCCAGCGCCGACAAAAATTCGATAGGCCGCGAAGGGGGAAAACCCGCGCCGCTTCACCCAGGTCATGAACCAGGCCACTACGCCCCAGGCGACAAAAAAGGAGACAATAAAACCAATCGCCAGCACCAGCCAAAGCTGCCCGGTCATGACGATAGGCTGAAGTGTTTCGCCGGGATCGGGCTTCTTCAGGATCACCATCTTCAGGAATTCGTAACCAGTAGCGGCGAGCATCGTCGGCATCGACAGGAAGAAGGAAAACTCCAGCGCCGACGGCCGCGACATCCCCGTCACCTGCCCCGCGGCAATTGTACACATCGACCGCGAAGGTCCCGGAAACACCGCCGACAGAATCTGTACGGCGCCGATCCAGATCGCCTGGCCCAGGCTCATCTCTTCCATCGCCTTGGTCGGACGCAATCCAATAGGCGGGGCGCTGGGCGTCTCTTCGCGCGATAACGAAGAAACGACCGCCTTGGCTTCGCTTGGTGCCTGAGCTCCTGAAGGCACCCAGCCGAAGAAGTTA
>DATBDZ010000012.1:0-2573 GCA_036276235.1 Humisphaera sp. | reverse complement strand
GCGAAGCCCATGCTGATGCCAGCGCCGATCGAGGCCGCGAGGCCGACGCGGAAGGCGTCGCTGCTGATACCCGTGGCGAAGGCGGCGGCGAAGAGAGGGGCGAGCGTGCTGACGCTGCCGTCCATGAGGCCGGCGAGGCCGGGCTGAACAACCTGCAGCACGAACAGTCGGCGGCGGGCTTCTTCCTCTTGCTTGCGGACGTCGGTCGTGAGCTTTTCCTTTTCGAGCTCTTCGGCGATGTGCGTGTGCTCGCGCTCTTCGGCGGCGAGATCGCCGAGCAGTTCCCGGATGCCGGCATCAGTCGTGCGGCGCATGGCTGCTTCGTAAAACTGACGGGTTTCCATCTCCATCGATTCGGCCAGCTTGCGAACGCGATCAATGCCAAGGTTGCGCGTCAGCCAAACAGGCCGGCGATGCACAAAGCCGCGCACATCCTGCTTACGGATCAGCGGAATGTGTTCGCCGAAGCGGGCGCGATACGTGTCTATGAGTCGTCGGCGATGGTCCTCTTCTTGGCCGACCATGCCGCGAAAGATCTCCGACGTGGCCGCGTAATCCGCTTTGAGGTTCTCGGCCAGGTCCGCATAGATGCGGGCGTCCTCCTCCTCCTGCGAAATGGCGAGGGCCAGGATTTCTTGCTCGGAGAGGGAATCGAAGGTGCGCATGGACTACCTAGTGGCAGACGGAACGGGAAGTGCAGAGTCGAAGACCGAATCAGTAGGGTGTCCGAGTATCTTAGAGGGCGACCGGTGTTGAAAAATAGCCGGGATCCGCGTAGATTTTATTTACCGAGTGGTAAATATCGTTGGTAACGGACGAAATGGCTGAGGAACGTGTGCGAGATTCGGAGGCGACACAGGCCGCCGTGCTGCGGGCCGCAGAGTTGCTGTTCGCTGAGAACGGGTTTGCGGCGACGTCCATTCGCGATATTTCGCAGGCATCCGGTGTTTCGCATCCGCTGATTCTGCACCACTTTGGCAGCAAGGGTGATCTATACGCTGCGGTGAAGCGTCGACTAATCGAAGACTACGCGCGGCGTTTCCCGAATGCGACCAAGAATGCTAATCGTCCACTAAACATTCGCGCTGAGCTGCGTCGCATTTTGAAATACATCGGCGGCAACCCAATGATGTTCCGGCTCGCGGCCCGGACCCGGCTCGAAGGGGACAACCAGATTTGGCCAGGCGAGCCGGCCGTGCTCGATATGCTGACACGCCGCATCGCGTTTTCGCAAAAGCGAAAGCTGATTCGTGATGACGTGTCGCCAGAGCATTTGAGCATCATGCTGTTGGGAATGATTTATTTCTGGCTGGAGTGGCGCGAACACATCGGCCAGCGGTTCGGCGATCGGGTCGACGAGGCGGCGTATTTGCGCCAAGCGGCGGCGATCTTGGAACGCGGAACAGCGTACGGCGCTGCGCTCGACCCTTCGGAGCAGATGAAAATCGCAGTAAATGAGAATCAACGCAGATGAGATTTGAAATCATACCGCCGAGACCTGCGGCAACGTGGCGATCAAAGTGTGCTGCAGCGAGATGCGTACAACTCGCGCTCGGTGCGGCAGGCGCCGCGGCTATTTGCACCTTTATGGCGGGTTGCACGGCTAAGCCCGCGGCGGCCCCACCCACGGCGCCGACAGTAGTCGTCGTGAGCCTTCCAATTGAACGGACCGTAACCGACTACGCCGATTTCACCGGGCGGACCGAGGCGGTGAAGTCCGTCGAAATTCGGGCTCGCGTCGACGGCTACTTAGTAAGCATGCCCTTCAAAGAGGGGGCCGACGTAAAAGCCGGCGACCTGCTCTTTGAAATCGACCCGCGACCTTATCAAGCAACCTACGATCAAGCGGTCGCGCAGCTCGCCCTCGCCGAGGCACGGATGAAACAAGCAAACGCCGATTATGCCCGGGCAAATTCGCTCGCCAGAACGCCCGGCGCAATCAGCCAGCAGGAAATTGATCGTTTCGCCGCGTTGCAGGGAGAGGCGGTTGCCCAGGAACAAGCGGCGCGAGCCAGCGCCGAGTCGGCCCGCCTGAATTTGGAGTTCACGAAAGTTACGTCGCCGATTGATGGCACCGTGAGCCGCTATTACGTCACCGAGGGAAATCTCGTGCAGTCCGGGGCGATGGGGGGCGGCACGCTACTGACAAAAGTTGTTTCTATCAAACCCATGTACGTCACGTTCAACGTGGATGAACAGACTTTGTTGCACGCCCGAGAATTAATTCGCGAAGGGAAAGCGAAGTCTGCCCGCGATACCGAAATCTCGGTCTGGCTTGGGCTCTCGAACGAAGATGGTTTTCCACACCACGGAATCATCAACTTCGTCGACAACCAGGTGGACCCGCGCACCGGAACATTGATGGTACGCGGCGTTTTTCCGAACGAAGAGCGGGTTCTGTCGCCGGGCTTGATGGCACGCGTCCGCGTTCCGATCGGTGAGCCCCATCCGGCACTACTTATTACGGATCGTGCTGTGGAGTCAGACCAGGGACAAAAAATTCTGTACATCGTGAACGAGAAGAATGAAGTGGTTTCGCGCCCAGTGAAATTGGGCGACCTTCACGACGGAAT
>DATBDZ010000011.1:0-15251 GCA_036276235.1 Humisphaera sp. | reverse complement strand
CAGTTTTCCGCGTTGTCCATGCTCTCGTAGACCCGATTGGTTCCCAGGAGCAATCGATCGAGCCCGCCAAATGAATTCGGATCGACCACGAACGGCGGATAGAAATCGGTCGGATCGGTCGTGCCGATTCCATTCACCTTGCCGCTCCAGGTTGTGCCGCCGTTGTCGGAGCGGCCGAAATAGCTGGATCGCCCGAAGCTGCCGACCGGCGCGATGTGATAATCGCGCGTGAAGGCGTTGGGGCTGATCGAGACATCGCCGCCATCTCCGCCTTGGCGCAGCGTGAATGTCGTCGTGCCGGGATTGAGCTGGCTGGTGCCGTTGTCTTGCGACCCGCCGAAGATCGTCGTTGAATCATTCGGGCCGATCGCGATGCCGATGTACTGCGTCAGTTGCAGGTTTGCGTTCAAATCCGTCCAGAGAATGGAGCCGACGGCGGCGTTATCCAACCGCCAGATTCCGCCGTCGTTTCCGTCGAGCAATCGCCCGGAGGCATCAAAGGCCACGGCGTGATGATCGGCATGCGGGCCGTTGCTCCCCGATGCGCCTGTGGCAATGGCGGTCCATGTCGTACCGCCGTCGGAGCTTTTCATGACAGCGGTTGTTGAGCCGGCAGCGCCGGCCACGTAGACGGTGTTGGCATCCGTTGGGCTGACGATGATGTATTGGTCGTACCACCCCTGCCCGCCCATGTAGTTAGAGGTGGGCGTGATCGTGCTCCAGGAGGTGCCGCCGTCGAGCGATTTATAAACGCCCAGAACGCCGCTGGTGGATGGATCGCTGGCTGATGCGTAAAGGACCTGCGAATTGGTGGCACTGATCGCCAGCGAGATTCGCCCCGCGGCGACGCCGCCGGTGGGGAATGTGGGCACCGCGGCCCATGAAGTGCCTCCATTGGTTGTCTTGTAAATACCGTTAGCGGCTCCGCCGGAAGAGGAGCCGATCGCGCAATAGAGCGTCTGCGAATTGGAAGGGTCCATGACCAGCGCGCTGTACGAGCTGGAGGAGTTGATAGCGGTCGTGGTGTTCGTCCAATTGGAGCCGCCGTCGATGCTTTTCCAAATACCGGTCGATCCACCAAAGCCGTTGACTCCCCCGCCGGCGACCGCCGCGTAAACGATGTTCGGATCGACCGGATCGACGACGATTCGGCTGATCGTATGCCGGAAAAACTGCGCGCTGCCCAGCAGCGTCCAGGTCGTTCCGCCGTCAATCGATTTGAGAATCCCGCGGCCGTAGTAGGAATCGCCGGAATTGTTCGCCTCACCCGTACCAGCATAAATAATGTTCGAATTGCTCGGCGCCAGCGCGATCGCGCCCATCACTGTCGTCGTCTGCGCATCGGTGAGCGGCGTCCAGGATGTGCCGCCGTTGCTCGTCTTCCAGATTCCCCCGCCGGCCGCGGCGATGTAGATGGTATTGGCATCGGTCGGGGATGCCGCGATTGCCGCGATCCGCCCGGACACCGCCCCGCCGCCCGGAATCTGCCCACTGAGAATTGGCGCCGGCCCCACCGAAGTCCAGGGTCCCCCCACGGTCAAAAAGCTTGGCGTATCCGGCGCGGTGATCGTGACAGGAAGCTCCGTGGGCCCGGCGTAAGCAAGCACATCGCCGTCGTCCCCATCGCCGTCGTCTTCGGGCGGGAAGATTCCATTGTCATTGGGATCTTTGCCATATTCATAGCTCCCCAGGGAAACCTGATTCGGATTGGGGCCGCGCTTCGGCGGAGCATAAGTTCGCGAGGGAACCGTAACGGCGGCTGGCGCCGGTACATGCACCGCCGGCGCGGGATGCGGCTTAGGCGCCGGTTTGGGTTTCGCCGGCGCATGCACCGGATGCGCGGCCGAAAGAAACTGCCGCTGCTCAAGACACTCGGTCCAGATGGGTGGCCCCTCACCATAAATCGCCCGACGCAATCGAGCCTGACCCACGCCGCATGATTCTCCTCGTCGCCGCATGAGATCCCTCCTTGAACGTGCCGATGGTACCGCGGCATTGTCGCGCCGCTTCGGCCGGAATCATAACGAGCCGGAGCATTCAACAGAAGCAATAAACTCCAAACGATCATCCGCCCCACAATCCGTCACGCCCGGACAGAGCGGCGGCCAAGAACGCCACTCTCGCCGATTACTCCCAAACCGCCGCGCCGTCCGGGATCTCCATGCGCGCACGGTTTGATGCAACTATGATGCAGCCATGGTACTCCGCGCCACATAAAACATTATCATGAGCGCGGCGGCGCCCTTGATGACCGACTCATCACTAACGCTTTCCGAGCAGACACCATTCCCCCCAAGATTCCGCGCCCTCAAACGTGCGACGATCGCGCTGCTGGTCCTGACCCTCGCGCTGGGCAGCCTGTGGCTCTGGTGGTCGCATGTCGCCTCAACCCGGCTGCAAGCCCGCATCGCCGAAATCAAAGCGCACGGAGAGCCGCTGTATCCGGGCGATTTTGATTCGCCGCCGATTCCGGCGGAGCTGAACGCCGCCACCTATTTGCGGCGGGCGATCGATTGCTTGAATGCGGATGCAAAACCGCCATCCCAAACCGACATTCTGTCAAAAGGTTATCCGCCATTTGAACCGCAGTGGATGCGGCTCGCACAGGACGCCGTCGCGGGAAACACTTCAGCGCTGGCTTTGGCACGACAGGCTCGCGCATTCGATCAGGTCGATTGGGAACTTCCTGCGATAAAGGCGATCTACCAAATCGGCCCGCCGCGCCAACGGGCCCGACAACTGGCCTCGTTACTCGGGGACGCGGCGATGTATGCCCACGTGCAAGGTGACGACGCCGAGAGTCTGGAACGAATGCAAGACCTGCTGCACGAATCCCGCGCGGTGGGATTCGTCAACCATCCAACGGTCATCGACGAAATGGTAGGCATCGGGATCGGCGCCCCTGGCTACAAATGATCTTCAGATCGTCGCATGTGAACTGCGGATCCAGCCTGACGACAACGCCACTTCGCACACAGAAGGACCAGCGGCAACGACAAGGCCGGCGAGCGAAGCAAGCGTGCGCTTGATCATCAAAAGACTTCTGGACGATCTTGAATTTTCCGACGGCTTTCATGCGGCGATGCTGTCAAACCGCGAGATCAGTCTTCAGTACAGTCTTGAAGCGCGAAACGGAACCCCGCTGCTTGGACCGATGTTCGACCTCGATACAATTCGCATGTTCGATGCGCATGACATTTTCCTGAGAGAACTTCTGCCGCCGACTGGTCGGCCTACATCGAGGGTCCCATTGCTAATCCCCCCAACGAAAGGGCTGGAATTCGTCCGGTTCATAAGCCAGTTGTCGTCCCCCAATTATAGTCGGTTTATCGATCAGCAGTGGCGGGCACTCGCCGATCGGCGAGCTACCGCGATCGCATTGGCAATTCGGCTCTACCGGCTTCATAACAGTCGATGGCCCGCTGATTTGCAGGAGCTCGTTCCGGGTTATCTGCCCGCTGTGCCGCGCGATCCCTTTGTCGCCGGCGATCGTCCCATCAACTACGTCGCACTGCCCAACGCGCTACCCGATGGTAGCTCACGGCGCATGCTGCTCTTTGGCGCCATTGACCCGTCGGCCCCGGGCGCGCCACCAGCCGAACCATCCTTCGGCTGGCAAAAAGGGATCGTGCAATGGCGCGATCTGACGCTTTGGAGTCCGCTCGGGCCCGCGACGCAACCTGGCGGTTCTCCAAACTAAACAACTTCATTTGAGTGATTCGATCACAATTGAGATGAAGCCGGCGATACACGGAACGAGCAGCATTCCGATTGACGCGGAGACTATCCAGCCCGCGGGAATGCCGATCGCGGCAATGGACCATCGCCCCCATCCACAACGAGTCGTCATCGATAGGAGGCGCAAGGTGCCCCACCAACTTGCGATGAGGATCGCCAACAAGAAAAGCTCGACGACAAGCCCAATGGTGATGATGAGCCAGCCGAATTGCGCCGGGATGTTCGCATTAAAATATGCCAAAACCGCGATTGGGATTGCGCCTAATCCTGCGATGGGCAGCCACGCGAGTGGCGCACATGCATAACGGCTGATCGCAATGGCGCGATTCTGCTCGACTACCGTCATCCGGCGCGGGCGAAACCAGATTCCCGCCGATGCTGTCCATAACGCAAACATGACGAGCGCGCCGAGGGGGATCACGGGTGCCAGCGAAAGGCCCGCGCCAAATATGACTGTCAGAGCCGGTAAAAGCCCCGACCTCATGTCAAAGGCATCCTTCGACAAATCACCAATGCGGGCGATTCGCCATCCCGATGCGTCATCCAAAGTCTTAACCACAACGACGGTCACCACCGCCGGCAGCGTGGCGAGTACGACGACGATCCACCGAAACCTATTGGCCGATCGAAAGTCGACCGGTTGCGCAACGGCCATCCCAAGCTTCTTCGGCCGAAAAGTTGCCAGTAGCGCGGTTTTCCAAAACGCCTTGAAGTGCCCGATCCGCGCGCGGTTGGCCCAGGGGATGCTGGAATAGTTGGGATCATTGAGGTTCAGGCCGCACTCGGGGCATTGCTGGCTGGCGATGCCGCGCAGGTCGTAGCCGCACTCGGGGCAGAGTTTGCCGGGGGAAGGGTCGGCGAGTTGGGCTGGGCGGTTGCTCATGGTTTGTTGCGTCGGCCTTCCAATCATGCTTCGCCGAATGCTGTTCGAACTTCGAGCGCGCCTCCGAGACTCCGTGCCTCCGCGATGAATGATCTGCGCTACTGCGTGGCAGGCCGAGGGCCGCGCTCGAAGAGGTAGGCCGCTCCGCCGCGCGGATCGATGAAATGGGTTTGCTCGGTTGCCGATTCGTGCAGGTCGGTCATGAGCGCGTCGCGCCAACTATTTTTGCGGTCGGGGTCGAACGCGAAGATGACCCAAAACCGGCGCTCGGGGACGTTCGGCCAATTCAATCGTGACAACTCATGAAACGGCGGCTCCGGATGCGGCCAATAGCAGAGCAGTTCCAGATCGCGGCCGCGCGAGGGGTCGGGGCCGATCAGCGCCGGCATGCCGGTGAGATAGATCGCCTCGCCCGGTTGGCGATGCTCGCGCACGAAGGCAACCGCCGGCCGGAGATGCGAGCGAAAATGCGGCTGAATAAATCGCGACACGGAAATGCCCAGGCCGACCGCCACGATCGGCGTCGCCATCACCCACCACGCCCATGCCGCGCGGCGCGGCAGCGCCCCTTCCAGAAACTCAAATCCTGCTCCGCACAACAGAAAAATCTGCGGCAACAAAAACAGCGTCAATCGTGTCGAGTTGAACGGATACCGCTGCAACAGCGAAGCGATGATCGCCACCACCGTCGGCCCGATCAGCAATCCGAGCAGCTCATATTTGCGCGCACGGGCAAGGCCGAAGATTCCCAGCAACGTGGCGATCGCCAGCAGCGGGCCGATCATCGGAAATGCCCCGCCCAGCAGATCGTACAATCGCAGGAGCAGCCACCCCGGGATGCTCAGCGGGTCGCGCAAATCAGGGAAATCGGCAATCCAGTAAGAATGCATCCACGGCGTGTTTTGCGGGCGGATCGAGATCAGATCGAGCAGGACAAATGAGATAGCGAACGGCAGCATTACCGCGATGGCTTGCAACGCCTGGCGCTTCCCGATGCGCCACGACGCAAGCGTCAGCACGAGGCCAATTGCGCCGAACACGAGAATGCTCGCGTGGGAAAACCAGATGCCGGCTGCCGCCAGCAGGCTCGCAAGGGCCAGCCGCCGGACCGGCGAACGCCCCGATGTTGCGCCTGAAAACATCGGCGACGCGTCTTGTCCCCTCCTCCGGTACCCCGGGGGAGGGTTAGGGTGGGGGCTTGGCGCCAAAGGATCAGTCGAAGCACGGCCCCCACCCCCGTCCTCCCCCGGAGTACCGGAGGAGGGAGAAAAAAAGCCGCCGAGAATGTCTCGCTTGCTCCCGAGTGCCGTGGCGGCGAGCAGCAGCAACACCGCCATCATCACATCGCCGCTGTATTGCTTCACCTCCGCGCTATAGAGAATGAACTTTTCGGCAAACGCCATCATGGCGATCGCGCACAGCGCCGCCGGCGCGCGAAGCACCCGCCGCGCCAGGAATGAAAACGCGATGAGCCCCGCGATGCCGCAGACGAGCGGCACCGCCCGCAGCGAGAATTCTCCCGATCCAAACGCCACCGCCATCGCGCGTTCCGCAAAAAGAAACAGCGGCGGCGACGCCTGCCCATGCTCCAGCGGACCAATCAGCTCCACCGCGCGATGATCCCGGATATTCAAAACGATAAACGCCTCATCGCGCCAAAACGAAGCGCGGGCGGCAAAATACCGAAGGCGAAATACAATGCCCGCCAGGAGGATCAGCAGCAATAGCGCAAGCTGGATCGACAACCTGCGCCCACGATTCGACGCCGGTGCAGTGCTCAACGCCGCGGAGGAATCGAATGTCGGGAGCGTATCCATCGGCCATCCACCGGCGCGTGAGTTTTTTTTCTCCCTCCTCCGGTACTCCGGGGGAGGGCTGGGGTGGGGGTTGTGTCGAACGGGCGTCTCCTACAAACGGCCCCCACCCTAACCCTCCCCCGGAGTACCGGAGGAGGGGACCAACGCGACAGCTCCGAAACGATCACATGCCGGCCAATCGCCGAGTGCCGCGTAGGGCGGGCACTGCCCGCCGCATCTCTATCAAGTCGCCGTCTGGCGAAGCCTAATGGATGAACCGCATATCCCCAAAATCCGGAACGATGTTGATGTTCGTCGATGGCACCGGATAACCCGCCGGCCAGTAGACGAAGAACGCCTTGCCGAGCATGAATTGCTCGGGCACGCGGCCGGATTCCACATCCGGCATTCCTTCCTTCTCAAGTTTAATCGGATCAGTCCAGAAGCGGGCATCGCCGCTGATGGGGGAATTGTCGCCGAGCACGAAATATTCGCCGGCCTTCAGATCAACCGGCTGCCGGGGAATGCCCCATTGCAGCCGTCCGTCATTGTTCTGATAGAAAATGTCGCGCGCCACCTGCACGTGCTCAATCGCGCACTGCTGGCCGGCGGCCATCATCCGCACATGCGGATGCGACAGTCGATTGCGCCGCTCGTTTTCGTTCTCCCATAGCACCGCGACGTCCGGATCGTAATCGAAGGTCAGCTCATCGCGCCCGTCGATGCGTAGTGTCACGCGATAATCAACATTCGACAGCTCAATCCGGACGGGAGCCGACCCGCCCAGCGCACCAATCGCCTTGGCGCCGACCACCTGTGCCGCGGCGGCGTCGAAGTTCAACGCTGATGCCGACGATCGCAGCAGGCGAACATTGCCCGGCGTGATCTCAGCCGTGAAGCATTCGGAATGCTTGGTCAGTTGCAGAAGCAGCGGCCCCGTGCCACCGGCACGGCTATACGTGCAGCCCAGCTTCAAATCGCTCACCGGAAACCGTTCCGCGTTATGCTGCTCCAACTCATCGTAGACGTGGTAGTCGGTCATGTTATGCGCATCGCGATTCAGTTCCGGCCTGAATTCAAGCGTCGCTGCCGCCGTGCCGTTGAAACGAAAGATGGAGCTTCGCCCATCTTTTCCCAGGTCCCAGCCGGCTTGGCCCTTGCCGGCTTCCCAAGGTTGCTGCCACGGGTCGGCACTTGCGCGCTGCGCATCAGAAAGGTGCGGGATGTAATCGTTGTCGTTAATTGTGCGCCACAAAACGTTCTGCACATGGTCCGGCTTTCGCCAGATCTTAAATTGCTTCGGATCGCGTGAGCCAAAGGGGCCGACGTAAATATCTCCGTCGAGAATGACGACCGTTTCCGGGCCGATCCCGGTGAGCCGCTTGATGTAATTCACCGAGTAATCGGGATCCGACGGCTTATGCTTGCGGCCCTCATACGGGCTTTTGAAAACAACCGTGTCGCCGCGCTGCGGCTTCTGAAACAGATACAGATACTTCAGGACCAGGATGCGATCGCCGAAGCGCACGCGCTGCATTTGGCCGGCGCGGAATGTGTAGCCGCAGTTGGGGCAGTGATAATCGATCGGCCGCTCGGCGATCGCCGGATATTCCGGGTCATCCGAATCATCATGGCTGGAATACCCCACATCAAAACTGGTCCCGCAATCCGGGCAACGGAAGCGCATATGCGCCCCGTAGAGCGTCGGCGCCATCGAGCCGGTGGGAATGACAAACGCCTCCACCACAAACCCGCGAAAGATAAACGCGAGAATGAACGCGATGAGGATCGATTCCACCGTCTCCTTGACATTCGTCTCAGCCACGGCGGGCTTTTTCACAGATTCATCGGGCATAGGGCGGGCCATGTTATTCGAGAGGGTCTACGCGGGAAAGCGGAGGAAGGGCGCAATAAAAAAGGGTGCCGTCCCCCACCTAATCTTAATCCTAATCCTAATCCTGCTCCTAATCTCATTCATAATCCTAATCTCGATCCTAATCCTAATCCGCACCCGGCGGCAGGAAAGATTGCGGCACGCCACCGAACGGCAGGCCCGTCCGGACGTACAGTCGATGCGAATCGAATTCGCATCGTTCCCGGCCGGCGGCTATTTTCGTGCGGCGGATTGTTCTTCGTCAGGCTCTTATCCCAAAGAAGGGTATCCCGTGTTCGATTTCGTAGACGTTCTAGACAGCAAGCCGCTGCGCAGCGGCCTGGTCAAGATTTGGGTCCTCCTCCACGTCATCGGCCTGCTCGCGGCCACCAAGGCGATCTTCCCAACCACGCCCCCCTCCGGCTTCGTGCTCGTCACGCTGATTTCGGTGACGCTCGCCATCGTGGAACTGGAGATCCTGAGCCGCGCCATCAAGAAGCCGCTGGGCTTCATCGACCCCAAAGGCGGCAATAAACTGCTATTCATCGGCTTCGGCCTCGCATACGCGCTGGCGATCGGCCTGTTCGTGATGGACCGAAACAACCGGGCCGACGAGCAGCGCCAACAGCAGCAAAGCGAGCGCGAAGTCCGCGAGCGCGTCGAGCTACAGCGAAGCCTGCAAGGCGTCGATCTCTCACCGAGAAACAAACAGCAATAGCCGTCGAGTGACAAGCGGGGGTTGCGCCAGAAGCCAAAAAGGAAA
The DNA here is from genome assembly GCA_036276235.1 of Humisphaera sp. GTDB lineage: Bacteria > Planctomycetota > Phycisphaerae > Tepidisphaerales > Tepidisphaeraceae > JANWHF01. The sequence goes on along the minus strand of DATBDZ010000011.1, from coordinate 6,198 downwards.
AACGCCGACCTATCATCCGCAGGCGGAGGCGGAAACGAAAGAACCGAATTCACCGCGGGAACGCGGCTTACGCGGTTCGTCAACTTGCTCTTATTGCCCAGGACAGGATTTGAACCTGCACGATGTTACTCGCTGCCACCTCAAAGCAGTGCGTCTGCCAATTCCGCCACCTGGGCGTGGTCGGCGGATTATATCCGCCGAGTGGCGGGTGTCGAGCCTGGCCGCTGACGCTGCGAATTTGAGGATAGAGGATCGAGAATGGAGGATAGCGCGTTGGGATTCTGCGCCATCCCCCATCCTCTATCTTCCATCCTCGTTTTGCCTCGCAGAAGCGAGGATGGCGTGGTCGGATTTCGGATTCCCCGCTATTCTCCATCCTCGATCTTCCATCCTCGTATTCAGCTTTGGCCCAACGTCACACGTTCCCGAAATTTTCGCCGGTGATCGTGGCTCCGGGCGCGAGCGTCAGCGTGTAGCCGCCGGCGCCTGGTTTGGTGCGGGTGAAGCCAGGCTGCACGGTCTCGGTGATCGTGTAACTTCCGGCGGGAAGGACAAAAGAGTAGTTGCCGCTGTTGTCGGTGAGAATGGTTTTGACGATGTGGACGTTATTCACCACATAACTCGCGTGGACGTTCCATTGCAAGAGGCCGGCTTCTCCGGCGTCCAGTTTGCCGTTGGAGTTGGTGTCGTGGTAGACGGTGCCGGTGATCAGCGAGGTGAGGCTGTTGCCGAAGTTGATGTTGCTGACGGCGCCCGCCGTTGAGCTGATCGTATAGAACCCCAGCGGATAGATGCCCGCAGGCTGGGTTCGGCGCATCGTGGGCGGGCGCACTTCGCGGACGATCAGCGAACCTTTCACGGTGAGCGGCGCGAATGTCAGGACATAGTTCCCCGACGCATCGCTGGTCGCGACGGGATCGCCGACGATGAAGACGCCGGCATTGGTCAGATCGACGTACGCTTGCACGTTGGCCATGCCCGGCTCGCCGGCCTGGCGGATGCCGTCGCCGTTGATGTCGTTATAGACTGCTCCCGCTATCACGATCTTGCTGAACTCGACGGCGCCGATATCGACCTTACCGCCGACGATGCGGGCGAAGCCGCGTTGATCCGTGACAACGCCGGCGGGAACGAGGCTGTTGTTTCCAGCATCGATCGCCGGGCTGCCGATCAGCGGCGGCATGGTTTGCGTGGGGCCGCCGTAATTCCCAAGCGCTGCGAGCTTGGGATTGGTAAGGCCGATTTTGTTGCCGTTGACGCCATTGGTCAGGCCGCCGCCGACGCCGATGAGATTGTTGGCGCTGGTTTTCAGGACGGGTCCGGAGATGTCGTTGAAAGCGCCGTCGGCCTTGTTGGCAGAGACAATGGAATTGTCGAGCAACGCGGGGCTCGTGACGGACAGACCGCCGCCCGAGGCTGTGTCGCCGACCGTATTACCGACGATTGTGCTATCGTAGAGTTTTACGTTTCCGGTGGCGGCGATCCCGCCTCCGATCGTCGGACCGGCGTCACTGCCATCCTGGAAGCCGCGGTCGCTGACAGAGTTGTTGGCGATAGTGCTGTTGGTAACGGCGAGACTGCTGCCACCGCACCAGATGCCGCCGCCCTGGTCGTATTCGCCGGCTGCTCCCGCTACGCTGTTGCCGGAGACGGTACTCGAGGAAAGCGTGAGTGAGCCTTGCACATTGAGGCCTCCACCCACACCCACCGACGAGTAGACCGACGGGTAGGGTGTCGGGCCAAAATTGGCCGAGTCGGTATTACCGGAGACGGTGGATTGAACGATGGTGGCCGCGCCGGCGACGAACGCGCCGCCTCCAGCGCTTCCGCCGGGATAGCCTTGGCCACCGCCGAGGACATCACCGCTGGTGGCGGTGTTTCCGGTGACAGTAGATTGGGTAAGGGATAGCGAGCCGCCGCATTCGATCCCGCCGCCGCTGGCGGAGGCAGGGTCGGCGGGTGCCGTGCCTTCGCCGGCCGCGGCGGTGTTCTTGCTGATGGTCGAGGCAGTCACCGACAGATCGATGCATTCGACTCCTCCTCCGCTTGCGTTGCCACCATCGCCGAAAGCCGTGTTGTCGCCGCCGATCGCCTGATTCAGCGTGATCGTAGAGGATTGTATGATGGCCGATGAGCGACCCCACAGCGCGCCGCCCGCGGCACTGCCGGCGAAGGCGCCAAAGTCATCGCCGGGGTAAAATGAGCCGATCGCCTGGTTTCCACTTAGAGTGGAATTGGTAATGGTAACGATGCCGGTGCCGGCGCTGATCCCTCCGCCGTAGGCGCTGCCACCGCGGCCGATGTGATGGATATTACTATCGTATGGCAGCGACCTTCCTTGGGCCGTGTTGCCGGAGACGGTACTGTCAGTGAGCGTCAATTCAGAGCAGGCGATTCCGCCGCCGAACGCGCTGCCGCCGTTGTCAGGCCCATTGTCGTCCCGCGTGAAACCGCTCAATCCGCCGGTGGCCTGGTTATTGGAAACATTACTTGCTGAAATCGTGAGGTCTGCTCCGCACCAGATTCCTCCGCCGTAGGCGTTTGCGCCGGTGAACCCATGTCCGTAGCCGTAAGGGGGAGCCGTCTCCGTACCGCTGCCGCCCAGGGCGCTGTTTCCCGTGACGGTCGAGTTTTGCAGATGCAGCGGCCCGGTGGAGTAGATGCCGCCGCCATAGGCGTAACTGTACGGCTGACCGATTCTGTTTCCTGTCGGCGCACCCGCGGCGCTGTTATGGGAAATGTTGACCGCGCTCAAGCTGAGCGTTCCGGCGTTAAAAATACCGCCGCCGCGCGCGGTGCCCAGGCTGTCAACGGGGGCTTGACCATTGGTGACGGCAAGACCCGAAATCGTCGCCGACACGCCAGTGGCCACGTTGAACACCCGACTGGCGCCGCCGCCACTGATGGCAAGCACCGCCGATCCAGGTCCGGCGATGGTGGTTGCGCCGGACTTGTCGGTCAGGAGGAGTTGGCCACGCGCCAGCGTGATCGTGTGGAGGATCCCGGCGTTGAACACAGTCGTGGAGAAGGCAATGGTATCCGGCCCGCTGTGCGAGTTGGCGTTGTAGATCGCCTGGCGCAGCGTCAACATCCCCGGGCCGGGGGCGGCTGCATCGGAAATCGTGTTCACCATGTAGGTGGACAGCAGCGTTCGCGACTCAAGCGGCTCAACAGCTGATCGCAAGGCCACCGATGCGCGTTTTCTGTTGTTGTTACGGACTCTGGTGGTTTGATTCGTCATTGTGTTCATGGCACGCCAACCTCTCCGTGGTTCTGCGCACCATCTTAAATTGCGAGGCCGACATCACACGCGGGCCCACCTTTTCAAGATCGTACTGCGCCGTCCTTATGTACATTACTCGCTGGCCCCTTCTGCGTTCGATCTGAGGGAAACGGACAGAAGGTGTAAGATTGTCCCGGATGGGTTGTAGGAAAATCGATCACGCAGCCGGCGGCGTTCCCGCCATTCCTACCGCCATCTCGTAAATCGGTTCCCAGCCGGTTTGTTCGAGGCCGCAGAAACTTCGGACGTCGTCGTCATAGAACGTGCTGATGCCGCAGCAGCCTATTCCTAGCGCAGTTGCGGCGGCGTAGATGCGTTGGCCCATCAGGCCGGCTTCAAGGTGGGCCAGGCGGTAGGTGTCGGGGCCGGCGCCGGTCATGAGCGTTTGCAGGTTGGCCATCATGAAGCAAACTGCCGAGGCGTCACCGGCCATGGCTTGCTCTGTCGAAAGATAGGCGGCGTCGGTGCGGAAATCGCCGTGGCGGAGCATTGCCCAACGGTCGTTGGCGGGATGGTAATACCAGACGCCCGGCTCGACGCCGACCACACTATTGACGATCCAAAATGGCCGCACCAGGGCGGCGTGCGAGCCGTCCGGAAAGAGCGGCAGCACGCTCCCGCCCCGGAAGCTCAGGCGATTGAGCAGCACGAAATGATCGCGCGTGATGGCGGCATGGGAGAATTGCCGCGTGCTGCGGCGGGAAATCGAAACCTGCCGCACCGTCGGGCCCGAGTGCGGCTGATCGACTACCCCAAACGTCGTATCGAGCTTCATCTCCAGCACGGGCGTCAGCTCGGTAAACGGCGGGCGAATTTCGCGCATCGGCATTCCCGGCGCGACGCAATCATGATGCACCGCCAGCACCGAGCCGTACGGCGCGAGATTATTTCCCAGCGGCTGCCGCGGAATCGGCGGCATCGGCCCGGCGGGCGGCTTGGGCTGTGCCGCCACATCCATCGGCTTTGTCGCGGTGTCGGCCCAGACGACCATCGCCTGCACCGACTCCGCATCGCGATATTCCACCTCGGCGGGGATGCCGATCAGCTCGCGCATCGTGTTGTCGTTGATCAAAAACCGCGGCATCGTCTGGATGCCCAGGCCATTGGCGACGGCCACCAAATTCTGCACGAGATGCCCGGTATCCAGCAGCGCGCACCGATAGCCGCGCTGACGGTAACGCCAGGTGGAGCGGCAATAGATGCTCGAAACCAGCAACGCCGCGGGCACGGAGTTGAGGAAATTCAGATCGGGCCGCCCGCGCTTCATGTGATTGAGCGTGGCCAGCCCATCGCGCATGCGGCGCAGCTCAAAATCGCGCACGCCATAATGATAGAGCCCCGGCTCCAGCCCATCGACGCCGAACGCGGCGATGTAAATCTCAAACGGATAAAGCGTGCCGCTGCTGGGGCACGTGCGTAGCGAGATCTTGTTCCCGCCCGGCCCGCGCGCGGTGATCGAGGCGCCGTCGGCGTAGTAGAGCCATGTCGCAAGCGTCTTAAGATTTTGCGGCGGCTGGAGCTGGCTCTCGGGCACCGCCGCCAGACCTTCGGCAAGAAGCGGCACCATCGACACCGGCGCATCGACGACGGATCTTGGCAGCGGCGTTTTGGGCAGATCGGGAAAGACGCGATCGGGGCTGGGCTGGCTGGCCCAGTTCAGCGAGATCGGATTACTCCGCATCGACTGGTACGTGTATTTGGTGGAGCGGTGGAATTCAAAGACGCGCTCCACGCGCTCGGCCACGTCGCGCGGGAGCCTTTCGGTTCCGCCGGGAGTTGCTGCCAGCCAGTCATTCACGTCGCCACGATTCTATTGGCATGTATAAGTAGTCAAAAGGAATTTGAATAAGTAGTCAGAAGGCAGAAGGCAGTAGGCAGAAAAGAAAAATGCCTTGACGACTGACGACAAACGACGTTGGCCGCTTTTGTCTGACTACTGACTACTGCCTTCCGACTACTGCTTTCAAAACAGCTCATCCAGGATATTCTCCATCGGCGCCTGGATGCAGGTGAAGATCGGGGTATCTCGTTGTGTGAATTTGCTGCTTTGGGTTTCGCGCAGCTCCATCACCAGATCAAGAAAATCCTTGGGCTCGTCGGTCTCAAACGCGACGACGAAATCCTGATCGTCCAGGCCGAAGCTGTAGGTCGTATTCAGTTTGACGCTCGGATATTTGTTGCCGACACGAATGTGCACGTCCATCACCTGCTGGCGGTCTTCCAGCGGCATCAGGTACCAGTCGCGCGTCTTCACGAACGGATAGACGAACAGATACTTGCGCTTGCCGGGGATGATGTGCGTGCGGCTCTCGGCGGTGTGGAACGGATCGAGCTTGTCGATGTACATGCTCCGCTTGGTCATCGAGAGCATCGTGTGCGGCGTCGTCAGAAAAGCGCCCAGGCGCGACTTATTAATCGCCTGCTGATGCGCCTGAAACAGATCGGGCGAAGAGCCGATGCGCCAGAGCAAAAAATCGCTATCGGCCTTGAGTCCGACGGTGCTGTAGGTAAGGCATATCAGTCCCGGCCGCGGCGCCTGAAACTGCTTGAGGAATTCGCTGCGGGCCTGGATCTTTTCGTGGTCATTGAGCCGCCGGAATTCCGGATCGAGCTTGAAGAATGCGAAGCTGACGAATTGCCGCTGCACCGGCGGGCCGCTGGGAGCAGCGCCGCGCGTGTGAGGGGCGGTGGCACTTGAGGTGGTAGAGGAAGACTCACTCATATTGCCTAGAGTAAGATACTTATCGGTCATGGGCAACCGCGAGCGGGTTGTCGTGTTGTACCGGAGTAGAACTGTCACCCCATAGCCGAAATAGAATTGTCACCGTCGGGCCTGTGTAGAAGCAGACTGATGGAGCTTCGAATGTCAGTGAATGATCGGGTTCGGCTGGATGCGGTGGGTCGGGTCAAGCGAG
>DATBDZ010000010.1:0-4683 GCA_036276235.1 Humisphaera sp. | reverse complement strand
GGGTTTGCCTATTTCAGTCCGGCGCACGGCTATAGCCTGCAATGCACTTTCCTGGGACTTTTCGCAGTCCTCATGGGAACCAACGAGGCGCTGAAGAAGGAAGCCGTGGCGGCGATCGAAGCGGGGCGGCTGCTGGCGTTTGGCGTCTCCGAAAAGAATCACGGCTCGGATATTCTGGCCAACGAATTTTCCATCACACCCGATAGCGACGGCGGCTATATCGCCAACGGAAGCAAATACTACATCGGCAACGCCAACTGCGCGGCGATCATCAGCGTGCTTGCCCGCCGCGCGGATCAGCGGCGCAGCGCGCGAGCGCCGTCCTGCCTTGTCGCGTTGCGTCCTGACACGATCAGCGCGTGGAAGCCGCGCAAGATCGACACTCTGGGCGTGCGCGCGGCTTTCGTCGGTGATTTCGAAGTCAAAGAGCAATCGATTTCTAAATCGGATTTGATCGCCGACGGGCGCGACGCGTGGAACGCTGTGCTGGGGACGGTCAGCCTGGGGAAATTCTTCCTCGGTTTCGGATCGATCGGCATTTGCGAGCACGCCTTCGAAGAGGCGATGCAGCACATGAGCGCTCGCGTGCTCTACGGCAAGCCTGTGATCCAGATGCCGCACATCCGCTTCATGGCGGCACAAGCGTTCGCGCGCCTGACGGCGATGAAGATTTACGCGTATCGCGCGCTTGATTATGTACATGCCGCGTCCGCGGAAGATCGCCGGTATCTGTTCTACTGTGCCGTGCAGAAGGCAAAGGTAAGTACCGAGGGCGTAAAGGTGATGTCGCTGCTGCTGGAGTGCGTCGGCGCCAAGGGGCTGGAATCGGATACCTATTTCGAGATGGCGGTGCGCGATGTGCAACTGATTCCGGGCCTGGAAAGCAGCATGCACATTAATCTTGTGATGGCCGCGCAATTTGGAAAAACATATTTCTCGCGAACGGCGGCGGAGGTCTCCGATCCGGGATCGCTGGTGACCGAGGAAATTCCGTCGGTCGAGAATGACTATCTCATGCACGCCGACATCGGCCACACGAATGCCGTCGCGTTCGGGCATTTCCTCAAGGCGTATCGGCCGCTCAAAGCGATCCGCAACGTTCGCAAGTTTGTCCGGCAGGCCAAGGCATTTGCAAAACGGATTCGTCGTCCCTCACAAGAGAACGCATCCGACACGCGACTCGCGCTGGCCACCGGCCAGTGCCTGGCGATCATCGCCTACGCCGAGCTAATCGCGCAAAGCGCGAGTCGGCTCAGCATGCCCGCCGAAATTATTTCCGCGATCTTCCATTTTCTGGTCGGTGATTTGAGCGCCGCCGCCATGGCAATGATCTCGCTGCCGGGAATGAGCTCGGCCGATCGGGCGTTTCTGCGGCCAATGATTGTTCTTCCAAAGACCAGCGATGCCGACTGGGATTTTGTCGTTGCCCGCATGGGCCGCACCCCGGTGAAGCGGGAACCATGAGGACCGAACGCACACTCAGTTGGAAGTGGCTGCAGATTTTGGGGCGAGTTCTCGCCACCGCACTCTTCGACTTCAAAGTGTATGGCCGCGAAAATATCCCCGCGCGCGGCGGCGTCCTGATCGTCTCCAACCATCAAAGCTATCTCGATCCGATCCTCATGGCCCTGCGACTGGATCGGCCGCTCAATTACATCGCCAAATCAGAGCTGTTCGAGAACCGATACTTCGGCAGATTTCTGCGGCACGTGCTGAACGCCTTCCCCGTGCGCCAAGGCGCCGGCGATATCGGAGCGATTCGCGAAACGATCCGCCGCCTGCAGGAAGGGCATCTGCTGAACATGTACCCCGAAGGCGCGCGAACCTGGGACGGCAAGATCGCGCCATTGCAAAAAGGTGCCGCGATGGTGATTCGCCGGGCCAAGGTGCCGGTAATTCCCGCCGTCATCGTCGGCGCTTACGAGGCATGGCCGATCTTTCGACCGATCTTCCGCCCCTGGCCGGTGCGTATTCGATTTGGGCCGCCGATGGATCTGACGAATCTCGATGACGAACAAATCATCGCCGCGATCGATCAAACGCTTCGATCAATGTTCGAATCGGAATGCGCGAAAGCGCGCGGCCAAAACCATTGTGCGAGATGCAGCCGCGGACGGCTCGCCTCGCGAGTCAACCACAACGGGATGCTCCGTCGCGCTTTTTCCGAGGCGATCAACTCGCATCAGCCGCTTTGATCGCCAGCGTGCCGGCGGTCTTCGTCACATGAAGAAACTGGCTCTTGCTGACACGGTGGGTGGTGGCGGTCATCCCCTCCGCCGAGCGGGCGCCGTACTGGGCGGCGATCTGCGGCGTCCACCAGTTGCAGCGATAATGATTGCCGGTAATCCGCCGGCAGGTGACGCGCTCGCCGCTGCCGCGCGGGAGCTGCTTCACGATTTCGCTGGACAAATCCGCCACTCGCTCCTCCGGTTCGGCGAACGCGGGGCCGGGCTGGACGATCAGATCGCCCTCCGGTTGTGAGCGGCCTTTATCTTCGGGAGTTGGTTTTTCGGGTGCCATCGTATGAGTACCGTGCGTGTGTGTGGACAACGTGCGCGTCTAAATAAACCGTCCAGATCGATCAGTAAAAAAAACCGGGAAGAGCCAGCATCCTCTGGCAAGACAGGCGGTAGAAAGGCGATAGAGACTGCGGTACGAAACCCGCCTCAGTCGTCGTCAGCCGTCAGAACTATAGACCGGTGAGTTGAACAAAGATACAGGCAAATCCGCAATTCGCCGTTATAATGCGGCACAAATGGAGCAGCCATGAATGTATCCCTGAGCACCGATCTCGAACGATTCGTTAAAGGCAAGGTAAAGAGCGGCCGGTATGCCAGTGCCAGCGAGGTTGTCACCCGCGCACTTCGGCTATTGCGCGAGGAGGATCGCATTCGCACTCCAAATGGAGAACTTATGCCGAGCGCAATTCAACGGGGGATCGAGCAAGCCGATCGCGGTGAAACCGCACGCTGGGATTCCGAACAGATCAAGAAGATGGGGCGGAGGCTTCTTGTTGCGTCGCGTAGCAAGTGACGATTGAGTTCGCGCGCTCAGAACCCTCTCCCCTGTACTCAGGGGAGAGGGCAGGGTGAGGGGACAGCGACCCGCCACAAAGCGTACCTCGCCGATTGGCGCATCGGTCCCCTCACCCCAGCCCTCTCCCCTGAGTACAGGGGAGAGGGAGAACGCACTTTCCCGCTTCGCCGTGCGGCGCAGTCCGATGGCCTCACTGTTCTTGCTTGGGATGCGCATCGCGCTCGCCGCTAACTCACTCCTCATCCTCCAAGTCCTCATCCTCATCCATATGCTCCTCGCTCACCGGCGCACCGATCAGCTCATTGTCATACTGCTCTTCCAGCTTGCGCACCGTCGCCGCAAGCTTATCATCCCGCGCCACGGCTTCGCTCACCTGTGCCTCCCACTCATTGCTGGCGGCGCGGAGGGTGCTTAAGTCGGCCGGCTGGTTGAGCAGGCGGGAAAGCTGCCGCGACACGGCTTCTATGCTCAGCGGATTGGCCCCTTGCAGATATCCGGGAATTTCCGCGACGAGGCTCAGCATCTGGATATCGTGCCGCGGCGCCTGGGCGACCAGCAGCGTTGAGAAGCCGCAGGGGCCCTGATAATCGCTCAGGCGTAAGCCGAGATCGCGCAGGATTTCTTTGAGCGGCTCGTGTGAAACGGAGCCAAACATCCGCGGGTTGCGCGTGTGCGGGACGCGGCCGCCGAAGCTGCCCATGAAGATGATGCGGGTCACGCCGGCTTCCTTCGCGACGGCAAAGACGCAGTCGGCGAACGCCTGCCAGCGCAGGTTTGGCTCCTGACCGAGGAAGAAAACCAGATTCGCCTCCGGGTCGCAATGAAAGATATTGGAAGGCATCTCGATCTCGGTGATCAGCCCCTCCTCATACTTGGCCTCCGGCCGAAAAATGGCGGCGATCTCCATCGAACCGGGAAAATTGAAGATGTAAAACGGATCAGGATCAATCCGCGCCAGCTCGATGACCTTGTGCAGGCTCATAAAGTGCCGCACCGTGCCGGTTGAAACCAGGCCGCCATCCATCCACCCGCTCAGCGCCAAAAGCATCGTCGAATCGCGCATCCTGGGGCGCTGAAGGATATTGAGGTATTCGGGCATGGCTTAATCATATACGCCGGCTGGGGAGGAGGACGAATCCTATGAGGCTAGCGGACTTCCGCGGGCGGGAATGAAACGTGTAGACGTGAAACGTGATCGGCACGCGCCTCGCCTGCCGCGCCCATGATGCACTTGATCCTCCCGAAGGTTTTAGCCACGAAGTTCACGAAGGGAGCACGAAGAGCCACGAAGGAAAACGGGCATGGACGATGGAGGATTGAGAATAGCGGACAGCATGACTTTCCCAGAGTTTGACGCCATCCTCAATCCCGGTATCGGTCGTGGTTCTTCATGCTCCCTTCGTGTGCTTGGTGGTTTGTGCCTGAACTCGGCAATGCACCGCTTTGAATCGAATTTTGCACCAGTCGGTTGCGTCGGCACTGGTTGCACGTTGCATTGCCCAGTCGAATGTCCCCGCGCCAGGGCAGAAATCATTGCGCCAAGGTGCCAAGACGCCATGACGCCAAGAAGAAAAGAATTGCATTTCCTTGGCCTCTTGGCGTCTTGGCTCCTTGGCGCAATCTCCCCGCCGCAGAGATGTCCAATTC
>DATBDZ010000009.1:0-17038 GCA_036276235.1 Humisphaera sp. | reverse complement strand
CCATCGACATCCAAGCCGCCCATGTCCCAGGTCAGCGTGGTTTGATATCCGCTCAGCGCGGGCAATTGCTGCAGATTCGTGGGCGTGCCGGGCACTGGCATGTAGCTCGCGCTGACGAAATCCGACGGCGGCGAAACTGACACCACTCCATTAAGTCGCCGTGTGTAAGCCACGATGCGGAACTGGTATGCGGAGGCCTGCATCGGCAATCCGACAAATTGCGACAGCGAAGAAGTCGTGGTGACCACGCCCCAGTTGCTGGGCGTTCCATCCGCGCTTGGGCGCTTCTCCTCGACCATGTACCCTGACGGCGCACCACTGGTTGGCTGCGTCCACTGCAGATTGACGCCGGTACCTGCGTTAACCGCCGTCGGTGTTCCCGGCGCGGTATCGTTGAAGCTGGATTGCGTCCCATCCGGCGGCGTGGTCGCGACGCCGACAGGACTGGAATCCCCCGCCGAGTTGTAGGCGATCACGCGGTAGTTGCGCGTCTGGCTCGCGCTCAAGCCGCTGTCCTGGAATTGCGTCGTGGCAGCGCCGGTGTTCGCCAGCGTGAACCAATCATCGCCATTTTGGTATTGAACGCGGAAGCCGCTCTGGTTGGAGGCGTTGTTGTCCCACGCGAGAAAGACGCTGCTGGTCGAAAGCGGAATCGCCGCCAGGCCCGAAGGGGCAGCGGGGTTCTGCGCATAATCGTAATCGGAATTGCCCGCCGAGTTCTGCGCCGTGATGCGGAACGTCGTGGTCGGTCCGACGCTGGACAGATCAACGTTGAACGAGGTAGCGTTGGCGGCCACCGATCCGAGATAGCCGTAAGATTGGCCATCCGAGGAGCTTTCGAGCTGGAAGCCGCTTTCGTTGTTGGAGTTGTCAGTCCAGGTGAGCGCTACGCTCGTTCCGGAGATTGCGTCATTCAACCCCGAAGGAGCCGCGGGGACGAACGCGACGTTGACGGCATCGCTCCAATCGGAGTTGCCGCTGCCGTCCGCGCGGATTTGGTAGCTGTAGGTGGTCGTGTTGTCGGGAACGAAATCGAAGTAGGTGGCGCTGCTGCCGCCGGAAACGCTGATGATCTGCGTCGTGCTGTCGGCGGCGATCCGCTTCAATTCATACCCGCTGGCGGCAATCGCCGGGTCCCAGGTGATCATGGCCAGAGTCGATCCGGCAACGGTCGCCGAGAGTCCCACCGGAGTCGGCGGCCCGCTGGTCGTGCTCCACGTGCTCACATCCGAAACACCGGCGTCGTTGACCGCTTGGACCTGGAACGTGTACGCAGTTCCCGGCACGAGATTCTGAACGTCATAGCTGGTGGTGGCAGCATCCGTCTCATCGAGCATCTGGAAGTTGGTGCCGTCGGTGGACCAATCAACCTCGTAGCCGCTGGCGTCGGCGGCGTGATTCGCCCAGTGCAGCGTGATGTCTGTCGCGGAATTGAATGTGCCACTCAAACCGGTCGGCGCAACAACGGCCAACGTTGTAACCGTTACGGCACTCGATGCCGGCGACTCGGACGTTCCAACGGCGTTGGTCACTTCAAACCAATATTGTGTCTGCGCGTCCAGTCCGCTCACCACATAACTCAACTGAGCCGCGGTCACGGTGTCGAGATAGCTGAAGGTGATCCCGTCGTCGGAGATATAAACATTAGCATCCGTGGCGATCGAAGAATCGCTGGTCCAGGAGATCGTCGTGCCGCTGTCGGTGGTACTTGCGGCGGCAGGACTCTGCGGCGCGTGGATTGCATAAGCATCGGCGACCGCGCTGAATTGAGACAAGGGCACGCCGCCCGACATAAGCCGCACTCGATAGTAGTAGTGTCCCTCGCTCAGCCCTGTATCCGAGTAGCTCGTCGCCGATCCCGAAAGCGTTGTCGTCAGCGCCGTGAAATTCGTGCCATCGGTCGAGCGGTCGACTTCGATCGCCGAGGCGGTGCTCAGGTTTAGCGTCCAGGTAAGATTGATCTGCGTGGCCGAGGCGGCGGTCGCCGTCAGGTTCACCACATCCGGCGTGACGTAAACTTTGTTATCCTTCAAAAACGACCCCAGCAGCACATCCTGATTGGTGACGTTCCCGTTGGCGGTGCCGACGGCCATGATCCGATCATCCGGCAGGGTGATGACGCGATTGATGGATTGGGCGCTGCCGGTCACGAGTTTGCCGCCGGTGCCGAAGTCGCTGTCGAGCGAGCCATCGGCGTTGTAGCGGACGAAGGCCAGCGTCGCCCCGTTGATCAGATTGTTGCTGCTGCCTCCAAGCAAGATTGTGCCATCGGAGAGGATGCCCAAGCCGCGGACCTGGTCATCCGTGGGAGTGGAGAAGGAGCCAAAGTCGGTGGTGACAGTGCCATAGGGGGAGGCAAAGCTGTGATCGGTGCTCCCGTCCAGATTGAAGCGGCCGATCCAGAAATTGCCGACATAGCCATAATAGCTGTAGGCGTTGACGGTGCCGGCCAGCAGAATCCGATCGCCCTGCATCGCGATGGCGGTGACAGAGGCCGCGGCGTTGTAGCCGATGTTGACGTAGCCACTGGAGCCGAAGGACGGATCCAGAATTCCATCGGCACTATAGTGGGCCATCGAGAGGCTGAAGCGTCCGCCGGCCAGAATGATCGAGTCGTCCGGCTCGATCAGCATCGTGTCGGTCATGGTGGGCCACAGTTGCCAATTCGCGCCGCCGTTGACGGGTTCGACGCCGTTGGCGTCGGCGACATCCGGGGCGAAGTCGTGGTCGATGGTGCCATCGGTGTTGTAGCGCGAGAGGACGGTCTGCCAGGAGGAGTTCAGGCCGCGGGCGATGATCTTACCGTCGGATTGCAGGGCGACGCCGTTGATGTAGTCGGCGGCGACCTGGCCATTGGTGCCGAAGGAATCGTCGTGGCTTCCGTCGGCGTCAAAGCGGGCGATGAAGCAGTTCTGATAGCCGTAAAACAACGAGGGGTTGCCGATCTGTCCGACGACCAGGATCTTTCCATCCGGCTGAAGGGCCATCGCATTGGAGTAGTCGTAGGAGTACAGAGAGTATGGCGTAGTGATGATCCCGGAAGAATGGGAGGCGTCACTGCCAAAGCCGTCGTTGGTATCGAGCGAGCCGTCGGCCTTGTAGCGCAGGACGACCAGGCTCCCATTGCTGCTGGCCAGCGTCAGCACCTTTCCGTCGGGCTGCACGATCGAGTTGTAGCCCTGATCGTACGTATGCGTGCCGATATCCGTCTGCACGCGGCCATTGCCGAAGGTCGAATCATTGTTGAGCTGCGCGGTATAGGTGCCATCCTGATCGGTGGCGGTGATCGAAAGAGTGTAGCTCGATGGGCTGCCGCTGTAGGTATGGGAAGCGGTTGTCGCCGTGGCCGCGACTGTAGAACTCGTAGAATCGCCCCAGTTGATCGTCCAGTGCTGTAGTTGCGTGATGCTGCCCGTCGGCTCGGCGGCGGCGAGATTCAGCGTGTATAGCGTTCCTTCAACCACCGACGCCGGCCGCGTGACCAGCAGTGATGGCCCGACATCGCTGGCCATCGCGCTCCAGCTTACGCTGTAGGTGCTGCTTCCCTGATGGGCGGTGGCGGTGATATTGTAAGTGGTGCTGCCGCGGCCATAGACGTGGCTGACGCTGCTCGGATTGCCACTGAGGGTCTGGATATCGGCCGAGCCATCGGACTTGAGATCGCCCCAGTCGATGTCCCACGAGTTGATCGTCTGCCCGCCCGGATCATACGCCGACAGATTAAGCTGGAAGAGCGAGCCTTCGGTCGCCTGTCCCTCGCCGTAGCCATCGGTGGCGGTCTTGTAGTGATAAAAGTTATCGCTGAGCGTGATCATCGGCGGGACGTCATTGACTTGGAGCGAAAACGGCGCGGCGGTATGTGGGACCGAATCGCCGGTGATGTATGCGGCCGAGATGCTGTAATTGGTGGGGCTGCTGGCAAAAGTATGCGAGACGGCCGGCGCCGTCCCGGTCACCGTTTGCACGGCTGACGCATCGCCCCAGTTGACCAACCAGTGGTCCGCCCATGGATCATCATTGGTGTTGGGCGTCAATGTAAGATTGAAGTTCGAGCCTTCATCGATGGTGGATACATCGGATGAAATATTCGGGCTGGCGGTAATCGGCGAAGGGGGATCGCCAAAGACGTGCACATTCACATTGGCATCGGCACCATAGTAGTTCTGGGAGCCGTCGGTATAGGAGGCCGTGATCGTATAGTCATTTGGCCCGGTGTCATAAGTATGAGAGATGGCAGATGTCCAGCCATTAGGCGAATCGGAGTTTCCGTCACCCCAATTTATAGACCATTGGCCCCACCCCGGATAGTCATCCGTGTTGGCATTGAGATCGACGACGAAGGCGTTGCCGTGATGAACGGTGGAATCACTGTTTGAGCTATCCGGCGCGATATGCGGGTAAGCCGAGAGAAACACGCGCTGTTCCAGCGGCTGAAGATCAAACAACGGCGGACGCGCTGAGATGCCACGCCAGGTGCGATGCAGCCCCACGATTTGATTGACGATCGATCGAAGAATCATGACGGCATTGTGCGCGCAACGACATAGCCCGGCTCCCATTCGCGAACTCAAATTATCTGGAAGGTGCCCAGCCCCTATAGCCGGCAATCCTCGCCCATTTCCCCTTGCGGGGCGGCGTAGATTATCGGACGAAGGGGAAATGTCAAGGGGCTGTGCGCGAAGATTGTGCAAAGAGACTGCACGGAGTGCGTGACGGCGAGTGCAACCCGCACGGCGATATAGGAAAGATGTCGCACAATTCGGACCCGATCATCTAAGTCGTAAGATGATCATTTACGATGCTTTATGATTTCATATCTACAAACTTGGATGCGACAAATGCGACACTTTCGGCTCTCCGCGGAACCTGCTGATTGTTGTGGTGCAGATCCATCGGAGGGAGCGCCTTCGTCCACCAGATATTGTGGTGAGGCCTGCGTTTCCAGCGACTTTCGCGGAGAGCCACACTTTCTGAATATCGACGCGATTGGGGGCAAGCCGGCACGAGGACGGCGAGCCACGCCCAACGAGACGTTGCGGCCCGGCGGATTGGTGGGTGTTACACCCTTCCGTGCCGTAACACGCACGTTGATGACCTAAATTGCTGTAAAGTCACTGGTTGCGCGATGGGCAATGGCGCTGTGACACAGGCACTGTTGTAACATTTGTAACTTGCAGCGGTGCTGAGCCGACTGCGGATCAATCGCAGGTCAGTCCGTCATTAGGCAACGAGTTTGTCCCGCTATTGCGGCGCGCAGACGACCACGCGAACCCGATGGGGCAAAACAGAACAAGCCGCTGCCAAGCAGCGGCTTGTTGTTCGATTTTGATTGGATCTAGGCAGCTTAAGCAGTCGCGGCGGCGGCGGTTTCTGTCCGCACGTGGATCTTGCGGCCCTGGAACTCGACGGTGCCGTCTTTCAATGCGAAAAGCGTGTAATCGCTGCCGCAGCCGACGTTAAAGCCGGGATGGAACTGCGTTCCGCGTTGGCGGATGATGATCGAGCCGGCGGTGACGAACTGTCCCCCGTACGCCTTCACCCCGCGATACTGCGGATTGCTGTCGCGCCCGTTCTTTGTGCTTCCTTGACCTTTCTTATGTGCCATGGGAGGGGATTATAGCGGGAATTCGGGGGGCGGCAAGGTCTTGGGTACGTAATGCGTGATGCGAAATTCGTGATGCGTAATTCGTGATGCGTAATTCGTAATGCGTGATGCGTAATGCGTAATGGGCGATGCGTGATTTACTTTCCTAGGTTGCGCTGTTGGGGGATCGTGGTGAGGAGCAGGCGGATGATTTGGGTTAGCAACTCGCAGCGATGGTTAAATACGGTTTGGCCGAGGATGTGGCGGGCTTTGAAATACCAGTCTCGCGATTCTCGGGCGGAGCCCAGCGCGTATTCGTAGAATCGCACCTGGTCCTTCTTGCTGGAACGTGAATACCCTTCAGCGATGTTTGCGCCCACTGAACCAACGGCTCGATAGAGTTGATCCGCCAGGCTGACCACACGTCGGTCCCCAATCAATCGAGTCACGTCGCTCCACGCCAAGTCACCAAGAAACAGCGACTTCCGGTAAGCCGTCACCTTCCACAGCGGCTCGCCCACGAACGATGGCGCAACTTCCTTTTCCCAACTCTCATAAGTCATCGCGTCCCCGCCCGCACCACCACCGATCATGCATCACGCATCACGCATTACGCATTACGCATTACGCATCACGACCTTATCTCATCACCCACCGCTCCGGCTTCGCCTCAATCTGATTCGGCTCGACATACGCACCCGTTCCCCCTCGGACCTGGTACGTTAGCTCCAGCGTTTTTCGGAGAATGACCGGGCCTTCTTTGTCGGTGATGGTTTTGCCGTCGTCGTCTTTCATGATGACGTGCTCGCCGCTCAGGCCGTAGGCGTAGATGTTGAAGGTGCGCATGGGGGACGGGGGCTCTTTCCAGATGACGACGCCGTCCTTGGCCTGGTCTTCGCCCTGGCGAAGCTCGCCGCCGAGCTTTTCGGCTTTCTCCAGAAGCGGATTTTTCTCGCGCTTTTTGATGACGTTGAAGACTTCGTCGGGGATGAGGAAGTCGCCCTTGTAGGCTTTGCCGTCGGCGGCGACCAACTCGAACATCGGGAAGAAGGTCCGCTCGGCGCCCGAGCGATTGGTAACCGTGTAGGTCATGTACCAATAGGCGGTCGGCGTGCTGGCGCCGGCGGCATCGACGATAATCCGCTGGGGAGCCGAGTGCTTGAAATCCAGTTCCCAGGAAATCGGAAACGGGCTGGGCTCAGGAAACTTTTTCGCCTGCGCGACCAGCGGCAAATTCGCCAGCAGCAGCGCGGCAATAATCAGACAAGCAAACGGCGACGAACGAATCAGATCACGCATGGTGTACGACCTCCGCGGTGGTAGCCCGGCAAAAGCGCTGTGCACGAAAGATTGTAGCTTTGCCCGAAGTTGAGGGTAAGGCTAATCTTAAAGCACGTGGAAAAAGTGTCAAATTTACCCGATGACTCGCGCGGATCGGTAAGGCCGTTTAATTGCCGCCCCGCGGAGCCGCCGGAGATACATTGGGCGCTTCGCATGCTCCTGGGCTCGGCCACTACCCTGGCCAGCGGCGATCAGGTCATGGATTTCGTCAGCTACGCCCAGCAGCGGGCGATGAATCTGGCGGATACATGGATCGCCGAGCGGCATGGGGAGATGGTTGGGGCGATTTTGCCGATTGTGAGTCCCGGCCGCACGATGCTGCTGCTTTGCTCCCCGATGAAGATCGGCGACCGGGCCGCCGGCGCGCTGATTGACGCCGTTTGCGAACATTTCGTTCCTCGCGGCATCAAGCTCGCGCAAGTCCTGCTTGAGCCGGGCGAGCCGCCCACAGAGGCCCTCTTTACCGCTCATCAATTCCGAAGGATAGCCGAGCTGATCTATCTGCAAGGGACGGTCAAGCGAGCGCAATATCCGGCGGTGCCGAAGGACATGAGCTGGAGCGTTTATTCGCCGCAAACGCACGCCGATTTCGCGACGACGATTGTCGTCTCGTATCGACAGAGCCTGGATTGTCCGGGCCTCAACGGCGTTCGCGATATCGAAGACGTTCTGGCGGGCCACAAATCCAGCGGCAAGTTCGACCCGCGCTACTGGTTCCTGCTGCGAGAACGCGGGCAGGGAATCGGCGCGATATTGGTGAGCCGCCTCCCGCTAACCGATTCGGCGGAGTTGGTTTACCTGGGCCTCGCGCCTGAAGCACGCCGCCGGGGACTCGCCGCGCTGATGATGCAGCAAGCCCTCGCGGCGACCGTGCAGATGGGCGCATCGCGTCTATCATTGGCCGTCGATTCGCAAAATGTTCCCGCCCTGAAGCTCTACTACCGCTTCGGCCTCGCCAAAGCAGCGAGCAAGATCGCGATGATGAGGGAATTGGGGGAGAGGAGTCAGGAGTCAGGAGCCAGGAGCCAGGAGTTGGGGAGGGAGCCCGCAGAGAGCGAAGGCGCGCAAAGTCCTCGTCCCCACTCTTCTCCTGGCGCCTGACTCCTGTCTCCTTCCTTCATCATCTCCTCCACAATTCATCCACCAGTCCGATAATCATGTGAGTATCTGGTGTGTTAAACTTTTTTTTCTTCTCCCACCCCTGCAATGACCGATGGTTGTGACGTTGTGCATGCAAATCCGGAAAAAACGTTCTTGTCAGCGTAGGCTGCCAACATTAGATTGCCCGCTCGAATGGTTCAGGGATGATGAGGGCCGCGTGAAGGAGGTGGCTAACCATTGCCACCTCGGCGTCAACGGGCAGGACGCTCAACGACGCGATCCTCGGCAAACATATCGGACGGAGTCGATCACGGACGGACATTTCAGGCAGGATGCCAGACCGCTTTGCGTTGAGGCCGGGAAGTAACAGCTCCGGCGCGCGGCGGACGCGGGCCCCTTTTGGTTTCACCTCGGTCGCTTTTGTGCGAGCCGAAAGGGGATGGGCCGCGCATCGACGGGAACTTTCCGGCAATGCGCGGATCGACTGACGGCGATCTCCCAAAGGGCAAGAGGAAAAGACGCCTCTGGCAGGGAAGCATCGCATCGCTTGGAAGGAGTACGACGTGAGCTGCGTCAGCGCTAACGATGTGCAGCTTGCGCGCCTGGCGAATGCCATCGCGCAACGGGTAGGACAACAACGGTTTCATGTCTGGTTCAACAACTCAACCAAACTCGATTTAAGGCAGGACGGCCTCGAGATTGCCGTCCCCAATGACTTCATCAGCGAATGGATCGGCAAGAATTTTACACGCCCGATCCAGGAGGCGGCCCACGAAGTGCTGGGCTGTCCGCTGACTGTTCGATTCAGCGTCGTGCCGGAATTATTCGAGACCGGCTCGCGCGATGGAATAAACGGCGCGACGAGCAGCGAAAAATCGGAAGGGTCGGCGCGCAAGGCAGATGGACCGGTAAACGGTTCATCCGTCGTGGCGGGAGAACCGATCAGCCGCTCGGTGGCGATTGTCCCCCCGCGGCCGCAGATTCCTTCGACGCTGCGGATGGAAATCCCCGCGGTTTCGACGGCATCGCTCCCGCGTCTCCGGCACGACATGGAGAACTTCGTCGTCGGGCCGACGAATCAACTGGCGTTTAACACCGCCTGCTATGTCTCCGAATTCCCCGGCTCGCAATACAACCCGCTGTTCATTCACGGCGCTTGCGGCCTGGGAAAAACGCACTTGCTCCAAGGCCTTTGCCGCAAGTTCATTGAATATCATCCGACCAAGCGCTGGATGTATCTGACGGGTGAAGAATTCACCAACGAGTTTCTGACAGCGCTGCGGACGAGCAAGCTCGACGCCTTCCGCCGCAAGATGCGCGATCTGGATCTGCTGGTGATCGACGATGTGCATTTCCTCGGCGGCAAAAAGGCGACGCAGGAAGAATTCCTGCACACCTTCAACGCCATCGAGGCGATGGGCCGCCAGGTTGTGATGGCCAGCGATAATCATCCCAAGCTCATCGAGGAATTTGGCGAATCACTTGTCAACCGATTTGTCAGCGGCATGGTGGTGCGGATCGATCCGCCCAACTATGCGACGCGCTGTCAGATTTTGCGATCGCTTTCCGATCGCAGCAAGCTGGGGATCGACGAGGAAGTGATCGCCTGGATCGCGCGGCGAGTGACGCAAAACGTCCGCGAACTCGAAGGGGCTGTGACGCGCATCGCCGCCTTTACGAAGCTCACCGGTCGTGCGGGAGATATTACGACCGTTCAGGAATCGCTGGGAGATCTGGATCGGCAGCTCGTCGCGCCAGTGCGGCCAGAGAATATTCTCCAAGCCGTCTGCACCTACTTTGGCCTGGAACACAAAGACCTGATGTCGGGCCGGCGCCAGCGAACAATCAGCCTGGCGCGCAGCGTGGCGATGTTCCTGGTCCGCAAAACGGCGAAGCTGAGTTTCCCGGAAATCGGCACCCGCATGGGCAAGCGCAATCACAGCACGGTCATCAGCGCCTGCCGCCGAATCGAGCGGGCGGTTACGCGAAATGAAAGCCTGGCCTGGACAAGCTCAGTCGGCGAGCGAGAAGAGGAAGCATCAGAGCTGATTCAAAGGCTGGAAGAGCATAGCCGGGCGATGAACTAGACGGGCTGCGCCCGGAATTGCGAAATCCGAATCCCGAAATCCGAATGAAATCCGAAGTCCGAATGACGAAGAGAATGTCACGCGAAGTGACGAAGATGCGAAGAAGTCATCCTTATTACTTCGCATCTTCGTCACTTCGCGTGACATCATTTTCGGAATTCAGGTTTTTGGTCATTCGGATTTGATTCGGAATTCGGGGATTCGGATTTCGGATTTCGCGCCGCACCAGCAACTACTGGAGGACACTCACAATGATGCTCCTCCTCCTCGGCCTCGTATCCAGATCGATCAGTACAACCTGCTGATATTCGCCGCTCAGCAGGCGGCCGTTGGAGAAGGGAATGGTGAGGCTTGGGCCAATGAGCGCGGCGCGGATGTGACTGTGGCCGTTGTCGTCGTGCCAGGTGGCTTCGTGTTGATACGTCGCATCGTCGGGAACCAGCTCCTGCAAAACGCGCGGCAGGTCGTGCTTCACAAGGCCGTTTTCAAACTCAAGCGTCGTCAGAGCGGCGGTGCTTCCGACTACGAAGAGTGACAGGACGCCATCACCGGTAATCGAGCGAATCTTCTGGGAGAGCTCGGGGTGAAGGTTGATGATGTCGCTGTTGCCGTCCGTATCGACTGTGATCGTAAATCGCTGCATGGTTCTCCAAAAGCGGCCAGAGGTATTTTGACATTGAACTGTTTGGGAACAAGTGGGCCGGAGTTTGGATGCGGTTTGACCCCCTGTTGAACCGGTGCTATATTTTGACGGTTCCGTTCGCCGAACGGCGCGCCAACGCTGGACGGCAAGGCACCTCGATTTAATCCGAGTCTTCCGAATACCGGCCCTGGGGAATTTTGATAAGTTGGGACGGTCGTGAGTTCAACCAGCCCCGATGAAGATTTCGGCACCTTCAATGCGAAGCTGCGCGAATCGATCAACATTGTCGAGCTGATTGGCCGCACCGTCTCGCTTAAAAAGCGTGGGAAGGATTACGTCGGGCTTTGCCCGTTTCATCAGGAGAAATCGCCGTCATTTAAGGTCGATCCCGGTAAGCAGTTTTTCTATTGCTTCGGATGCAAGGCGGCGGGCGATATTTTTGAGTTCGTCAAGCGGCGCGATCGGGTCGAGTTTTCGGACGCGCGGCGGATTCTGGCAGAGTCGATCGGCATGCCGCTGCCGCGCTTTCGCGGGTCGGCCCAGCAGAAGCCGGGCGAGCGACAAGGACTTTTTGAGCTGCAATCGGCCGCCTGCTCGTATTTCGAGCGACTGGCGGCCGATCCGCAGCATGGCCAGGCAGCGCGGGATTACCTTCAGTCGCGCGGCATCGATGCCCAAAGCATCCAGCGTTTTCAAATCGGATTCGCGCTGGATGCCTGGGATGGTCTGCTGCGCGGACCGGTCGGCAGAAAGTTTCCGCCCGAGCAGATGCTCACGGGCGGTTTAGTCAAGAAGCGCGAAAAAGGTGACGGCTACTACGACACCTTCCGCAATCGCCTGATGTTTCCCATCCGCGACGAAAACGCGCGGGTGATCGCGTTCGGCGGAAGGGTCATGCCCGGATCGCAAGACCCGGCCAAATATCTCAACAGCCCCGAGACGCCGCTCTTCTCCAAAAGCCGCTGTATCTTCGGGCTGGATTTGGCGCGCCAAAGGATCGTCGAGACGCGGACGGCGGTCGTCGTCGAGGGTTACACCGACGTGGTGATGGCCCATCAGTTTGGCGTTTCCAATGTCGTCTCCATCCTGGGGACGGCGATGACCGAGCAGCATGTCGGCGTGATCCGGCGATTTGCCGATCGAATCGTGCTGATGTTTGATCCGGACACGGCCGGAGATGCAGCCGTTGACCGCGCGGTTGGGCTATTTCTGACCCAGCCGGTTGAGATCGCCATCGCGACGATGCCGGCGGATGTGGATCCGGATGAGTATCTGCTCCAGCATGGAGCTGCGGGTTTTGACAATATTATTGGCACGGCGATCGATGCGCTGGCATATAAGTGGAAGCAGTTGCAGCAGCGCTTCGCCGATGACGAGAGCCTGACCGCCCAGCAGAAGGCGGTTTCGGATTATCTTGAGGTATTGGCGGCAGCCCGTGGAAGCGGACCGGTCGATTCGCTTCGCTGGGGATCGGCCCTGGCGCGGGTGAGCCGCCTGACGGATATTCCGGTTGAGCAGCTCAATCGGCGGTTCAAGACGAGCAAAGCGACGCCTAAGGCTCCGGCGCAGACAAATGAAACGCCGCCCGTGGAAAAGCCCGTGGTTCGTCGCTCTTTGACCGCACAGGACCGGGCCGAGCGGAGCGTGCTGGGTGTCTTGCTTTTGGAACCGGCCCGATGGGTGATGGTCCAGCAGCAAGTGACCCTGGACGATTTTGCCGATCCGATGCATCGACGACTGGCGGAAATCTATTGGAATTATCAACGTGATGAAGGGATGCCTGTATTTAACCAGTTCATGGGGCTGCTGGATGACCCCGCTCTGGTTGAATTGGCGCACGATGCGGCTGGGGAAGCCGAAACACTCGCGGACCCCTCCTCGCTCGTGGATGAAGCCCTAAAATATTTCCGCGAGGCCCGTCGCTTTCGAGAAAGTCAAAAACTTGAGGCACAGATGCGGCGTACAGACCCAGAGCAGGTTGACGCCCTATCATTATTGAAGAAGCTCCAGGAGCAGGCCCGGCAGCCCAACTTGCGGCGCGGCCTGAGTGGATAAGCCAGCCCTGAGCGACGTCGAGTAGGCAGCCCCGATGTAACGGGCGCCCCGACCAGTCGAAGGGCAAGCCCTTATCGAATCGCACAGGCCCGCCCTGAGCGAAAGTCGAAGGGCCAGAAAGATCACGGAACGCACTACGCCTCGTTGCAGGGTTCGGGAATGGCCCCGAGTTCCTTGGCCCGGCGTCGCGTGGCCGTCGAAAACCGCGCGTTGCCGCGGTGACCGCGATGCGTCTTCGCGGGAAAAGGTTCGGATCATTGTATGAAGGAAACGGTAATTGAATCCCCCCTGATCGGCTCCGGGTCACAGGAAGAAGCCGACAAGCGCGTACAAATTCTCCTCGATCTGGGCACCTCGCGCGGCTACCTCACCTATGAGGAGCTTAACGAACGTCTGCCCGACGAGGTGGTCTCTCCCGACAAGCTCGATACGCTGCTCATGATGATCGATGAGATGGGAATCCGTCTCATCGATGAATATGACGTGGCGGACTTCAACCGCAAGGGGAAGAAAGCCAAGCCCCAGCCGGTTGCCCCCGCCCCCAGCGGCCTGCCCGCGACGCCGGCTTCTACCCGCCCCACCGTCGCCAAGAAGGCGCAGGAAGAAGAGCAGCCCGCCGCCGCCGGCGAGGAAGACGACGAGGAGATTGATCTCAACCTCGAAGAAGAGTTGGCCGAGGCGACGACCAAGCGCATCGACGATCCGGTGCGCATGTATCTGACCCAGATGGGCGAAATCCCCCTGCTCACCCGCGAGCAGGAAATCGGCCTGGCCAAGAAAATCGAAATCACCCGAAAGATTTTCCGCTCCAAGGTCCTTGAGAGCGATTACTGCATTCAATCCGCGGTCGAAATCCTGCAACAGGTCGATGACGGCGATCTTCCCTTCGATCGCACGATGAAGATCTCGACCGCCGAGGATAATCCCGACAAGAGCACGATCGGCCAGCGCATTCCGACCAACCTGGAATCAGTTCGTAAGATGCTCGGCCGCAACCGCGAGCAGTGGGATCAGCTTCGTCAGTGCGCCAAGAAGGACTTGGAGCAGGTTCGCACCGCGATCCGCCGCCGGCGGCGTCGAAGCGTCAAGCTCCTGGAAGAGTTGTCGCTCCGCACGAGCAAAGTCACGCCGCTGATGAAGAAGCTTTCCAGCATCAGCACCAAAATGGTGGAGCTGGAACATCGCATCGAAGAGCTGAGCAAGATCAAGGAGCCGGGCGAAGACCTGGAAGTCTGCCAGGAAGAGCTCAGCGGGCTGGAAGATCTCGTTCTGGAAAACGCGCAGGACCTGCATCGCCGGGTCGTGCAGATCCGCAAGATCTACAACAAATACGAAGACGCCAAGCGAAAGCTATCCGGTGGAAATCTGCGTCTTGTCGTCTCGATCGCCAAGAAATACCGCAATCGCGGCCTGTCATTCCTGGACATCATCCAGGAAGGAAACACGGGCCTGATGCGCGCGGTCGATAAGTACGAATATCGCCGCGGCTTCAAGTTCAGCACATACGCGACGTGGTGGATTCGCCAGGCGATCACCCGCGCGATCGCCGATCATGCCCGCACCATCCGCATTCCGGTGCACATGATCGAGACGATGAGCAAGCTGCGCAACATCTCCAAGGTGTTGATGCAGGAGCTTGGCCGCGAGCCAACCATCGAGGAAATCGCCAAGCGCGCGAAGATGTCGGTGAGCGAGACCCGCCGCGTCCTGAAGATCTCGCGCCATCCGATTTCGCTGGACCGCCCGGTCGGCGAATCCGAAGACTCCTACTTCGGCGATTTCATCGAAGACGAAAAAGCCGACAACCCGGTGGAAAGCGCCACCCAGGAGATGCTCAAGGACAAGATCGAGCAGGTGCTCAAGACCCTCACCTACCGCGAGCGCGAGATCATCAAGCTCCGCTACGGGATCGGCGACGGTTACACCTACACGCTGGAGGAAGTAGGTCGCATCTTTAAGGTGACCCGCGAACGCGTGCGCCAGGTGGAAGCCAAAGCAATCCGCAAACTCCAACACCCGGTCCGAGCCAGAAAGCTGGAAGGATTCCTCCCGGGTGGAGTGGTTCAATAGAATCGCAAGACATCTAGAATCTACGAAGCGTGGTCATTTCGGTGACCACGCTTTTTTTTGCTCTGATGGAAGAAGATTCACCACGGAGACACGGAGTCACGGAGGCGCGCTCGAAGTTCGAAGACCGCACACGAACCGACCCTTAAAGAACTGACTCTTTTTCGAATTTGTTCTTTGTCCTCTTTCCCTCACTGCTTGTTCTGCAATGCGGCGCTCGAACTTCGAGCGCGCCTCCGTGACTCCGTGCCTCCGTGGTGAATCTTCTTCCGTCCTATCCCGGATTTCCCAATGACGCGGGACGAGTATACTGACTCAAATGCCCGCTCCATTTGATTGGGAATTCCCTTATCCGTCGCAGCGCATGCCCGTGCTTGCTGCGAATATGGTTGCTACTTCGCAGCCCATTGCTGCGCAAGCGGGGTTGCGGATGCTTGCTCTTGGGGGCAATGCCGCGGATGCCGCGATTGCTACTGCTGCGACAATCGCAGTGCTGGAGCCGGGGAGCAATGGGCTGGGCGCGGACGCGTTTTCACTGATCTGGCACGAGGGCAAGCTGCATGGGTTGAACGCGTCAGGACGAACTCCCAAAGCGATGACGCCAGATCGGTTGAAGGGGTTGACGAGCATGCCTCGTTTTGGGTGGGATACGGTGACCGTTCCGGGCGCGGTGTCCGCATGGGTGGCGGTATCCAAAAGGTTTGGAAAACTCCCCTTTGCAAAACTACTTGAGCCGGCGATCGAATATGCCCAAAACGGATTTCCCGTCGCGCCGCTGACCGCGGAACTGTGGCGGGCCGCGCCGAGCGTGTATCTCAACATGCCCGAGTTCGCGCAGATGTTTTTCCCGAACGGAAAAGGCCCCGACACCGGCGATCGCATTATTTTCCCAGATCACGCGAAGACGCTTCGGCTCATCGCGCAAACCAACGGCGAAGCCTACTACCGCGGCGAAATCGCCCGCAAGATCGCCGCCCATGCCCGCGAAACCGGCGGGTTGATGACCGAAGAAGATCTGGCGTCTCATACCGCCGATTGGGTCGAACCCATCTCGATCGAGTATCGCGGCCATCGCATCTGGGAGATTCCTCCCAACGGCCAGGGCCTCGCCGTTCTCCTGGCGCTGGGAATCCTGCGCAATCGCGAGATCGGTTCATTGCAGGTCGATTGTCCGGATGTGCTGCACTTGCAGATCGAGGCAATGAAGCTCGCCTTCGCCGATGCCCATCGCTACATCGCCGATGCGAAGTGGATGGATGTGGATGTCGCAAATCTGCTTGACAACGAATATCTCACGGATCGCGCCAAGCTGCTCGATCCTTCCAAGGCGCAGGACCCCAACTGGGGCACGCCCAAGCCCGGCGGCACGATCCTGCTCACCGCCGCCGATTCAGCGGGCATGATGGTTTCGTTCATCCAATCCAACTATGAAGGGTTTGGCTCTGGGGTGGTCATTCCCGGCACAGGAATCCATCTGCAAAATCGCGGCTCCTGTTTCGATCTGGCGCCGGGGCACCCGAATCAGATCGCCGGCGCGAAGCGCCCGTATCACACGATACTCCCCGCATTTCTCACGCGACCTCGTGCCGATGGAACACAGGAGCCGCTGATGGCGTTCGGCGTGATGGGCGGATACATGCAGCCGCAAGGGCACTTGCAGGTGATCAGCCGCCTGATCGACTTTCACCAGAATCCCCAGGCGGCCCTCGATGCTCCGCGCTGGCAAGTCACGCGGGAAAAGAAACTCGCGCTGGAGCCCGGCTTCGCGCCCGCGATTTATGACGAACTCAAACGCCGCGGCCACGACGTCACCCGCGCCGAAAAACAAACAGTCCTCTTCGGCGGCGGGCAGATCATCTACCGCATGCCGAATGGTCTTTATTGCGGCGCGAGCGATCTCAGACGCGATGGGCAAGCGGTTGGATTCTGACTTCTCCTGTAGGGTGGGTGTACTCACCCACCACGACCGCAAGATGGTGGGCGAGTACACCCGCCCTACAAATGCAGTACTTTCAATCCTCAGAGTTGACGCCCGCGTGACGCACGAAATCGGCGGGCAGTGCCCGCCCTACGACTAACCGCGGCCCGTAGGGCGGGCACTGCCCGCCGATTTTGCTTCCGCAAGTAATTGTCATGCTGAGGTACTCCGAAGCATCTGGC
>DATBDZ010000008.1:0-6582 GCA_036276235.1 Humisphaera sp. | reverse complement strand
TCGCCCACCGTCCTCTGTTCCCACAGTTCCAACGAAATCCGCCGGCTCTGGGCGAGTTCGGCGGCGAAGTCTTCTTCCAATCTTGTCGCAAGTTCCTTGTCGAGCGCGGCCAGGTTGACTTCGTCGTTGATGCCGAACGATCTGGTGTCGAAGTTGGTTGATCCGACGACGCTCCAGGCGCCATCCACCACGAGCGATTTTTTGTGGATCATGCCGGGCTGGTATTCGTAAATCTCTACGCCGCCGCGGAGCAATTCGCCGTAATGTCGGCGGCTGGCCAATCTCGTGATGTAATGGTTATTGGATGTGCCGGGGACGAGAACGACGACGCGCACGCCGCGCTCTACGGCGCGGATGAGTTCCGCTCGCGCGCTTCGATCGGGCAAAAAGTAAGGCGAGTTGATGAAGATGGTTTTCTTGGCTGAAGCCAGCAACACCTGATACAGAATCCGCGCGCGGGTGGATCGCGCCGCCGACGGCGTGCTGATGATCACGATTCCGCGCGTCGAGCCGTAGATCGGGCAGGCGGGCGAGGAGTCGCCGGCGGTGCCGTGCAGGCCGCAATCGGGGAACTCGTTGACCAGATCGAGAATCTCGCCGGTCGATTCGATCCAGTTCTCAGCAAAGCAGGCTTGCAGCCCCAGGACCAGATCGCCCTGCACGCGGCACATCATGTCCACCCACGGTCGCTGCCCGTTGCCGTCGCCGATCGCCCAGTGGTTCGCCACGCCCGCCCCGCCGATGAAACCGATGATGCCATCGACCACCAGCAGCTCACGGTGTGTGCGGTTGTTAAATCGCCGAAACGTGTACCAGCGGAACGGCTGGTACCACGCCACCTGCGCGCCCGCCTCGCGCAGGCGATCGAAGTAGCGGTCAGGCGTCGGAAAGCTCCCAACCCAATCCACCACGACGCGCACGCGCACGCCGGCTTTGGCGCGCTCGCAGAGCGCATCCAGATAACGATCGCCGATCTCGCTTGGATGAAAGATAAACCGCTCGACATGAATGCTGTGTTTGGCACCCGCGATTGCCGCCAGCTCCGCCGGATAAAACTGCTCCCCGCCAACCAGCACGTTCATCGCACTGTTTCCGAAGACCTGCGCATCGGCGACTGCGCCAAGCAAATAAAGAAACCGCGAAGAGGTCAGATCGCATCCCGCAGGCAGCGTCTTGTAAGTCAGC
This sequence comes from Humisphaera sp., assembly GCA_036276235.1. Lineage (GTDB taxonomy): Bacteria > Planctomycetota > Phycisphaerae > Tepidisphaerales > Tepidisphaeraceae > JANWHF01. The sequence continues at coordinate 5,397 of DATBDZ010000008.1, read as the reverse complement.
CCCGGCTCAAAGAGCACCAGAAACAAAAGGAAAAACATCAGCGCGATCGCGACATAGGCGGTGATGAGAAATGCCATCGCGTGACATTGTACGGGAGAGGATTAGGAGCCGCATCATGTCGCCAAAAGCGGCAGGATGCGTTCCAAGTTTAAAATTCGCACAAAAAGCGCGCGACGAGGCGGGCGAGCCACGAGAATTTCTCGGTGATCCATCTAACTACGATTGTTGACGGACGGCGGAGCGAGCGGCTCGTTTGCCGCTAATATCTGTTGTCTGGCTACACTTGATTCGACGAAAGAATGCTGCCGATGCGGTCGCTTACCAACACGGCACCCACTTTGCTTTCGACCGGCCAACCTTTCGGCAATATCGGCTCCCGTCCGAGGCCGCGCGTGCGGCCTGGGTGCAATCTCCGCCGCGCGGCGAAGGGCGGGAAATCTCTTCGCGATCGCTCGCGCAATGCGAGATCGCGCTTGTATAGGAGGAATCATGGCCAGGCGTTCATATGTTGTTGCTCTCGCGGCGTGCATCGTCGCGGCGTTCGCGATCTTTCGGATGACCCCGACCCGCGCCGCCGATCCGAGCGGCCCGATCTACGCGCAGCTCTCCAGTCCCGATACGCAAGACCCCAAGGGGACCGATCCCCTGCTCGTGCAAATGACATCCAACGATGCGCTAGGCGGATTGGGCCACGATGAGAAAGCGAAGACCACCGACGTGGTCGTGAAGACGGCGGGCGTCTACTTCATGGTCGCCGCGATCCAGGTTGGCAAAGATTCCGGGGCGGGGGGCGACTACCTCGATGTCTGGATGAAACAGAACGGCAAGGACGTGGACAACTCCGGTTGCCGCCAGGTGATTCACGATCCAAAGTATACGACGGTGCTCGTCTGTCAGGGCATCGCCGAATGCAAGGCGGGCGATACTTTCAACGTTGCCATTTCCGCAAGCTCCGCCGGCAAAGGCATCGGCATCAAGGCGATCAAGCCCAAGGGCGAGCCGTTGATTCCAAGCATTATTTTCTCGATGTATAAGATTAACTGACGCCGCTTCGTGTGCACGCGATTCAATAATCTGATTTGGTCCACGCGCCAAGCATCACAAACATATAAAGTACGCCGACTGCCCATTGCGCTGTCGCGCTCCAGACGTAAGTTGTGTGAAGCAGCTCGAATCGTTCTTCGTCAAGAATCATTCTGGCGGTTGTATCGAGCAGGCGATCCAGATGCGGATGCAGGTAGAAGAGCCAACCCTGCAAAATCACCATGATCATCCACAGGATCGTCAAGATTTTTCGCAGCCGCCGATTCGGGAGCGCACTGGAAATCAGATGTGCGAGCAGGATTAGCAGCGCGATGGAGGCGACGATGTTGAGCCAGAACGTAACGCGCTGGGTGATGAATCCCTGGCGCGTGTGGCTGTGGAGAACTGCGGCGCCGACCTGTACGACGACGCCGGTATAGAACGCGAACCCGCCGAGCCAGAAAGCGATCGTTGAGACAAAAACGAATCGCCGCGCGATTTCCGCGAACCTGCTTTTGGCGTGTTGATCCATCATCGGGCGGTGAGCACCAGGTTTTCGATGAAGAACTCCATCATGCGCTCCTGGCGTAGCGGGCCGTGGCCGCCGTCGGGGCCGACCTGCAGATCAAAGCTCTTCCCCGCCCGCTGCAAGGCGGCGACCAGTTGCAAGGTATTGCTCGGATGCACGTTGTTGTCGGCGGTTCCGTAAAACAAAATCAGGCGGCCCTTCAAATTGCCGACGTGGTTCATCACACTGGTGGCGTCGTAGTCGTCCCTGGCGTCGGGGAGCAATCCCATGAATCGCTCGGTGTAGATGCTGTCGTAATTTCGGAAATCGGTCACCGGCGACGACGCGCTGGCGGCGCGAAAGACATCTGGGTAGCGCACGAGGCACATCGCCGAAGCGTAGCCGCCGTAGGATGTGCCATAAATTCCAACACGCTCGCGATCCACGTACGGCCGATCCCACAATGATTTGACGCCGGCCGCCTGATCATCGATCTCGACGCGGCCCAGCTTGCGATAGATGGCATCAAGAAAATGTTTGCCGCGCCCGGCGGCACTGCGCGAGTCTAATGTCGCGACCAAATAGCCGTACTCAGTCAGGGCGCTCGGAAGCGTGAATGTCTCATGTGCCCCGTTGGTGGCCGGCCCGCCGTACACATTGACGAGCAGCGGATATTTTTTCGCGGCATCGAAGTTCGACGGAAAATGGAGCATGCCGTACAGGTCTGTCTGGCCATCGGCCGCCTTAAAGGTGAAGAGCTCGACCTTGCGAAGATGCAACTCGTCAAACTTTGAGGTGTCGCTGGTCGCTATGTCGGCGACGGCGTTTCCCTTTGTATCCATGAGCCGCACGACGGGCGGCTGATCGTGCGTTTGCGCGGAGTCGGTAAAGTAGTGCGCGTCGGGGGACATCGAAATCGTGTGATAGAATCTTGGATCGGTCAGGCAAAGATCGTCCTTCCCGTCGAGCCCGACGCGATGAAGCTGGAGCTTCATCGGGTTGTCGCCGCTGTGTGCCGTGTAGTAGAGAAGGCCGGCGTCTTCATCGACGTGGACGATGTTCTCTACTTCGCATGAGTGGTCCGTCAGCGTCGCCAGCAGTTTGCCGCTCAGATCGTAGAGATAGAAATTCTTCCAGCCGGTTCGCTCGGAAGACCAGATGAAGCGCTTGCCGTCCTTGAGGAATTGCATCGTCGGCGAATTGACGACCCAACTCGCGGGCCATTCCTCGCGGAGAATGACGCGGCAAGCACCGCTTTGCGGATCGGCCGCCACAAACTCCATCGCATTTTGCAGGCGATTGGAGCGGTAAAAGAGCAGCTCGCCGTTCTTTGACCAGGTGACGTTGTAAACGTAATGGCCGATCGATGAATCCTCGAACGGCTTTCGATCGCGCACGTCGATGCGCATCGTGCTTTTGGAATGCAGATCGTAGACCAGAAGATCGACCAGCGGATTAGGGTCACCCGGCCGCGGATATGCTTCGACATCCAACGTATCCTGCAAGCGGGTTTGGTTCAGTTGGAGGAAGTAATCGGGAACTTTGCTCTCGTCGAAACGATAAAACGCGATTTTGCTGCCATCGGGTGACCACCACATCGCCGAGCGCTGCTCGAGCTCTTCGCCGTAGACCCAACTGGCGGTGGCGTATTTGATTCGGGCCTTTTCGCTGCCGTCGGTGGTGATCGGCATCTCGATGGCGCCGGATGCGTCGCTCAGCCACAGGTTTCGGTCGCGATAGAACGCCTTGAGTTTGCCGTCGGGAGAGAGAACCGAAGGCACCTGGCGTCCGCGTGGGACTCCCCCGCCGCGTCCACCTCGGCCGCCGCGATTGTTGAGCGGGCGGTCGCTGGAGGTGATGTCGATCGAGGTGCGGCTGGCGATGTCGTAGCGGAAGCGCTTCAGGTCGCGTTGATATTTAAAGGAGGTTCCATCGTCCTTCCATGTGATGTTCAGCGCGCCAACCTTGACCGAATTCGGAATCGCGCGGCTCATTGCCTGGTACTGCTCGTAACCCGGCATCGATTTGAGCCGATCCTGGGCGCGGGCGACGACATTAAAAGCGGCAAAGCAGGTTGCGACGGCGAAAAGAGAGATGACGTGTCTTTTTGCCCTCATCGACGCAACCTTTCGCCTACTTGGTGATCCGCAATTTCCGCACTGACGCCACGGGCATGCTGTCGCAAGCCCATGCCACCCCGAACGATAGGCGGCCGCAAATTTGGGTAGCGTGGGCTCGCGACAGCGTGCCCGTGGTGAACCCGCGGGAACGACCGCATCACAGTATTGGGAAGTATCGTGGTCCGTCCGGCGTTCCGCAATCTCCCATAAAAACCGCTCGGCTCCAGACATTCATCTGGTGGCCGAGCGGTATTTTTTGCCACAACTTTGCCGGGAGGCTTAAGCCTATCGGCTGCTGCTGGATTGATCGAGAATCGCCTGCGCGTCGGTCTCCTGCTTTAGGACCGCCTTGTATTCCGGCTTATTGCGGAGGGCGGCGAGCACCGGCTTCATTGATGCCTCATACTCGTTCGCGGCTTTTTCCTTGGCCAGCTTGGCGGCCTTCCAGTCATCGCGGCTCTCCATCCCGCGTTGAACTTTCACGCGGATCATGTTCACGGCAGCGTTGGCCTTATTGACTTCGTCTTGAGCATCTTTTACCGCTTTTTGCTGGCTGGCCAGCGGGCTGACTTTTGGCGTGTTGTTGGCCGGCGTGGAAGTGCGCGCCCCACCGCCGCCGCCACCATATCGCCCGCCGCCACCGCTATTGCTGGAGGAGGCGCGGGATTGTTCGGCGGCTTTGCGCGCTGCTTCGGCGGCCTTGGCCTGCGTCGCGGACGCTTCGGCAAGCGCCTTCTTCGCGTCTGTCAATTTCTTTTCCGCAGTATCCAGCGCCTCCTTGGCCTTGGGATAGTCCGGATCGGATTTCAGGGCCTCTTCAACCTGAGGCTGCAGGGCCACCCAATCCTTGTTGGCCTGGTCCAGCTTGTCTTTGGCGGCGATGACCTTGGGATCATTGTCCAACGCCATCTGTTCCATCTTGTGCTTTTCCAGGCCAGCTTTCATCCGGGTGGTGGCGGCCTGCTCGATCTCATCCTGGTTCGGCTTCTGCGCGCGGGTGACGGTTGGAAAGAGTGCCAGCGACGCGATAAGAAGACCGCTCCACGCAATACGTGATTTCATTTTAACGACTCCTCGCACCAAGGCAGGGACTAAGGACCAAAGCCACCCGCGAGCCGCGTGCCCGCCGGGCCGACTCCGACTAGTATATCAGACGATCCAGTATATCAGACGATCATAGTCACGGAAACGTTTGCACAGGAAACAGATCGTACTGAAACAGTTTGCACTGAAATCATGAGCGGCTCATTTGACATCATCATCATAGGCGGCGGCCATGCCGGCGCGGAGGCCGCCTGGGCGGCAGCGCGTCTAGGGGCGGCAACCGCCCTGATTACCCTCGATCCGGCCCGAATCGGGCAAATGTCGTGCAATCCTGCCATCGGCGGCCTGGCCAAGGGGCAGATGGTTCGCGAAATCGATGCCTTGGGCGGGCTGATGGGGATCGCCACTGATAATACAGGCATTCAGTTCCGGATGCTCAACCTCTCCAAAGGGCCCGCCGTCTGGGGACCGCGTGCTCAGGCAGATAAATACAGATATGCGCAGGAAGTACAACGGCTTTTAGGCATATGCCCCAATCTCACAATCGTTCGGGGTGAAGTTGGGGAAATCTTAACGGAAGGCGACGGCCCGGATCGCCGAATTGTCGGCGTCATGCTCGCCGACGCAACGATGCTCAATTGCCGCGCGGTGGTGATCGGATCGGGAACGTTTCTTCGCGGGTTGATGCATACGGGGGAGAAT
>DATBDZ010000007.1:0-13358 GCA_036276235.1 Humisphaera sp. | reverse complement strand
GATGCTGGCAGATCTGCCGTGCAGTGGGCGCATTTGCGGGCTTTCATGGGGATCACCGAGAGGCAGAAGGGGCATTCTTTCGTCGTTGGCTCTGAGGGGGCGGGCGTGCCGCCGACGCGCTTCATGACTGACCCTAGCATTTTGACGATCACCATGAAGACGGCGAAGGCGATCAGGAAAAAGTTGAGCAGCTCGCCCAGGAAGTTGCCGATTCTGATGCGGCCGATCGTCCAGGAGATATCGACCGGCTTTGGCTCCGCCGGCGCGGCGGGCGGTGCTGGGGCCGGTGGGGCGGCAGCTGCAGCCGGCGCGGGAGTGGGGGCGCTGGGCTCGGTGGTGGGTTGCGTCTCCGATGGCTTGCTGGTGACGCCGACCGCCGAGGCGGCATTGTGCGCAACGTCGGCGGCGGTGGAGACCGCCGTCTTGGCGCTGGTCGTCACGTACGTGATGGAGGGCATGATGATGTCCTTCACCAGCGAGTTGATGACGCCGCTGAACGCCGCCCCGATGACGACCGCCACCGCCAGGTCGATCATGTTTCCCTTGAAGGCAAACGCCTTGAATTCCTGCCATAGCTTGGACAGACCCATCGCGAACCGTTCCTTTCCTCTGGTGAAGGCAATGCAGTGAAGATTGCCTCGATTATTTTTTCTTGACGATGCGGAGCGTCGCGGTGCCGCCGTCGGGGGCGGGCTCAAATTCCGGGCGCGCAAGCTTCACGCGGCTCCGATCGCTCTCGGGCAGCGCGAGCGCCGCGCGGATGGCTTCGAGCCGGCGCTGACCGATATCGAGCGCCGCCTGCTGCGTGCGCCGCGGCGCCTGCCGCTCGGCTCCCGGACGCAGCAGATCGTAAAGCTGATCCAGCGCATCATTTGTAGCGGCGATATCGCGCTCGACGCGCCGCAGGCTTGCCAGCGCGCTCTCCGCCGGCGCCGATGCGCCGCTGCCCAGCAGGATTCGCGCCTGGCCGGCCAGATCGGAGCGTGCGCCCAGCAGCGCGTCGCGATGCTGGCTTAGTTGCCGCGCCATGCCCAGGCAATCGGCGGCAGACGGATTGGCGCGCTGCGACGCCAGCGCCACATCCCGATCCGCCAGCTTGTGGCGGATGATAACCTCAAGTGTCTTATCCTTGCGTAATCGTTGCGAGATTTGCGCCACCGTCAGCAGATCGCTCTGGTCGAGCGTTGCGTCTCCCGGCGCGAAGCTGATGACAGCCGGCTTCTCCGGCTCCTTTTTCTGCGTGAAGATATCGACGATGACGCCGGCCGCCTTGGCCGGCGCATTGGCCAGCGCGGTGATGACGATCGCATTAAACGCGTTGATGCTGTCCTGCTCGGCCTTGCTGATCAGCTCATCCACATTTTTTGCATCGTGCACTTTCACATGCAGCGGCACGGTGATCGATCCATCCTGATCGCGAAGTGCCGCCAGCACGACGTCGAGCGGCGCCGGTAAATGCAGATAACGCACGATCGGACCGTTGGGCGGCTCTGATACCTGCAGATCGGTGACGATAAGCCGGGGCCACGCCTCCATCGAACCATCGCCGGGGAATCGGATATCGAGGCTCTGGTCGAAGGTTCCCGCTTCCAGAATGATCCCCTGTTCGGCGGCATCACCCTTCAGTGCCACCATTTCAAATCCGCTGACCGACGACTTGGCCCATCCCTTCAGCTTTGGATAGAGAGAGAGTTTTCCACTGGCCTCGATCTCCGAGAAGAGATCGCGTCGCTCCATCCCGATGGTCTTTTTTGTATTCTTGCCGGTCGCGAGTGCTGCGATATCGTTGATGGCGCCGCCGATAGCGCCCTCGGCGTCGTGTTTTGGGAGCGGCACCTGATCGGCATTCAGCAGAACGGTGAATCGGATCGGCTTGTCCTCAACGGTGGCGCGCGAGCTGAGATCGCGCACGTCGACATCGAGATTGTTCAGCGGAACAAGCAGCGGCGGATTAACCGTGTGATCTTCAATCCGCACATCGAGGCCGCTGGCCAGCAGCCGCGTGATTTTTACTTCGCCCGCCGGCTCCGGCGCGGCCGAAGGTTGCGGAGGCGCAGGTGCCGGGGCATGCGCTGTCGTCGCAGAGGGGTGAGCCGCCGGTGCAGCCGGCTGCGTTGCCGGCGGCTTGATCACCAGGCCGAACGCATGCATGCCGTCTTTCTCGCGCGAGAAACTTGCCGCGGGCTTGGTGATCTCCAGCGATCGCACGGTCACGACATTGCGCTGCGGATCAACGCGGATCAGATCGGAGCGAATGTCCTCGATTCCACCCAGCAGCGGCCCCGTTTGGCCATTGCGGAACTCAAGGCCCTGCATTTCGAATTGCAGATCAAACGCGCGGGAGAGATCGATATCGATCGGGGTTCGGCGGTAGAGGTTCGCCTGGCCTTCCAAGGCCAGCTTGAGGCGGCCATCGGTGAGAGCCGCGCCGTCGATCTGCGGCTTGAGCTCGGGGAGATACGCCGTCAGACCGTCCCCCTTGATGCCGGTTGCCGATAGCTGGATGGCGAAAGTGGGCCGATCGGCAAAGGGCGTGAGCGAGATGTTGGTGGTAAACGAATCGACCAGCGGGCTGATTTGGCCGGTGATATCCAGCACCACCGGCGGCCGCGAGCCGGCGCGCGGGCCGAGCAACTCGATCTTCTGGCGGCTGGCGATGCGGGAATCGAGCAGCTTAATCGGGGCCGCCTGCGGGCGGGTCTGATCGACGATGCTCACCTGTTTGAAATTCAGATCGATCTTCTCGACGGTGATCAGCGGCAGCGCCTTGTGCGCGGCGGCGGCAAGCTGCTGAGCATCGGCCGCCGGCAGACTAACGGGTGTCTTTACAACTGCGGGCGCCGGCGCGGTGGCCGGCCGCGCCGAGGGCTGCGTCGCCGGCGGCGGGCCGATCTCCAAACCCAGAAGCTGCGTCCGATCGGCGGCGGCTTTCGTCATCCCGGTCTCAAGCCCCGCCAGCGCGATCTCATCGATCGCGATGATGCCGCCCTGCGGATCGAGGCGCGAGGCAACGATACCCGCCGAGTCAAGCTTGAGCAGCGTCGGCCCATCGGCGCCGTCGCGATAATCCAGATCGGCCACGCGCACGCTCAGGCGATTGCCGCCGTCTGGATGCGGCCCAACCGACGCGTCCAACTTGGTGTGAAATCTTCCATCTTTGAGCGCGATGTGAGTGCCCGGTGGCAGATAAGAAACAAGTTGTCCTTCGTGAATCCCCGACGCATTCACGCCAAGATTGGCCGCCGCCGAGTCGGGTGAAACCGCGATGGTCCCGTCGATCGTCGCCTGCTCGATGATCCCGGCGATCTGCGCGCCGATCTTGAAATGAGCCGGCGCGGCGTCGCGCGCCGTGCTCAGTTGATCAAGCTCGAAATCCGCCTTGAGCGCAATATTGGCGGCGGTCTGCACGGCGCGATCGTTCCAACGAACATCGGCGTCTTTGATCATCAATCGCTTAAGCGAAAGCACCGGTGGGGCAGCCGCGGGCGAAGGGGCCTGCGCGGTTGAAGGAATTGTCGTTGGCGGCGGAGCAGCCGCCATCGTTTGCGCCGGCGGCGCAACTTCGACAAGTTTCACGCCCGCGGCATACAACGCGCCGCTCTCATCGCGGCCAGCCGACAGGCGCGGATTGATCACTTCAACATCGCCGACATCGAGCCGGCCCGGCTCAAGATTCACTTCGGACACCTTCAAGCTGCTGGCGCCGAGCAACTCCGCGTCGCCATCTTTAAGCGACAGATCAGTGAGCGAAGCCGAGGCTTTCACTCCCTTATCGGTGGTCGCAACCGCCACCGTGGTTTTCAGATGCAGCGAGCCATCGTGAATGAGCGGCTCGATCCCCAGCGGCTTCAGATAGGGCGCGACGGTCGCGGTGTGAAGATGATTGCCGGCGATCTCCAGATTCGCCGAGATTCCGCCGGATGATGGCGCAAGATCGCCGGTAATCGTCAGGTCATCGGCCAAGCCATCGGCAACCAGATGCACATTGATTTTGCCCGGCGGCTGGCTGCCCGCTTTGCCGGACGGATCCAGGTGAAGATCCTTCAGATCGACGAGCAAATCAGATATGCCGAATGAAAACGGGGGAGAAGCCGTCTGGTCGGTGATCTGAACGCGCGTTCCCTTCCAGGAGAAATGATCGATATCGAGGCGAGGAAGAACAGGAAGGGCGGCGGTACTTCGTGCCGTGGTGGAAGCACCAGCGGGGCTTGCGGCAACCTGTCGGCCTGCCGGATCAAGCCGCAAGCCAATGGCTTCGATCAATCCAGCGCGTTCGCGCTTGATCGCGAGCGTCGGGCCGGTGATCTGCATGTCCTTGATGCGAATTGCGGTTAGGCTGGGATCCGCCGACAGGTCGGTGATCGCAACATCGTCCAGTGTCAGAAGATCGGCGGCATCGCGCAGCACGATCTCATGCAAATGCGCGTTGGCGGTCATCACGCCCTTCGCATCCTGCGTCACATCCGCGGACATTTTGCATTTGAACGAGGCATCGTTGAGCAGGGACGTGAGGCCCAACGTCTGCAGATACGGCTTGATCAACTGCGGATTGAGCCCTTCGCCTTGAATTGCCAATTCGATTGACTTTCGATCTGCAAATGGCGTCGCGGAGCCACTGACCTGCATCGAGCGCATCACGCCGGGAATGATCAGCGTCGTGCTGATCTGCGAAGCGATCGGCTGCGCTCCGGGCCTGGTTCCCAGGTCCTTGATCACGAGCTGCGGAATCTGCGCGTGAATCGGAATCGGCGGCGAAATGGCGCGATCGTCAAAGAGCGCATCCACCCTGGAGATGCTGATCTGTGATAGGCTCCAGGGAAGCGTTGACGATGAAGCTTGTGCGACAGGCGCGGGCGCGCTCTTCGTGGGCGGCGAAGGCGGTGCGCCGATCAACTCAAACCCCAGCGCCAGAATCGCGCCGCCCGGCTGACGGCCGGCGGCGAGCTTTACGCCGTCGATGGTGAGCGTTCCAAAATCGGTCGCGCCGGTGCCGATTGGCCCGGTTGCCAGGTTGATTTTCTCGACCTGAACCGCCGGCACATCGTCGGCGACGATCGACAGTTTATCGACATCGAGATTGGCCTTGATCTGATCGCCCGCAGTGCTGGCGGCGGAGGTCGTCAGATGCGCGCTCATCGTCAGCCCCAGACTCTCGGCCACCGGTTTCACTCCCAGCGGCAACAGATAAGGAGCCGCTTCCTTCGCATGCAGGCCGCGCATGAAAACCTGCAGCGTGGAATCGACCGATTGGCCGCTGCTCGTGCCCTGCCCTTCGATGCGCAGCACGTCGAGGATCGGATTGGAGGAGGCTTCGATGCGAAATCGCGCTGGTTTGGAAGAGACATCGAGATCGGACAGCCGCGCGTCCAGATTGAACTCGGCGTCCAGCGGCGGCGAAACCGCCGCGTCGTGAATGTGTGCCCGAATTCCAATCAACCGCATCGCATCAATGCGCAGCGGCGCAGATAGATCGATCTTGTTTGGCCCCGGATTCTTCGGCGCTGCCGGCGGCGCGCCGGCGAGCAATCGTTGCAGCAGCGGCATCGATCCATCGGCCTTGCGTTCGATATTCAATTCGACGCCATCGGCGACGAGCTGCTGCACATGGAGACTGCCGCGAAACAGTTGGAGCGTGGAAATGTCGCCGCGGCAATATTCCGCCTGCGCGAGCGGCGCGCCGCCTTCCTTGGGCTCGATCTTGAGATGCCAGATGCCGACGTCGCCGTCCACGAGATACAGATCCATCCGCTCATACGTGCAGCGAAGGTTGTAGGCGTTGGCGGCGCGGTTGATCGCCCAGGGAACCAAAAATCGCAGGCTTCCGCGCAGGATCACCATCACCGCGAGCAGAACGATCACAAGCCGAAGAATCCGCCGCCGCCATTTGCGCGGCTTGGCGGGCTTGGGGGCGGGAGCTTTGTTTTCTGCGGGAGAGGGCGGATCAGGTGGAGTATTAGGAGGAGTTGGCGTGTCTTCAAAAACTTCGCTCATCGGGGACCTCCGCCAATATGAATCGCGGGTAGCGCGAAGCATCCGGCGGGCAGTGCCCGCCCTACGCACCGTTGTGAATCGCAATTAATTGTCATGCTGAGGTATTCGCAAGCTTTTGGCCCATTCACGCGAGATGGCCAGATGCTTCGAAGTACCTGCCCTGAAAATGTCGCGAGTTCGTGTAGGGTGGGTGTACTCGCCCACCATCTTCCGCTCGTGGTGGGCGAGTACACCCACCCTACAACTCTAGAAGCGCTGAAGACATGCTCATGCAAGCGTGGGGCCCGACGCCCACGCCGCTCGCTGGGAACCCTCTCCCCTGTAGTCAGGGGAGAGGGCAGGGTGAGGGGACGGCGAACTGTGATACGGCGTCGTTCGCAGGTAGACGCGTTCGTCCCCTCACCCCAGCCCTCTCCCCTGCGTACAGGGGAGAGGGAGTAAAGGCGATTGTTCTGCTTCGAGTGCGCGTCACGATCGCAGGGCCGCTTGGTATCGCTCAATCTGGTCTTGGTCATGACGAATCTCACTTATTTGGCGCGTCGCCTCCGCCGAGCGCCTTGTCGAGCGCGGCGTGGCGTTCGCGCGACGGCGCGAGCGGATCGTAACCCAGCGGGGTCTTTCCGATTGTTGCGAGCCACTCGAATGCGCGGACCCGCGATGCTGGCGAGGTGTCTTCGAGGAACACCAGGTTCTCGGCGATGAGCCGCGCCGAGAAATCGGCGCGCGATCCGCCTTCGTGCAGGACTTCATCGACCGCGCCGGCGTGCCGACCGGGCTCGCCGGCGTAGCGCGTCAGCACTTCGGCCAACTCTGGCGGCATCGCGCCGGAATTCAGCGCCTCCGCCAGCAGCTCAAAGCTGGATCGATCCAGCAGCCAACTGACTGACGGCTCATCGTGCGGCACGGATGACATCTGATCGAGCACGCGTTTGGCGAGCTTCGCCAATCCCGGCGCATCGGCGGCCAGCGCATAATCCAAACAGACCTGCGCGTTGGTCTGGCCCGCGAGCATTGCCAGCGTTTGGCGCTGCTGAGCAGCGTTGTTCAGCGCCGACAGTGCGGCCGCAAGCGCCGGCCAGTCGTCGGCGGGCTGGGTGGCGATCGATACGTACGCCGCCGCCTTGGCCGATTCCTGGGCGGCATCGGCCATCGCGCGGGCAAATCTTTCCTGATGCATCGGATCATCCGTTCCCGGTCCGGCTTCGATGATCACCGCGATTCCCCACGATGGGTTGCCGGCGAAGCTGAACGGCGCGATCAGCACAAATCGATTGACGCCGTTCTCCAGTTCAATCGGATCGAGCAACACGGTTTCGGTCTGCAGCGCAGGCGGTTCCGGAGCCGAATCGCGGTGCGGCGGCAGCGTCACCATGCTCCTGACTGTCAAGCCAATTTGCAGTGCGGCAGTGCTGCTTTCGTTGGCGGCTGGTGGCGGGCGATACAGCGCAACGGCAAAGCTATGCGCGCTGGCATTGGGATCGACGAAATCAAATTGCGTGGTGATGCCGATGGGGAGCGCTTCAGTCAGATTGGCAAGCGATCTCGTTCGCGTCAGCCGATCGGCGGCCAGATCCGCGGCAACTTTCGCTGCCTGAGCCGGAAGCGCGACGCGGGCGGATGCCGTGAGCTGCGCCGTCGAGATCACCGGCGTGTCCCCGCGCGTGACGGCCACAAGCCGCGCGCGCTCGCCGACCTGCGGCAATTCCACCTTCGGCATCTGCTCGAGCGAAAAGAATCGGGCATTGATCGCCAGCGCATCGCGCGACGATTGCTCGGTGAGCTTCGTCGCCTGCGGGCCGGAGAGCGGCGTCCCCGGGAAATGCCGCACCGTCACTTTCGCCGGCGGCGCGAAATAAGCCGGCGGCTCCTTGGGGCGCGCGGCACATCCCAGGCTTTCCAACAGCAGCAATCCAACCAATAAAATACAAAGTGATCGCACGATGTTGGCTTTCGAAGGAGGCGAACGAGGCGGCCCCATTATCGCTGAAGCGTGTTGGTCCGGTCCAGTGCCCCAAACCGGCGGTTGCGCTTCGAGAAGGCGCTGATGGCTTGATGAAGATCGTCGGCTCCAAAATCCGGCCAGAGCACCGGGCTGACAAACAGCTCGGCGTAGCTGATCTGCCATAGCAAATAATTGCTGATGCGCATTTCCCCGGCCGTGCGAATCAACAGATCAGGGTCGGGCATTCCCGCGGTATAAAGCCGATCGCTGATCAATTGCTCATTGACCTGCTCGGGGCGGATCAGCCCTTGGCTGACATCCTGCGCGATCGAGCGGACAGCATCGGTAATTTCAGCGCGGCTCCCATAATTCAGCGCCAGCACCAACGTGAGCCCATCATTCTCTTTGGTCTTCTCCACCGCAACGTTCATCTCATCGAGAACGGACTGCGGCAAATTCTCGAATCGCCCGATCTGCCGAAAGCGGATGTTGTTCTCCATCATCGTCGCCAGTTCCTGGCGAAGATAATCGACGTACATCTCCATCAGAAACGTGACTTCATCGATCGGCCGCTTCCAATTTTCCAGGCTGAAGGAATAGAGCGTGAGATAATCGGGGCCGCCATGTTCCCGGCGAAGGCGGGCGCATTCGGTGACGACGGTGCGAACGGTGCGGGCGCCCTGCTGATGCCCGCGCACGCGCTCAAGCCCGCGCTGCACGGCCCAGCGGCCGTTGCCATCCATGATCACCGCGATGTGTCGCGGAAAGCGGCCGGCGGGGATGTCATCGAGCTCGCCCATGCTCCCCATGGAATAGCAGAATCGATGCCGGAAGTCATCTATAGCCGGCCGCGGTCCGCGCACAATTTGCAGATACAATTTCGTTTACAACCCAACGTCCCGGTCGAAACCGTCAGGCTGAGGTACTCCGAAGCATCTGGCTGGCGCGCGCTGACACCTTAGATGTTTCCAAAACCTGTTCTAAAAAGCGGCGGGCAGTGCCGGCACTGCCCGCCCTACGCGCTGAAAGTGCTGATCGCTCTGAGAAACGAACGCCACGGGCATGCTGTCGCAAGCCCATGCCACCCAAATTTGATGGACCACCGCAAGATCGGGTGGCATGGGCTCGCGATAGCGTGCCCGTGGCGATTCTCACGCATCGCGGGTCCGCCGAGCCGCACGTGCGACCCGGCAGACAATCTCGGACATTCGCTGTGCGTTTACCGAAAAGCTTATTGCGCACCCAGCCCGGCAATGCGCCGGCGATATTGCTCGATCATCGCCGAAAGCCGCTCTTGCGGCTGAATTGCATAAAAGAGTTCGCGATCGAAAAGTTCGCGCTGCGCATCGGCCAGCTCGCGCGTCTGCTCGAGTCGCGATTCCCATTGCCGAACCGAAGGATGATCGGCGGCGGCGCGAATCTCCTGATGCATTGAAGCAAACAGCGCCGCCCGTTGATGCGAACGGCGCGGAGAGCTGGCGATCGCTTCGACAAGCTGAGCCTTGCGATCTCCCAGAACACTGTGGCGAAGATGATGGCCCTCCGCGATCAGACAAGGCAAACACGCGCGCGACTGATTCGCCGCGGAGGGAAAGAAAAGCGTAGCCGTCGTGACGGCAAAGCGCGGCGGCGTCAGCTTCCAATGCCGCGCCATGAGCTTATCGAGCACTTGATCGTATTCCCCGCCGCCGATGCCGTGGATGAATCCATCGGCGATCAGCAGCCGCAGAACGGCGGTGAGCGTCAGCGCGCGCGGGCTCAGGCGCATCTCATGGCGATCAAGCCAATCGCGCAGCGCCGCGGCGGCTTGCCAGCCCTCCGCTTGCGGATTGAATGTGAATCGATCTCCATCCCGGGCTAACAATGCGAAACCAGTTCCGTCCGGTATGACATGCGCCCGCTGTCGTGAGCCGCGTGATAAATCATCCAGCCAGAACGGTGCCTCGACGCGCTCGTCCGACACCGCAAGGTTCGGCATCGGCCGCGCGGCGGTGTGAATGCGCTTCTCCCGCCGAAACTCATCCAGTGACTGGTTGTAGTCATGCGCAAATTCGCGGGCTCGCGCCAGAACGTGATGCACGAAAACCAGATAAGCGTCCACCCACAATAGCGGCGAAACGAGCATGGTCCGGTAGTTCAATCCCAGCGATTCATCCAGCGCGTGCAGCGAACGACTCAGCGCCCAGGGCAGGCTCGGCGACGGCGGCGATATCTTCGCCAGCAAGTCAAAAAAATGCGGAGCAAGCGGTTTGAAGTCCCACCCAGCCGCGGCTTTCGCAAGTGCTTGCGAGGCTTCGCTGATTTGCTCCGGCCGCGGCGGGTGCAGCAAGCCGCTCCAGGCCGCTTTTGAAGACTGCTCGGGTGAACGTTGTTCTGGCGACTTTTGTTCTGGCGACTTTTGTTCTGCAACGAGCGATGTGGATCCACCCGGCCAGCGCATCACCAGATGTTTTGGTTCATCGGTATCGACCGCGAAATGAATCGCCTCGCCGCTTAAAGCTTCGGATACCGCGTCGATCAATGCATTTTTCACCCAGACGCCGCTGTGATGCAGTTCCGTCTGATGGCCGGTGGCGATGATCGGCGCGGCATCCGCCGGGTACCCCAACTCGTTGCGAAATTCCTTGCGGACTTGTGAAAGAGGAATGTTCTGAAGGAGCGACGAATCCGCCCGTGAAAGCAACTGCTGATTCTCCCGCACCCCTTCGAGCAATTCCCGCGGCTCCGGCCAGATCAACGCCTGCCCATCCTCGGCGGGCGCCTTCCAGCGGGCATAACGCGGCGAATCGCTCATGTCGCGAGTTTCCGGCACTGATCGACCAACCGTCGATCGTGATCCCCGAACACCGTCATGCTGAGGTACTCCGAAGCATCTGGCTGGATCGGGCGATCGGGCCAGATGCTCGGAGTACCTGCTCTGAAAACGCGGCGGGCAGTGCCCGCCCTACGCCGCATTCAATCGTAGGGCGGGCACTGCCCGCCGTTTTTGTGCTTCGAGAGTGTGTGGGGCGCTCGTGGCCACTCAGCATGACAGTTGCTTGCGATCATGTTCCAGAATCCTCGCGCGCCACTCAATCCGCGCAACAACAGGCCGCCGCCGCCTTTTCGCGCGGCGTGGCTTTTTCCATTTCCCTGCGCAGCACATCCAGGTAATGCTGCAAACGGACGCCCGCATCATCCAGCGCGCCGCCGAAGTGGCGGTTGGGGTCGTTGTAGATCAGCCGCACCGGAATCTCGGTGATGCGAAACCCCTCGGCCCAAACCTGAGGCCACAGCTGCATCGGAAACGCATAGCCCGGCTCGGTCAGATGCACCCGCTTCATCGCGCAAACGCGATGCGCCTTGTAGCCGCAAAAGGCATCCGTCAGTTTCAGATCGAGCAGTTCATTAAGCGTTGTGGTGATCGTCGAGTTAATCGTCCGCCGATCGCCCGGCGGCAGATCATCCTCGGCGTGGGGTGCCAGATATCGCGACCCGCTGATCAGATCCCACCGATTGGTTTCGATCTCGCGGATGAATTCCGGGATGCGCTCGGGCTCATGCTGTTCGTCACAATCCATGGTGATGACCCAGTCATGCCGCCGCCGGGCCGCGTAATCGAACGCGTCGATCAGGCTCTGGCCATAACCCTTGTTGGTGGGATGGCGGATGACTTTGATATCCGATCGATTCGCCAGAAGCTGCGGCGTCTGATCGGTGCTCCCATCATCGACGACGAGAATATCGCCGCTGTGGAACTTACGGATTTTATCGAGGACGCGATCGACGTATTTCTGTTCATTATGAACCGGAATGGCAATCAATAATCGCACGCCAATCTCCGTAAAACCGACCGAACGCGGCCCGACCCTCCAGGCAGCACCGGGCCTCGCAAGATGCAAACCCCGCGCCCAAAGGTCCGGTGATAGTAGACATGGTGAATGGCGGGGGTCAATCTTGGAGGAGGGTTCGGGGTTCAGGGTTCAGGGTTCAGGAGGGAAGCGTTGTGGGTTTCGGGTTGGCTTGCGAAAGGGTCGTCTTCGGTTTGCTATTCAGCACTCAGCATTCAGCACTCAGCATTTCCGTCCCTGAACCCTGAACCCTGAACCCTTTTGACGCTATGATCCTCACGACCCGTGGATCTTCTCTTAAATACCGAACACTACGCATCGGTCAACAAGCCCGCCGGGCTGGCCAGCATCCCCGGGCGAGGTGAGGACGATTGTGTGCTGGCGCAGCTCTCCGATCAGTTGAATCTCCCTTGGAAAGGATCGGCCGACCCGCGCGTGCGCGTCGTGCATCGGCTCGACAAGGAAACCAGCGGCGTTCTGCTCTTCGCCAAAGACATCCACACCCAACGCCATCTTTCGCATCAGTTTCAGAACAACACGGCGAGTAAGGAATACATCGCGCTCGTCGCTGGCCGGCCGGAGGAGCGCGAAGGCCAGATCGACGCGCCCCTGGGCCCGCATCCCACCTCGCCCCGAAGAATGACGATCCTCCGCCACGGCGGCCGCCCCGCGCTCACGCTCTGGAAAGTAGAAGAAACCTTCCGTGAGTACACGCTGCTCCGCGTCTTCCCCAAAACTGGAAAGACCCATCAGATCCGCGTGCATCTAAGATCAGCAGGAATGCCGCTGGCGATCGATCCGCTCTACAACCCCACCCACGGCCATGAGCCGGGAATCTTTCTAAGCGGGTTCAAAAAAGGCTACCGCGCATCCGGCGAAGAGCGGCCACTGATCAGCCGCCTGACATTGCACGCGCATCGCCTCACGTTTGCGGACCAGGCCGGCCAGAGCACACAGATCGAAGCGCCGCTGCCGAAGGACTTTCGCGCGGCTCTGAATATGCTGCGGAAATATGCGAGAGGGTGAATAGTCCGTTTTCGGCGATGCTTGTACACTGCACGATCAATGCAGCGCCGGCCTGAAACAGAGCGTTAAGAATAAGAGTCGTGGAGGATAAAGCACAGATGTCAAAAGTTCGTGTCGCGGGATTTGGTGTTTCGTTGGACGGCTTCAGCGCTGGGATCGACCAGAGCCCCAGCGACCCACTAGGCAAGCGCGGCCCCGAGATCTTTCAATGGTTCTTTCACACGCGGACCTTTTGCGCCATGGCCGGGAAAGAGGGCGGATCGGTTGGGGACATCGACGATCAATTTGCCGTTCGAGCGATGGACAACTTTGGCGCCTTCATTCTCGGCCGCAACATGTTCGGCCCCGTGCGCGGGCCGTGGCTGGATGAATCCTGGAAGGGATGGTGGGGCGACAACCCACCCTACCACGCACCAACTTTCGTTCTGACTCACCATGCCCGCCAGCCCGTGGTCATGGAAGGCGGCACCACCTTCCACTTCGTGACCGGCGGAATCGAGGAGGCACTGAAGCTGGCCAAAAACGCCGCGGGTGACAAAGACGTAAAGGTCGGCGGCGGCGTGTCAACG
>DATBDZ010000006.1:0-14183 GCA_036276235.1 Humisphaera sp. | reverse complement strand
GGCAGGGTGAGGGGTCAGCGATGCGCCAAAAGGCGTAGCACGCCGATCGGCGCATCGGTCCCCTCACCCCAGCCCTCTCCCCTGAGTACAGGGGAGAGGGGGAATGCGCCGCGCCCGCTTTCACAATTTGTGTGCCGCATCCCCGGTCCCCGGCACCCTCGGCTTGCGGCCGGCGTGCGTGCTGAAGCTTTGCAGGTACGAAACCCACATGATCGACAGCCCGTGCGAGAACGCGCCCTGTATGAGCAAATCCATGTAATGCTGCGTTGGCGGGATGTGATAGCGGTCGGCGCTCACGCCCTGATAGGTGAGAGCTTTGAGCGGCTCGCCTTTCCCGAGCGGCGCGATCTTTACTTCGATGCGCTTGTAGATGCCGATCTCACGAGCGCTGGCGTCGAGCTTGCGGCCGACTTTCAGATCGAGCACGGCCAGGTCAGTTTCGGTGAGATCAAACAGGACGCCCATCACATACTTGCCAGGGTCGTAAACGATGTCGGCAATCCCGCCGCCCCAGTATTCGCTGTAGATCGGGAAACCCATGCGGTAGTTATCGAGAACCGCCGGCTTGCCGCCTTTAAGCGACGGCGGACGATGGCCGTGATGGCGGCACCAGTCCGTCACTGCCTTTGCATTGAGATTTGATCCGTAAGCAAAATACCACATTCAACCACGGGCCTTATTCGCGGGGCATTCTGCGCAAATCTCGACGAAACGCAAAGGCAGCCCAATGTCCGCTACGTTGCAGCAATCGGCCGGACGCCGGTGCAAATCTCACATCAAAACATGTCGATGGTGCAATCAGTTCAGGCTTGCTTTGCTCATTCCATAGTGCGGCGGCGACAGTTGCGGATGGATCGCCTCGAACGCGGTGACGATCCGATCGACACGCCTCATGACGTCGGTTTCTTCGAGCAGCGTTTGCTTCAGCGCAGGATCATCGAGCAATCGGCAGGCGATCAGATCGGCAATCGCATCGGTCGGGAGCGGCGTCGCGAGCAACTGCCGCAGTTGGCGGCCGATGTCCGTCGCCAGGAAAGTCCCATTATCAAAAACTGCCTGCAATCGATTGCGCAAGGGCGACAAATCCTTTTCGGTCACCTTTGTTTCCTCGAGCCGCTTCAGTTCCGCAACGCGATATGATTTGTCGGTGAATTCGCGGACGATCCGGGCGCGCGTATGTCCTTGCAGCAAAAAGTTGTACTTTCCATCGGGCATCATTTCGTGGCTGACGATCGTGCCGACGCAGACGACCGGCTCGATCGCCGGCCGCTGGTAGTAATCCTTTTCCCATCCCGGCTTGAGCAGGGCCATCGCAATCTGCCGCGGGCCGGTCAGGGCGTCGGCGGTCATCTGCTTGTATCGCTCCTCGAATATATGCAGTGGAAGAATGACGTGCGGAAAGAGCACGACATTGGGCAGCGGAAAGATCGGCACCGCCGACAAATCCAACGGGGCGTTTTTTGGTCGGTGGCCCATGAGGTCAATTCTACGCCCCATGCTGACGGCGGAGCCACAAAGAACATCAAGAATCAATTCGCCACAGATGGACACAGATGAACACAGATAAGAATGTGCCCGCAGATGACCCTCGTTCTCACAGATGCATTTCTAGATTCTGATCTATGGAAATCCGCGAAATTAGCCTGCACTTGTCTTATCTGTGTTCATCTGTGTCCATCTGTGGCGAAACTCCGCGGGCCAAAAAGCGGCGGGCGGGACTCATTGGTCCCGCCCGCTGCGTTCAAGGTTCGGTATCCCTGCACATATCCGATCACACGCCGGTGCGCAGCTCGCGCTCGGCGCGGAGCCAGTTTTCATCTTCGCTGCCGCCCGTGCCCGAACGGGAGATGTAATACGCGCGAAGCGAGATCTCCTCGAAGGTCGGCGCGGACATCTTCCTGCTCGCGGGGGCGGCTACGCTTTTGGGCGGAACCGCCGAGTTGCGAACGGGAGTCGATGCAACGACTTTGGAAACTGCGGGAACTTTGGACGCTGAGGACTTCTTTGCTGCCATGGTTGTACTCCTTTACGGCAAAAAACTGGATGCGGTTGCCGGCCGCGCCGTTTAGAGTCCACCCATTCGGCGCGGCCATCGCTGGCGGTTATATCGGCCAGCCACCCAATATTTCGCTAGTTTATTGGACGCTGCCGCCGGATCAAGTCCGAACCGGGGATTTGTTGGCGATTAACCAATCCAGAACAATTTTTTCATGCCCCTCGGCCTTGACGCGTTCAAAGATGTGCTCGATTCGCCCGCCGGGGGCGATGATGAAGGTCACTCTGGCCGCGCCCCAGAATTTGAGGCCGAACATGCTTTTTCGTTGCCAAACGCCGTAGAGCTTGCATACGGCGTGATCGGCATCGGCAAGCAAGGGGAAGTTGAGCCGGAACTTTTTGACGAATTTTTTCACTCGAAGAACGGGGTCAGGGCTGACACCAATGACCGCGACCCCGGCGTTTTCATATTGATCGCGCGCATCGCGAAACCCGCAGGCTTGTTTGGTGCAGCCGGGCGTGTTGGCCTTTGGATAGAAGTAGAGGACAACACGCTGTTTTGCGCACAGTTCCTTCAGGTTGATCGTTCGATCATCACTGGAGGGAAGACTGAAATCAGGGGCCGGTGTACCAACGGGTGGGTATGCGTGTTTCGCGGGCAAAATTGTGCTCCTCGGATTGCGCTATCGCCCGGTGCTTCAGTACCCGGCTGGATCGTAGGGTGCGCATTATCGCGCGCTTTAGCGCACGCGGAAACCGATCGGCGCTCGAACCGCGTGTGCTGAAGCACACCCTACGAAAACTGCGCGGACATCCGGTGCTTCCGCACTCGGCTATCAGGAAGGAAAGGAGTTTGTCCCTTCCTTCATGTTAGCCGAGTGCGGAAGCACCGGAGTGGGTTGCGCTATTGCAACTTCCTCTTCAAAATCCCATTCACCGTTCCAGCATCCACTTGCGTACCGTGCGCCTTCATGAATGTGCCCATCGCCTGGCCCATTTGCTTGGCGGTGAAGCTGTTTGAAGCGAGAAATGCATCCACCAGTTTTTCGGTCTCTTCTGGGGAGGCTTTCTTGGGAAGGTACCCGTCGACGATGCCGATCTCGTATTTCAGTTTTTCGACTTCCTCGGGCTTTCCAAGCCGCTGGTACTCCTCCTGGCTCTTGCGGAGCTTCTTGCCGTAGGCGGCAACGGCCTCTTCCGCAGTGATCGGCTTGGGGGCCAGATCGATGTTCTTTACATCGCTCAAAAGCATGCGAATGACCGCCAGGCGGTTCTTGTCGCCGGCCTTGAGGGCGGTCTTCATGTCTTCCTGCAAACGGGGGAGCATGTCCATTTTTTGACTCCTGCAATAGTTCTGCTATCTTCCCTGTCCTCCTGAGGTCGAGGGACTGAGCTTCTAAGAATATCGATTGGTACACCTATTGGAAGCTTTAGCCGTACCGGGCTGGCCCTGATTTTAGGGAACCACCTTGAGTTGAGCTCGGACAAGTGCCGCGCTGGCAGAGCACCCTGAGTCTGCCTTGCGGCTCGTATCTCCATCCAAACCGCGCCCATGAATGACGGACAAGTAGAAGGGATTCTTCAAATCATCGACGAGCGGCAGGACGGGCAACTGCGCGACCCGGCGCATCCGCTGCGCCCCGTCCGCGGCAATCTGCTCGTGCCCCGCCAGCTCATTCGCGAGCTGCGATTGCGGCCAGGGCTGCTCTTGCGCGGCTCCCCGCGCGGCAGGACGCTTGGCCGCATCGATGCCATCGAAAATCTCCCCCCGGATGATTACTCGGAAAAAACGGCGCTCTATGATGGCACCGCGCTCGATCCCGAGCCGATGCTCAAGCTCGAGCACAATCCCGCCGAGCTGACCACGCGCATCATCGACATCCTTGCCCCCGTCGGCTTTGGCCAGCGCGGGTTGATCGTCGCTCCGCCACGTACCGGGAAGACCATCCTCCTGCAAAACATCGCGCGCGGCATTCATGCCAACTATCCCGCCGCGCAGCTCATCCTCCTGCTGGTTGATGAGCGTCCCGAGGAAGTGACCGACATGAAGCGCAACGTGCCCGGCACGGTCTACGCTTCGTCCAACGACAATACGATCGACAAGCATCTGGATCTGGCGCAACTGGTCATCGAGCGATGCAAGCGGCAGGTGGAATTTGGCGCGAATGTCGTCGTCTTGCTCGACTCACTCACACGCCTCGGCCGCGCTTTTAACAGCGGCGGCCCCGGCGGCGGCCGAACCATGTCCGGCGGCCTCGATAACCGCGCGCTCGAAATCCCCAAACGCCTCTTCGGCGCGGCCAGAAAAATCGAGAACGGCGGCAGCCTGACGATCCTGGCGACTTGCCTCATCGACACCGGCAGTCGCATGGATCAGGTGATCTTTGAAGAATTCAAAGGCACCGGCAACATGGAGCTGACGCTCGACCGCAATCTCGCCAACCAGCGCATCTGGCCCGCCCTGAACATCGCCGAGTCCGGCACCCGCAAGGAAGAAAAGCTGCTGGATGAGCAATCGCTGAAAGCCGCCCGAAATATCCGCCGGCATCTGATGAACATGCCCCCCGCGCAGGCGATCAAAACCCTCAGCGAAGGCTTGACCCGCCATGCGACGAATCAGCAGTTGTTTAATACGATGAAGACGTGAGGAAGAAGGCACGAAGGCACGGAGGCACGAAGGGAAGGAGGGGGTCGAGTGCCGCGCTGGTTCGACTTCCACGCTATTTCAAAGTGACATTTGCCGCGAAGCGGTCGGCGTTTGTGGCGCCGCCGGTACTTTTCATTTTCGTGATTTGATCCTGGATCTTTTTGACCCGATCGTTCATACCGGGGTGAGTGGCAAACAATTTGACGCCTCGTCCCTGCTCGGCGGCGAAACGCTGCAACAGGTGAAGGTAGCCATTGGGATCGTAACCCGCCGCCGCCATGAATTTCACGCCCTCCGCGTCGGCTTCCATCTCCTGTGGCTGCGAGAAGCCGGTGTTCAGGATGGTATCGCCCAATGCGCCTGCACCCTGACTGAACGCGCTGAACTTTGCCGACGTCCCGGCGAGCTGCACCAGGCCTTGCTTGGTCATCGCTGAGTGAACCGCATCCAGGCCATGATGCTTGCAGATATGGCCGATCTCATGGCCGAGCACACCGGCCAGTTCCGACTCATCTTTCATTTTTGCGACGGCACCGCGCGTGATCATGACAAATCCGTGCGGCCCCGAATAGGCATTCGCCTCCGGCGTATCGAGCACGGCAAAGTAGTAGTCGATGCCCGGCATCGAGGAGCTGGCGGCGACGGTTCTGCCGACGAGCGTCACATAACGGTTGAGGTTCGCATCGGGATAGACCGGATAACGATTGGTGACTTGGATCGCGACCGTTTCGCCGAGCGAAGGCTCATCCTTTTCGGTAATCGACGCGCTCTTGCCCAATGTCGTGATTCCGCCCACCGCGTTTCCGACGTCGATCCCGCCGACTCCGCAGCCGCCCATGTTGAACGGTAGCAGTAATGCAACCGCGGCCGCCGAGATGATCGCGCCGGCGGCGATGATCGACTTCCTGTTTCTAAGAAAAGCTTTCATTTGATTTTGACCTCGCTTGATCCATCGCTGACTTCTGATTGCTCATCACTTGTTGCGATATTTTGCTGGGCCGACATTCCCAGCCTTGCCGAACTCGCGAACATCTTGCCGCGAGACCGCCTTGCCGGTGTTGACCATCGCATTGAGGCCGTTGAGCGTCAGATTCTTCTGTTTGGCAAAATCGCGTGAGTCATCGTTGAGGCCGCGGCCAGCGTTGCTCGCCGCCGCCAGATCGGCCGAGTTGTTGGCGGCGACACCTGTCAGATTCAGCGGCGATTGGATGTCGTCGCTGGTGACGTAGCCGATCTTGCCGCTGGGAGTCTTGACCTTCACCCAGCTTCCTTCGGTGCCCAGCCTTTCCAGCGATGTCTCGCTCGGCACGGATTCGACCGAATCGGCAAACGGGTTCTTATCCGCCAAAACGTCCAGCGCCTTGTGAATCGTCACCTGGTCGGCCGATGCGGTGATCGCCAGCGTCGCGAGAACGGCGGCCATCACGCCGCGGCGCAATCTTTTTCTGTTTCGCACCGAAGGCTCTTTCATCGCAAAACTCCTTGACTTGATAGCGTGAGGGTACTGTCTTGGCCTGCACGTTTCAATCGAGACAGGCAGTACGAGACAGGCGCTACTTGTCCTTCGCGATGTAAACTCCATCCCAATCCGCCGGCGGCGGATCGTGCTGTAGCTTGGCGATTCGTTTCAGCAGCGATGCGACCGGGCCGTCCTGAGGAAATTGCTCGTGCAACGCCGACAGAATCCTTTGGGCTTCTTCCCAGTTTTGCCGGCGATATGCCGCCAGCGCGCTTTCGAATTTCCCGACGCGATCGCGCATCGCCTCGTCGGCTGCGCCTTCGGCCAGCAGCTCGAAAACCGCCAGTGGCTTCAGCTTGCCTTTCACGCGCAGCAGATCGAGCTCGCGGAAAACGAATTTCTCTCGCGTCAATGCGACGGTTGTTTCCGCGACCAGAATGCGCGACGAATAAATCTTATTCGCCCCCTCAAGTCGGCTGCCGAGATTGACGGCGTCTCCAAGCACCGAGTAATTGAATTTCTGCGGCGCGCCCATGTTGCCGAACACCATCGGGCCGGTGTTGATGCCGATGCGAGTCAGCAATCCCGGCGCGCCCAGCTTCTGCAGATCATCCTGAATCTCCGCCTCGCGATCGCGCATCGCCAGCGCCGCGCGGCAGGCGAGAGCCGCATGATTCGGCTGCACGATCGGCGCGTTCCAGAAGCTCATGATCGCGTCGCCGATATATTTATCGAGCGTGCCGTCGCATTTGAGGATCAGATCCGACATCTCGCCCAGATAAAAGTTCAGCATCTCGCTGAGTTTTTGCGAATCCATCGATTCGCTCAGATCGGTGAAGCCCTGGATGTCGGTGAACATGACAGTCATCTCGCGCCGCTGCCCGCCGAGCTTGAGGCTCTGGGGATTACGCTGAATCTCGGCGGCAACATGCGGCGACACATATTGCCCCAGCGCCTTAAGCACGACCCGACGCTGCCGATCTTCGCTGAAATAGCTGTAAGCGAATGCCGCGACGACCGCGATCAGGAGCGTGAGCAGTGGAGACGCCATCGGCAGCCAATGAATCTGGCCGCCGAGGAACCAAAGCACGGCAAACCCCGTCAGCGCGGCGGCGGCCAGCAGCGCATCCAGCACCTTGACGGACACGCGCCGCGGAAATTCAATCCCAAGCGCCGCCAGAAGCGCCGCAACAAATGTCACCAGAGCACTTGGCCACGGTCCGCTCTCGAGCACGCGCTGGCCATTCATCAGATTATCGATCGCGGTCGCCTGCACCTCAACGCCGGGATAGATGCCGGAAACCGGCGAAGATTTGAGGTCAAACAATCCCTGCGCCGTGACGCCGAAGATCACAATCTTGCCGCGAACGAGTTCCGAATCTGCCGCGAGCTGCTTGTGGGAGGAGTCAAATGAATTGAGAAACACCCGAAATGCCGGAACATAGTTGTAAGTGGTCGTATGTCCGTCCTTCAGAACGTACGGCCCGTAGAAGTGCATGCGGAATGGTGCGTTCGCCCACGAGGGAATGGTCGCCCCGGCAGCTCGTGCAGCTTGCACGGCCAGGCTCGGGGCGCCATAGATGTACGGCTGATATTCTCGCTCCACCTTGTCGTCCAGGAGATTAACGGCGCCCAAATTCGGTGGCTTTTGCACCTTTGGCGCGAAGGAATCCGGCTTGCCATCCGATTTGAACATCGAGCCCAATACGACAGGCACCGTGGCTGCATCCAGCGCCTTGCCGAACTCCATGTCGAATCCCGCCGGATCCTTGAACGTGATATCAAAGACGATCGCCTTCGCGCCGCACGCCTGCAGATACGGGATCGCCGCCGCCCAGATGCTCCGTTGAAATGGCCAGGTGTAATTGCGCGTGGCCATCTTTGCTTTGGTGGATTCATCAACCGCCAAAATCACGATCGGCCCGCCACTCCGATCCTGCGGCTTGCGGAAATGGTAGAACGCGTCGTAAAGGGTGTTGTCCAACCCCGACAGAGCAACGGAAAGTCCCGGAAGATGATGCGCCGCCACGCCAAGCGCCGTCGCGCCAGCCGCAATCAAAATAGCCACCAAAACCTTCAACCCCGGATGCTGCGGCGTAAGCCGAACAGGAAGTCGCATCGGTGAGTTTTAAGGGTGGAGGGGGGCTTCGCCAAGGGGTTCCGAAAAAGGCACGGAGGCACGAAGGCACGAAGGCACGGAGGGAAAGACCAGCCCCCGGCAGGAATTGGCGCATTCCCCAACCCCTTCGTCCATCCGTGTCTCCGTCCCCCTCCGTCCCTCCCTCCGCCCCTCCGCCCCTTCGTGCCTCCGTGCCTACGTGCCTTCCTCCAACACGATTGACGCATCCCCCCGCGCCCCGTACCATCTCGCACCTCTGCCCGTGGCTCGCATCGTGCGCCGCGCAAATTGCGCGTGCGACGGGCATTAGCTCTTGTGCCCGGCGGGAAAGCGAAGCGGACGGCCAGCCAGATGTTTGCGATCGTCAGTGACATTCACGGCAATCTCGAAGCCTTCAGCACCGTTCTCCAGGAGATCGATCGGCGGGGCATTCAAAATATCGTCTGTCTGGGCGATATCGTCGGATATGGCCCAAACCCGATGGAATGTGTCGATCTGGTGATCCAGCGCTGCCGCGCCACGATCATGGGGAACCACGATTTCGCCGTCTTCTACGAGCCTTACAATTTCAACGCCGGCGCCGAGCAGGCCTGCTACTGGACGCGCAAAGTATTCGAGGCCGATACCGATACCGCCCGCCGCGCCAAGCGATGGAAGTTTCTGGGAAATCTTCCCGTGCGGCTGCGGACGGCGGAATTTGTCGCGGTTCATGCCTCCCCGCGGCGGCCGATCAACGAATACATCTTCCCCGACGATATCTACACCAATCCCGGCAAATTCGTCAGCATCTTCGAGCGCTTCGAGCGGCTCTGTTTTGTCGGCCACACGCATGTCCCCGGCGTCTTTCTCGAAGGCCCGGATTTCTACAGCCCCGATGAGCTGGATTACAAATTCGAGCTCACCGATGAAAAGGCGATCGTGAACGTCGGCAGCGTCGGCCAGCCGCGCGATCGCGACCCACGCACCAGCTTTGTCGTCGTCACCGAAAGCTACATCGAATTCGTGCGGCTCCCCTACGACGTCGAGAAAACAGTCAAAAAGGTCGAGGCCGTCCCCGATCTGGATAATTTCCTGGGAACAAGATTGCTGGACGGCAGATAGGATTCAGGGTTCAGGGTTCAGGGTTCGGGGTTCAGAGGCAGAAGTAATCTCTCTTCCGCTGAACCCTGAACCCCGAACCCTGAACCCTTATTATTAAGGAACAGAATGGAAACGCGCCGTACGGTGACGATGATCGCAGTGTGCACGGGCATCTTTGCACTCTGGTTCGTCTTCGTCACGTACTACAACAAAAAATATCCGCCGCTCCCGCCCGGCTCGACGCCAGAGCAGGTTTCCAACACCGGGGCGGCACCTTCGACAACTTCGACCACGCAGAGCGCATCGACGACCGGCCCAAGCTCCGCCCCCGCGATTTCCGCGGGCCTGCGCGCCATTGAGATTCCGGGAACATCCGGCGCATCCACGTCAGTGGTTATCGGCTCACCCGACAAGTCCGTGTCGGCGATGCAGGTATTCTTGACGCCGCGCGGCGCGGGCATTGAGAAGGTCATCCTCAATCAGTTCAAAGCGGATGACGGAAAGCCTTATACATTCGAGCAGCCGTACACGAATCATGCCGGCACCGAGCCGATGGCGACACGCACCGTTGCCGTCAACGGCGTCACCATCGATCTGACCGATGCCCCCTGGAAGCTTCTGCAATCCGATGCCCGCTCGGCAAGCTACGGTGTGATGATCGCCGATGGAGAAACGCCGGTTGCCAAGGTCACCAAGACCTACACCCTTTCTCAGCCCAAAGACGCGAATCTCGGTTACGAGGTGGCGATCAAGCAGCTCATCGAGCCGGTCGGCGAGCGCGAGTTAACGGTCAAGCAATCTTTCAACGGCCCGACCGAGCCGCCGCGCGAGATTCAGCGCGGCGGGGATATCGTCGTGCTGGTTGGCTTCAATCTGCCGTCTAAGAAGATGATCGACGTCGTGCAACATGCCACCGACGGCAGCGACTTCAAGCCCGGAGCCGCCGGCCTCGATCTCACGCAGAATGGCGATCAGCACCATGCGATGTGGGCGGGACAGGTCAGCACGTACTTCAATGCCCTGATCCTTCCCAAAGTCGGCGAAGATCTGGCGCAAAGGTATTCGGTGCATGCCCAGGCGCTGAATCCGGATGACAGCGACAATCGCCAGGTCGCGATGACCTTCGACATCGATCCGCAGACGATCAAGCCCGGCGGGCAATCGTCGGTCGAACTCACCGCCTATTTCGGCCCCAAATCGCGCGGCGTGCTCACGGCCAGCGGAGGCTACTACGAAGCGTATCCGCGCATGTACAACATCGTGCTCGTGACGCGCAGCTCGTTGTGCGGATTCTGCACGTGGGACTGGTTGATCGATGTCCTGCTGAAAATACTTCAGTTTTTCCACCTGATCTTCAGAGACTGGGGCGTCGCGATTATCTGCCTCGTCGTCGTCGTGCGCACGCTGCTTCATCCTCTGACCAGGAACGGTCAGATCCACATGATGAAGATGCAGAAGATGGCGCCGGAGATGGAGAAGCTCAAGAAGAAGTACGCCGACGATAAGGAAGGCCTCAACCGGGCCATGATGGAGTATCAGAAGGAGGCGCTGCCCGCCCAGCTATTCGGATGCGCGCCGATGTTCCTGCAAACGCCGATCTGGATCGCTCTTTGGTCGGCCCTGCAAAGCACCTTCGAGCTGCGGCAAGCGCCGTTTCTCTACGGCTTCACCTGGATCAAAGACCTTGCCAAGCCCGATGGCCTGATCACCTTTTCCCATGCGGTGCCGATACCGCTGATCGTCACGACGGTGCACATTTCGGGTATCAATATCCTGCCGATCCTGATGGCGGTCGCTACCTACGTGAATCAGAAGTATTTCATGCCCAAGCCGACCGCCACGCTCACGCCCGAGCAGGAGCAGACGCAGAAGATGACGCAGGGGATGTCGATGTTTTTCCCGCTGATGTTCTATTCCTTCCCCAGCGGATTGAATCTGTATTACCTGACGAGCATGACCATCGGCGTGATCGAAAGCAAAATCGTCCGCGATCACATCAAAGCCCGCGAGGAAGCCGAAAAAGCCGGCAAGGTGTTCGTTCCGATCACCGCAACACGCGGCAAACGGATGGGCAACGACAGCGTTCAGGAACAACCCCAGCCCAAAGGCCTGATCGCCCGTCTCATGGAACGCCTGCAAAACTGGGTCGAAGAAATCCGCAAAGAGCAAGGCAAAGGCGGCAAGAACTGATGGGCTAGGGTTCCGAAAGTTAGAACTTGATTTCACGGAACGTATCACCATCGCGAGGGCACAGCACGACCATCGAATACCGAAACGAGGACCGGTCATGCTTCGGAGTACCTGCTCTGAAAATGTCGCGATTTCGTGTAGGGTGGGTGTACTCGCCCACCACGTCGCTCATGGTGGGCGAGTACACCCACCCTACAGCACCGTTTTCATGCTTCGCGGGTGCGGCGCGGCCGCATGGCCACTCAGCATGACAGCATTCTCAAACCATCAACTCCGTTTACTGTAGGTCGCCGGATGAGGTAACCGTGCGTATAGTCTGGTGAACCGAAGAAGTGCGTACTTGAACTTCACGCGCGCGAAGATGATGAATCACATCGAGACATGGCTCTCCCCGTTTGACCTTCAGCCTTTTTTGCGCGCCCATGTTGAGGTCGTGATTCGCCAACTCCCCGCCGACGTGCGCGGCGATCTGATGGATGATCCAGCGTTTCGCATGTGCGACTACGAGCCGGGCAGGGGAGTGGTGATGCACATACCGGTCGGCGTTCCAAGCCGGCGCCGCGCCAGCCGCTCGGTGGTGCTCAAGCGCACGCTCCGACATCGCCCTGAGCCGTTCGTCAGATGGCTGATCGCGCACGAGCTGGCACACGCCCATCTACGCCACGGCGGCCGCTGGCCCGGCGAAGACCCCGAATCCGCCGCCGACGCCCTCGCGGCAGCGTGGGGATTTCCAAGGCCGAACTGAAAGAAAGTTGCGCGGCACCTTCCGCGATCGGCATTTGTCCCCTCCTCCGGTACTCCCAACATTTTGCATCCGCGCTTTAACTCCTTTTTTTTGCGGAGGCTGTGGTTGCCGAATTTTTGTCCACTGGCTTCGCACACCGTCATGCTGAGGTACTCCGAAGCATCTGGCTGGCTCGCCCGAGTGGGCCAGATGCTTCGGAGTACCTCAGCATGACGGTTGTCTCGGATTCTGAGTTGGAATTGCAGATGGCAACGTAAATTAGAGCGTTCTTGCAAAATGTTGGGGAGTACCGGCGGAGGGAGAAAAACCCACTGGCCAAAGGCGCGCGGCAAAGCCCGATGTCATCGCCCCTGCATTTCTGATACATTCGGCACATGCGCATCCCGACAAACCGGGCTGGAGCACTGATACTCGCTGGCGCGTTGATGCTTCTGAATTTCGCGCCGCCCTCCAAAGCCGCCGATCATTTTCTCACCATCGGCGGCGGGGACTCTCCCACTTACAACCAGGTTTCGCTTGAGAAAAACGTTTTGTTCTTTCAGCATCTGCTGGAGGATGTTGAAGCGCCGGATGTGGCGCACGAAATCTTTTTCAGCGATGGAGAGGCCGGCAGCCGCGATGTGCAATATGTCGCCGCTGATAAATTGCCGCAGGTCAATCTGGTGCTCTCGCGGCTGTTTAATCAGGAGGAGGGGGTCAATCTCCAGTATCGGCCGCACAAGATTCCGAATCTTTCCGGGGCATCGAGCCGCGAGGAATTGCGCAAATGGTTTGACCGGATCGGCGCGCGGCTGGGCGAGAGCGATCGGCTGTTCATCTATTTCACCGGGCACGGCGGTCCGGGCGGCCCGAACAATGGACGCAATACGAATTTCAGTCTCTGGAATGACCGCCCGATGAGCGTCGTCGAGTTCACCGGATTGCTCGACAAGCTTTCGCCCAAGTTGAGCGTGGTGCTCATCATGGTGCAGTGCCACGCCGGCGGCTTCGCGGATGTGATGTTCAACAATGGCCGCGCGGGCCCGATCATGAGCGCGGGCCGGCGATGCGGATTTTTCGCGACGACGCCCGATCGCAACGCCGCCGGCTGCACCGCCGATATTTCCGAAGAAGACTATCGCGATTACTCGACGTATTTCTTTGCCGCGCTCGATGGAAAGACGCGAACCGGCAAGCCGGTGACGCCGCCGGATTATGATCATGATGGAAAGGTAAGCTTCGCCGAGGCTCACGCGTATACGGTTCTGAATTCCGATACGATCGATATTCCGATCACGTCATCCGACGTATTTCTGCGGCAATTCAGCAAAGCGCGCGGCGACGGCCTGCTCTCGTCCGATTCTCCGTTCGATTCACTGCTGGAACATGCCTCGCCGGCGCAGCGCGTCGTCCTCGAAGGGTTGGCGAAGGAACTGAAGCTGAAAGCCGGAGCCGAGGTGGCATCGGCAAAGCAACTGGCCGACAAGATCGACGCCGATCGCAAAAATTCCGAGAAGCAGCGCACCGCGCGCTGGAACGACGCCGACCGCGCCGCCAAGGGGATCACGCAGCGCCTCACCCGCCGCTGGCCGGAGCTTTCCAGCCCGTGGAATCCGCGCGTGCCGGAGCTGTTGCGCGATGAAGGGCCACGCATCCTCAACTGGATCGAGGGGGACCGCCAATACGCGCGCTTCCGGACGGCGTACGATCAATTCCAGGCCGCCACCGATCGCGATCTGGCGCTGGATCATCAATGGTCCAAGTGTCAACGCTTTTTGTACACGGTGGATAGCATCGCTTTGGGAGCCAATCTCGAACAAATCGCTACGCCCTCACTTATTGCCCGCTATCGCCAAATAATCGCCGACGAAGCGGGGACATTTCCGATATTGCCGGGCAAGCAATAAGCAGAAGGAAACACCAGGCGTATCGTGAATTCCGAAATCCGAATCCCCGAAATCCGAATCAA
>DATBDZ010000005.1:0-8040 GCA_036276235.1 Humisphaera sp. | reverse complement strand
CGCTGTCAATTCTGATCCAGCGTTCATTGTCTTCACTGACAACTGACAACTGGCAACTGACAACGTATTTTCCCGCGGGCAACTGACAACTTATTCGACCACCTTCGCACGAGCCCAGCGGTCTGCTTCAAGCAAATCGTCCAATGTGGGCGTTGCCTGAAGGTTATGCGCCTGGATTGTACGGGCAACCCGCCGGGAAATCTCGCCGAACGTGATCTTACCGGCCGCAAAGGCCTCAACCGCCGCCTCATT
The DNA here is from genome assembly GCA_036276235.1 of Humisphaera sp. Taxonomy (GTDB): domain Bacteria; phylum Planctomycetota; class Phycisphaerae; order Tepidisphaerales; family Tepidisphaeraceae; genus JANWHF01. Next base: position 7,788 of record DATBDZ010000005.1, on the reverse strand, counting down.
GGCTGCGTTGAGCACGGCTCCGGCGCTGCCGCCCATCTTCGCTACGTCATAGGCCAGGGCAAGTGCGGGAAATCTTTCAAAATCGGGCGGCTCAAAGCGAAGTTGAAAAGATTTGGTTAAGTCCATCCGCCGACTGATGCCGCCGGCTCGCTCGGGAAACGTAAGGGCATACTGGATCGGCGTGCGCATGTCCGGCGGACCCAACTGAGCCACGATCGAATGATCCACAAACTCCACCATCGAATGAATGATCGACTCAGGATGGATCACCACTTCAACCTGCTGCGGCGGCAAATCAAACAGCCAACATGCTTCGATGATCTCAAGCGCCTTATTAAACATCGTCGCCGAGTCGATCGTGATCTTGTTCCCCATCCGCCAGGTGGGATGGGCCAGAGCGTCCTCCAACGTGGCGTTCTCGATCTTTTCTTTGCTGGCGGTGCGAAACGGCCCGCCGCTGGCGGTGAGGATGACGCGCTTGACGTCCTTGCGACGGCCGCATTGCAGCGCCTGGAAAACCGCCGAGTGCTCGGAATCGACCGGCAAAATCGGGACGTTTCTCTTGCGGGCTTCGGGGATCAGCAGCGATCCGGCGACCACGAGCGACTCTTTGTTCGCCAGCGCCAACGCCTTCCCCGCCCGAACGGCGGCTAGCACGGCCGGCAATCCCGCCGCCCCAACCACCGCCGCCAGGACGATATCCACATCGTCCCGCTGCACCATCTCCACCATCCCCTTGGGCCCGCGATAAATCTCCGCGCCATATTCCCGAATCCGCAATTCGGCGGCTTCGTCGGTGTTGTCCGTCAGCGCCACCGCCGCCGGCCGATGGCGGCGAATCTGCTCGGAAAGTTTGTCCAGGTTCCGATGCCCGCTGAGCGCAACGGCGCGGTAGGGGGGACCGAGCGATTCGATCACCTCCAACGCGTTGCAGCCGATCGATCCGGTCGAGCCAAGAATGGCGATATTCTTCCGCACGCCGCTAAGGTACGGCAGGGGAGGGAAAGAGTAAAACAGAAGAGGTAGACGGAAGGGAAAGTTTCCGTAGGGTGTGCTTCAGCACACGCGGATTCGATTGTCGAGCGATTTGCGTGTGCGCTGAAGCGCACGCTGCCAAGTTCGCTGCTACGCGAATTGATCCACGGGAACCGTCATGCTGAGGTACTCCGAAGCATCTGGCACGATTGCCCAAATGGGCCAGATGCTTCGGAGTACCTCAGCATGACAGTTTCGTCGGCGAGAGGCACAGGGCCTTGTCCAGAGTTTCCTGACCACTGAGCGAGAAAAACTGAACGAATCTCCAATGCGAAATCGAAAACCACACGTGAAGGCTCCCCTGGCGGGGTGTCTGTGCATCCTGTTCATCGGATTATTGCTCGCCGCCAAATCCTTCGCCCAGCAAACCAAACTCGTAGAACGCGCCCCCGATCCGCACGGCAGCCCGCGGCCGTTTCGCGACGCGACGGACGTGCCGTTGCGGACGAGCATTTATCTTGAGTTGGCAGTGCCGGACATCGAAGCCGCGAAAAAGCTTGCGCCTTCGGTCGGCCTCAGTTTGCAAGCTCAGGACGGGCAAGCTGTCGAGCTGCTTCGGCCGGACAGCAAATTCGCCGACGGCGCCTCGGGCTGGCTGCGTCCGGCCGCCAAGGCGCTTCACATTTATGTTGAGCCGGGCGGCCAACTGAAGCCGCTGACGCGCTACACGGTTCGCGCGTACCTGTACGAGACGGGCGCAAAACAGACTGACGTCGCATCTTGGAGCTTCACCACCGAATCCGACGCCCGTCAGCATGTGATCGATGCGCGCTTTGATCTGGCACGCCCGCCCGTCCAATGGCATGGACAGTTCTTCTCCGGAATCTGCAACGTCATCTTCTGCACCCGCCGGGCGAGCTATGGGCCGACGTACGATCTGATGAACCAGGCGCGCATGCAGCATCCGCGCGCGTGGGATTTGCAGCGCGACTTTTGGCTGACAGGGACCGAGTTGCGCCCGGCGACCGGGTTTTTCCCGAGCAATCTGCCGAACATCGTGCGCGAGCGAGAAACCCGCCGCATCAAGACGATGGAGCCGACGGCTGATGGCGTGATCCTGAGCGTCGAAGACATGTACGGTCACGAGCAGTATGGAATTCCTGCCGACCGGCCGGTTGCGGATGATTATCACGCAGGGGATGAAATTCTTATCAGCGATGGCCTTCACGATGCTCGCGCGAAAGTAATCGCCGCCGATAGCGCTGCGCACACCGTTGCCCTCAGTCGCGTCGCGATGCCCGAGGGTGGCTGGAAGATCGATTACGAAAACCCGCTGTCGACGCGCGATGATCCGGATGCGCCGGGGCTTTTTCCGCCGGGCGGGTGTTATCTGGTGAAGTACGATCCGCCCGGCACCGCCTGTTATTACTGGGGTCGGCTCGACAAGGAATGGGACCTCGCCCATCGCGCCGGCCGGCGGCTCATGCCAAACTTCACCGACGCGCCCGGCGATCTTTCCCGCGACGGCCGAAGCTGGACGACCGTGAAGAATTACGCGCAGTGGCACGACGTCGCCAAAACCATCGCCGGCCACATCATCGATCGATATGGCGCCGATTCCGCGAACTTTGTCTGGAGCATCTTCAACGAGCCGGATTTAGGCGGAATCTTCTGGAGGGCCAGTTGGGAAGACCTGCAAACCTATTACGACTACACCGCCGACGCGATCCTCCGGGCGTTCGAGGAGCGCGGCTACGATTCCAACAAAGTCTTCATCGGCGGCCTGGAGCTCGGCGGAATCTTTGGAACGAATCTGCGCCTCAAGGAGTTTCTGGCGCACTGCTCTCCAACCGCGACGGCACCGGGCGCGCTACCAAAGAACACGGCGGTTGCCGATCATCGCCTCGACGGCAAACGCTCGCGGCGTGTCGAAGCGCTCTGCACCGCGCACAATGGCAAGGGCAGCCCGTGTGATTTCATCTCCGTTCACTCCTACAACCGCTCGCAGATGATGGCCGACAAACTGGCGGCAGCGAAAAAAATGGCGCTCGAAATCGACGCCGACTTCTACGCCAAGCTATGGGTCGATTCGCACGAATCCTGCCCCGACTGGATGCCCCCGCCCGATGAGGCAGCGGGCGATACCTATCTGGGTGACGGATATTTCGAAACCTGGTGCGCCGATGTCGCTTATCGCCAGCTTCTCAAGGCGGCTACGGATTCGCGCTATGCGTATGGACAGACGATCCCGACCGTCTGGCCGCCGCCGATGAATTTTGCCGCTCTTAATGCCGTCACGCAGATCGTCAATTACAGCGACGGGAATGAAACCGCGCAGCGAACCGTTCCGATGCCGATCTTTCACGCTCTGAATCTGCTATCCGATATGGGCGATCGATATTGGGTACTGCCGGAGCAACATGTCGATGGCCACACGGTCGGCGGATTCGCCTCGCGCGACCAGAAGGGCGTTTTACGCGTCCTTCTCTTCACGCACGATGCCGCTGACACGCAGTCGCGATCGGATGCTTCTTTCGAGATCGCTCTCGACATCGACGCGCTCGGATGGAATGGCCCGGCAAGCGTGCGAGAGTTCCGTTTCGATCGGGATCACAATTCGCCGCATCAGTTGCTCAAGAAACTTTCCGCCCAGCGACAGAACGCTTCGCTGGCATACTCGAAGAATGAAGTTGATCGAATTGCGGAAATGTGCCAGGTGCAATCGCGGCTCTGGGCGGAAAATCCGAAAGCTATAAACGGGCATCTGCAATTGAAGCCGCTCGTCCAAGGGAACGGCTGTAACTTTCTGATCGTCGAACCAAAGTAGGGCGGGAGTCCTCAGAACCCTCTCCCCTGTACTCAGAAGAGAGGGCAGGGTGAGGGGACGGCGTGTCGCGACATGGCGCGGTTCGCAAGTCGACGCGTTCGTCTCCTCACCCCAACCCTCTCCCCTGAGTACAGGGGAGAGGGAGTAAGCGCGTCTCGACTCTTCGGCGGTGCAGCGGTTCCGCACCGGAGCAAATGACCACGGCTCACATTGCCGTTTTTTCGGTGGGGCAGGTATTCTTGTCGCCCCTGGTGGGATTCGCTCCCAGCCCCACCAAAACGCAAGGAGACTTGATGGCGGCTCGTTCGTACATCGGCATCGGCAGCCTGAAAACCACGACGGCGTTTCGCGAGCATCTGGCGAGCTTGAATCTGTCAATTGCTTGTGACGATGAATTGGCGGCAGCAGGAAGCTCGCCGCTCGGAAAGCCGCTGCAGGTGAACGGCCGGACCATCGGCAACCGGTTTGCGATCCATCCAATGGAAGGGTGGGACGGCACGCGTGACGGGCGGCCCTCCGACAACACCCTCCGTCGCTGGAAGCATTTTGGCGCGAGCGGAGCCAAGCTGATCTGGGGCGGAGAGGCGTTTGCCGTGCGGCACGATGGCCGCGCTAATCCCCATCAGCTTTTTCTGGGGCCGACGAGCAAAGAAGATCTGACGAAGCTGCGCCAAACGCTGGTTGACGAGCACCAGCGATCCGTCGGCTCGACAGATGATTTGTTGATTGGGTTGCAGTTGACGCATTCAGGGCGATTTAGTGTTCCCAATGAATGGGGCAAGCGCGAGCCGCGGATTTTGTATCGCCATCCGATTCTGGATCGAAGGCATAATCTCGGGCCGGATTATCCGGTCTTTACTGACGCGCAGATCCGCGAGTTGATTGCCGAGTATCTCAAAGCCGCGCGCGTCGCCGCGGATGCCGGCTTTGATTTCGTGGACCTCAAGCATTGCCACGGCTATCTCGGCCACGAGTTCCTCAGTGCCCACACGCGCCCCGGCGAATTCGGCGGCAGCTTCGAGAACCGCACCCGCTTCCTGCGCGAGATCGTCGCCGGTGTGCGCTCGCAGTGCCCGGGCCTGCTGATCGGCGTACGCGTGTCGGCATTCGATTTCGTCCCGTTCCGGCCTGATCCTGCTCTTTCAAGTCCCGGAAAGCTGGGGCCCGGGATTCCGGATCAGTACCAGGATCATCTGCCTTACCGATGGGGATTTGGATTGAACCCGGACAATCCGCTCGAACCAGACCTTACGGAGCCGGCGAAGTTTCTGGAGCTTTTGCGTGAATTGGATATTCGGCTCGTGAACCTCACCGCCGGCAGTCCTTATTACAATCCACACATCCAACGGCCTGCGTTATATCCGCCTTCGGATGGGTATCAGCCGCCGGAAGATCCGCTGGTTGGTGTCGCGCGTCAGATGCACGCGGCGCGACAGCTTAAGCAGCAATTTCCCGACATGCTGCTGGTGGGCACCGGCTACACCTATCTTCAGGATTTCCTGCCAAACGTCACCCAGGCCGCGATTTCTGAAGGCTGGATCGACAGCATCGGGCTGGGCCGTATGGTGCTTTCTTACCCGCAGCTTCCGCTGGATGTGTTGCGGGGAAATGCCATGCAGACCAAGCACGTCTGCCGCACTTTTAGCGATTGTACAACCGCTCCCCGCAACGCGCTGCCGTCGGGGTGTTATCCGCTCGATCCGCATTACAAGCAGGCCCCGGAAGCCGCGCAACTCAAAGCCGCGAAGAAAAAGTAGGGGCGAACCTCGTGTTCGCCCGCATTCTTCGTTGGGGCGAACTCGTGTTCGCCCCATTCTTCGTAGGGGTGAACCTTGTGTTCACCCGCGTCGCTCGCTCGAAGCAACAAAGAGGGCGTACACGAGATTCGCCCCGACGGGGGGCAATCCGGATTCCTCCGCTTGGCAAAGTCGGCGTGGGTCACTAGAGTGTCCCTTTGTAATACATTGCCGCTTCTGATCGGTCAGGGAAGGTCATTCATGCAGGAATCGAGCACTCGCAAGATCTACGACATTCATTCTATCTTTTACGACGCGACATTCGGCCGGCTGGTCCGGCGGCGCATCGCCAGGGCGATCTCGCACATGAACATGGCTCCCGATGACCGCGTGCTCGATCTGGGCATCGGCACCGGCGTCTCGCTCAACTACTATCCGAAGGATCGCGGCCGCGTCGTCGGCATCGATCTTTCCAGCGGGATGCTTCGCGAGGCCCGCAAAAAAATCCGCGAACAGGGCCGCGATAACGCCTCGGTCTTTCAGGCCGACGCCATGCGCCTGCCGTTTGGCGATAACACGTTTGATCATGTGTTTATCAGCCATGTGATCAGCGTGGTAAGCGACCCCTATCGTCTGGTGATGGAAGCCCAGCGCGTCGCCAAGGAAGGGGCGCGGATCGTCATCGTCAATCATTTCCAATCGACCAATCGCTTCCTGGCAATGCTGGAGAAATGGCTCTGCCCGCTCTGCACCAAGCTGGGCTGGCGCAGCGATCTGGCATTGCAGGATCTGGTTCGCCGAACGGGGGCGGAAATCGATTATCGCTACAAACTGGAGAGCATCGATCTCTGGGAGACGGTAGTGATGACCAACAACAAATCCGCTGTGGCGGCATCCCCGTTAGGGCAGATGATCGCCGCCTGATCTTACTTCTTCTTATATCGGCTTGACTTGCTTGCGGCAGGTTTCGTGGTCGGCTGAGTTGTCGGCTTGGTCGTGGGCTGCGTTGCCGGGCGCTCGCTCGATTGAAGCTGCGCACGCAGGCCTTCCCCGCGACGGAGCATCATCTCTGGATCGGTCTGCTGTGTCGTCGGGCCAACCATCGTATAACGCAACTCGTGGCGGTCCTCGATCGGCAGCATTTCAGTAAACAGATCGAGCGGCACCCATTGCCACCAGGGCGCGATGATCGGTGCCGTCGTTTTGATCGGCTCGTATCCTTCTTTCGTCAGCTCGATGTCGTAGACGCCGTACCATTTGAATTCGGTTTTGAACGGCGTGCGGCCCGCTTCCTGATCCTTGAGGGTAACCAAAGCGCCCGGCGGATCGCTGGTCACTTCGATCGTGCGATGCAGACAGCCGCCGCAGGTCAGCAGAAGCGGAATAATCAGCAAATTTGACCACTTCATGCGCGTCGATCCCTCAACGACGGGGGCAGTATAGAGTAGAACAGCGCGGCGGCAAGTCGCGTAGAAAGTAGACTCTTCCTCCGTATGCTCTTCCCCGAGCTCATCTGCATCCTGATCGCGATGCTCTGCGCCGACGCGGCGTTCTGGGTCATCGCCATCCCGCGCCTGCGCTGCGTGCCCGGTGGCGCTTTGTGGCGAGTCTTGCTCAGCGGATTCATCATCGCGCAGATGCTCTATCTGCTGGCGGCTCTGCTGCTTCCGTGGGAGCTCCGCGGCTCAGGGTCAATTGTGCCGCTCTGGGTGCATACGCAAAGTTATATCTGGCACATGATCGTCCTGCCGGCGGTCATGCTATTGGTCGCAGCGATATGGGTTCTCTCGAAAATCTTTGGCCGGCGAAAAAATGTCCCGCGGCCGGCATCAATCGACGCCGCGCCGTCCGCGACCAAAGAGAACGCGCTGACGCGCCGACAGGTTTTGGCTGCGACGGCATTCGCAGCGCCGCCGATCATCGCGACAGTTGTGGGTGTGCGCACGGTTGCACAGCTTCGCGAGATGCGCGTGCGGCCGTTCGTTCTGCGAATTCCGTCGCTTCCACGCCAGCTCGATGGCATGACGATTACGCAAGTGAGCGATCTGCACATTGGCCGCTTCATGCGTCCGGATCGGCTGCCGCATATCATCGAAAAGGTTAACGGATTGAAGTCCGATTTCGTCGTCTTCACGGGTGATCTGATCGATCTGACGTTGGACGATCTGCCGCCGGGACTCGATTTCCTCCACAAGCTCAAAGCGCCGGCTGGCATGGCCATCTGCGAAGGTAATCACGACCTTGTAGACA
>DATBDZ010000004.1:0-20130 GCA_036276235.1 Humisphaera sp. | reverse complement strand
ACGACATGCCCACGCAAGCGTGGGACATGGCACCCAATGAACCGATGAATTTGGATAGGTTAACCGTGCGCGGCACCTTAGGGACGAAGGGACGTAGAGACAAAAGGACGAAGGAGCGCGACAAGAGGTGGACCTCTGGTCCGACCGCTACGCGGCGACTTTCAGTTTCCTGAACCGTGAACCCCGAACCCTGAACCCTTTTCCCGGACCCCAAACCCCGAACCCTCTTCCGCATTGCAGGCGGCACAAGTTGGATCGGGACATGGCTCTACATGGGCTGTCGCGTTGCCGACGCCTAGTGCCTGCTCGATCTCATACTCGATCGTGCTGGCGACCTGATGCCCTCGGCGTACGTCCCAGTCGGCGGGGACCATGATGTGAAAATCCACCCAGTGATATCGCCCGTTATGGCGATGCCTTAGCTTGTGGTAGCTGCAAATGCGCGGCTCGCGCCCTCCGACGTGCGCATCAAGAATCGAGCGCAAAAGAATCTGATCCGACACATCCTGCCGATCCATCAGTCCCGCGACGGCATCGCGCACGAGCTTGACGCCCATGACCGCGATGTAAATCGCAACCGCGATTGCCGCCAACGGGTCGGCGTATTTCCAGCCGGTGAAATGTACAACAAGAATGCCCAATGCCGCGGCCAGGCTGGTGATGGCGTCGCTGAGCAAGTGCCGCCCGTCGGCGATCAGCGTCGCCGAATCCTGTCGCCGCCCAATCCGCTCCAGGATCGCGCCGAGCAACCCGTTCACGGCCAGTGCGATGCCGAGCAACACCAATCCCAGGCTGAGTTTCTCAATATGCAGATCGACGTTATGAATGAATTGGTCGACGGTTTTGACAACCGCCACCAGCGCCGCCGCCAGCACCATTCCGCCCTCGACCGCCGCCGAGATGAACTCCACCTTGCCATGCCCATAAGGATGGTCGGCGTCGGCGGGCTGGTGGGCCAGATACAGCGAGTAAATCGCAAACGCAGACGCCGCCACGTTCACGATCGACTCGACGGCGTCGGAAAAGATCGCCGACGAATTGGTCGCAAAATAAGCGGCAAACTTCAAACCCGTGAGCGCAACCGCCGCCACCAGCGACGCAATCGCCGCCCGGGACTCGATCGTCGGAACATGGCGAAGCAGGCTGCGCATGTGCGGTCGAGCGGCATTCTACGAGGAAGGAGCGAGGAAATCCCGACTGCGGAATTCCGAAACCCGAATCCCCGAAATCCGAATCAAATCCGAATGACCAAATTCCGAAGCGAAGAAAACCACGAAGTGCGCGAAGGGAGCACGAAGAACCACGAAGGAAACCCAGATGTTTCTTCTTCGTGGCCCTTGGTGCTCCTTTGGTGTCCTTAGTGGTTTCGGATTTCGTCATTCGGACTTCGGATTTGATTCGGATTTCGGGAATTCGGACTTCGGAATTCAAGCCCGAAGATGGCGCCCGATTATCACAGTCACCGCACGGCTTGCGTCATCAAGCCAGCGGACCCTACAATCCCGCCTCTTCATCAAACGTTAATGGAGTCTTAGCCGAATGTTCAATCTGCTTCCAAGGGATACGGTGTTTTTCGACCTCTTTGAGGGGATGTCGGGACATGCCGTGCAAGTGGCGCGGCACCTTCAGGGGCTTGCCCAGGCCTTTCCCGACATCACCGCTTCCATCCAGCGTATTCGCGAGGAGGAGCACGCCGCCGACCAGCTTGCCCATCAGGCGCTCGATCGGCTCGATCGCACCTTCATTACGCCGTTCGATCGCGAAGACATTCACACGCTGGTTGGCGAGCTCGATGACATCATCGACGGCGTCGATGCCCTGGCCAAACGATTTCCCTTGTTTCATATCAAAGCGATGGAGCCGACGTTCTTGAAGCAGACGCAGGTCCTGGTGGATGCGACCCAGATGGTGGATCAGGCGGTGCGCAAGCTGCGACAGAGCCGCAAGCTTTCGGAGCTGAGCGAGCAATTGATCCAGGTGCATCACATGGAAAGCGTCGGCGACGACAACCATCACGCCGCCATGTCGCGCCTCTTCGACGGCAGCATCGAAGCGCTGGAAGTCCTCAAGTGGAAGGAGCTCTACGACCTCATCGAAGATTCGATTGATGGATGTGAAGATGTGTGTAACACGCTTGAACGGATTGTTTTGAAAAATGGGTGACACGGGCGCGCGAGGTCGCTTGCTGAGGGCAGGTGATCGAAAGGGCTCTAACCAATTTTTGCCAAATGAATTTTGCGTTACCTGTAATTCTCGGCGCCGCAACCGCTCCTGCTCCGCAAGCGGCGCTATCGCTGGTGATTTTTATCATCATCGTCGCGCTGTTTTTTGATTTTCTTAATGGCTTTCACGACGCTGCCAATTCGATTGCAACCGTCGTCTCGACGCGTGTCCTTTCGCCGAGTCAGGCGGTCGTGTGGGCGGCGATATTCAATTTCGCCGCTGCATTTTTCTTCGGAACAAAGGTCGCCGGCACGATCAGCGGAAAGCTGCTCGATACGACGCAGCTCGCCGGTGATGTAAACGTCGTGCTGGCGGGCCTGACGGGCGCGATTATCTGGAACATCATCACCTGGCTGCTTGCCCTCCCGACGAGCTCATCTCACGCGCTGATCAGCGGTTACGCCGGCGCGGCGATTGCAAAGGTTGGATTTACCGTGATCAAACCAGAGGGATGGAAGCCGGTTTTACTTTGGCTGATTCTATCGCCGCTGGTTGGATTTCTGCTGGGCGGATTGAACATGATCGCCGTGTCCTGGATTTTTCGGCGTTCCACGCCCATGCGCGTCGATGGGCTGTTTCGACGGCTCCAGCTTTTTTCCGCCGGCGTTTATAGCCTCGGGCACGGCGGTAATGACGCGCAAAAGACAATGGGAATCATCGTTGCGATGTTGATCGCAGCCGGCCGAGGACAGTACGCCACTTCAAAGCATCGCATCCTCTGGCATGAACACGAGATCGCACTTTGGATCATCCTTGCTTGCCAGGCAGCAATCGCTCTCGGGACTATGGCAGGTGGCTGGCGCATCGTGAAGACGATGGGGTCCGGTATCACGCGCTTGACGCCGGTCGGCGGATTCTGCGCCGAGCTAGCCGCCGCGACGACAATCTTCGCGGCCACTTTCGGCGGTGTTCCCATCTCCACGACCCACGCTATCACCGGGTCAATCCTCGGCGTCGGTACAACTCGTGGCGTGCGGTCGGTACGATGGATCTGGGGCCAGCGGATTATCACCGCGTGGATTCTCACCCTTCCCTGCTCGGCGTTCGTCGCCGGCATCGCGTATCTGGTGATCCACGGAATCGCCGTTGCGACAAGTCACTGAGGAGGGCTAAGAGCGAAGTGTCGTCTCCACTACAGCGCGAAACTGGATGAAATCGACGGGCTTGGTGACATGCGTATCGAAGCCGGCGTCTTTGCACGCCTGAAGATCAGTCGCATGGCTAAACCCGCTGATGGCGATCGCCTTGAGGGTCGGCGTGGAAGCCCGCATCTTTTTGATAAGGTCCAGCCCGCTGCCGTCCGGCAGCTTCAGGTCGCTTATTAACAGTTGGTACTGGCCGTTAGTCGCGAGTTTGTTCGCGTCGCCGAGCGTGTGTGCGGTTTGGACTTGATGCCCCATTGATTGGAGGAGCCGCGCCAACGCGCGGGCGCTATCGACGTGATCCTCGACGAGTAACACGCTGAGGCCCAGAGGCTTGCCGGTTGCGGCTCCTTCCATATTGCGCATTTTGCCACGTGAGCCGTCGGATTCATAGCCACAAACCGGCCACATGCTCACTGCCATTCGGGGAGGGTCTCTATCGCCAGTAGCTCTCGACCCGAAATTGTTCCGGGCTCAGCAGGACCCTGACATTTTCGTCTTCGTCCGGCCGGCGGAATTCCACTTCGAAGCATTCGGGCGCGTGCCAGATGCTGCACACGATCCCAACCTGGTCCTTGTGGAGCAGATGCCGAGGCACATCTTGAATGAGCCGCACGCTGTCATTGATGGAGGGGTCTTTCATATCAGCCTCCGGGAAAGCAAAGTTCCCAAATACGAATGGCTGCCCGTCGTCCCACTTTTCATTCTTAGCGCCGTGCGGCCGCGATGCAATTAAAAAACCGAACTTTTGCAAAGAATGCGTCAGTCGGCTGTGGCCGGTGCGTATAATGTTTCATCATGCGTTGGCTCGGCCAGGATGGGCAGCCATTCCCCGCGGGAACACTCCCGCGGCGCGCGGCGGTTGTGCCGCGCGTGTGGAGAACGGGCGCTGAGTCAGCGCTTCCGCTCGAAACCCACATCCGCGGAATGCTCAGGGCGGACGTCCGCGGCGCGGTCAATCTTTGTGGCCCGCCCGGCTCGGGGAAAAGCGCGGCACTCGAGCACCTTGCGGCCATCCTTCCCGCCGATGCGCCGCTCACGATGCATGATTGCCAACAAGACCAGCAACTCGATCCGCCGCCCGGCGAGCTTCTGGTATTCACCTCCAATCGTCCCATCGAGTCAGGAATACTGACCTCGTTCGAGATGGCGCCTTGGACGCTGGACGATCTGATCGAATACCTGATCGCCACGCATCGCGGCCGCTGCGCTTCGGTGCTCGCGCGCGTGGGAGAACAGGCCCGCGCTGGCGCGCTCGCCGGCCTGCCGGAGTTGTGGAGCATCGTGCTGGATGTAATGGCAGCGGACGATTCGATCGCCGACGTCTCCGCCGCGCTCACCTGGCAACTCGGGATGGAATTGCCCCGGCCCGACGACTACGAGGAAGCGGCGCGCAAATGCGTACAACATCTTCTTTTTAATCTGACGACGCGGCCGGATGAGGTGCTTCCGCCTTCCCGGGTTTCTCGTCTGCTGCGACATCGAGCGGTGCAGATTCCGCTGGCCGCCGCAGGCATCGCACGGCAGCTCATTTGCGACGATAGTGCGCAGATCGACGAAGCGATCGCGCGGCGGTTTCCACGCGAACTCCTGGAACAAGTATCCGCGCGAGCTGCCGGTCATCCGGCGGCAGACATCCGTCTGCGCGCGCTGGCCGACTCCTGGGACATCCGTCTGCCAGCGACAGCGGCAAGCCTGCTGGTGATGATGCACAGCGATTGGAGGCCGTCAGAAAAAATCGTGTACCACCTTGGAAACGCATATCTGGCCAACGCGCGGTGGCACGGCGTTCGGTTGGCTTCCGCACAACTTCCCAGCACTGACCTGACCAGTGCGGATCTGGAAGGAGCGAATCTCGAACGTGCCAATCTTACTGCCGCGAATCTGGCAGGCGCGCGGCTGGTGGGTTCCAACCTCTACGACGCGGCGTTTGCCCGCGCCACCCTGCGCAGCGCTGATTTGCGAAAGGTGTTTGCACCGCGGTGCAAGTTTCTGAATGCCGATTTGGAAGAAGCGGATCTTCATGACGCCTGCCTTCTTGATTCAATTTTTAGTCAGGCAATCCTCCGCAAGGCCAACCTGCGCGGCGCCGATTTGCGGGCAGCGCTGCTGGATCGCTGCGAGCTGGACGAAGCCGACCTGCGCGGCGCGAAACTCGCCGGCGCGGAGCTCAATCACCTCCGCCTCGCGCAAGCGCAATGGGACGGCGCGGATTTCCACCATGCGAAGTTCAACGACTGCGACCTGGAAAATCTGGCAATCGCCCGCGCCGATTTTACGAACGCCACTTTCCAGCGCTGCCTGCTGACCGATTCCACGATGCCGTCGGCAAACTTCCGCGGCGCAAAGCTTCGCGGCGCCGGCCTGGCCGGAATCGACTGGCCCAACGCCGACCTGCGCGATTGCGACCTGACCCACGCCACCTTCCACCTAGGCTCAACGCGCAGCGGCCTGGTCGGCAGCACGATCCCCTGCGAAGGAAGCAAAACCGGCTTCTACACCGATGAGTTCAACGAGCAGGACTACAAAGCCCCGGAAGAAATCCGCAAAGCCAACCTACGCGGAGCCGACCTGCGCGGCGCGAACATCGTGGGAACTGATTTCTATCTGGTCGATCTCCGCGAGGCAAAGTTCTCCAAATCGCAACGAGAACACCTGGCGCGGTGTGGGGCGATTCTCTCGGGACGTACATGACCTCCGCGCTATTCTTCCGCGATGTGATTCCACGTGACGCCCGTACTTGCGATGAGATCAAGCGCCTCGCGAAACGTCGCGGATTGCCTGCCACTGACCCAGATCCAATCTTCCCCATTTGTCTCGATCACCAAATCCCGACCGCCATAGAATCGAGTCGGACGCTTCGGCCAATTCAGATCCGGTATCTCAAGCCTCTCATACTTCCGGGCGATTGCTGTCAGCGAGCTCTTAGTCGCCTGGCCATTGGCTGAAAACCTTGATCCGGAGAATTTCGAAATCAGCAGCATCTGGGCAAGCGCGAAGATGGAGATAGCGGGACATTCCTCCACCGTTTCGGTATCGTGCCGGTCAGTGACGTAGACGGGCGGATCATCATGCGTAAGGTCGTCAAGCCGCACGCCCCAGCGCACGACGGCCTGATTCTCGATATAAATCACGAGCTCCTCATCCATTATCCGAAGTTTTTCTGGCGTCAGAAACCAGTCCTGGCGTGACCAGACGTCAGCGCGCATGCTGGCAAGGGCGTACCATTCCCGAAGTGCCGCTGGCAGCTTCAGTTCCAGCCCTACTTCCACATCGCGAATCGCTTGCTCGGAACAGCCGTCCGCTGGACCGACCTCGCCGAACCAACCTTTGAAAAACGCCTTCATTGCATTCCAGCGTCCTGTGCGAGTTGCAGGCAATTCGCGAAGAAGCACATTTACGTCTAATGAGTTTTGGTTGTCAGCTGCCACGCACCGGATCTTATCAGAGCGACATCATCTGAGGACAAGCGATGAAGTGCGGTGGCTTTCGCGTCTCCGCGTCCCTATTGCAAAGTCGCGGCTTAAGAATCGTTCAGTTCAAGCGCGTGAACGTGTAGCGTTGACCTTGTGGTGCGTGAGTCGCTACGATTCATTGCGAAACGGTGGTTCAGCATGATCGATTCTGAAACAAAAGAGAAAGTGGTGGTCCGTACCGAGGGTGGCGCCGGCGCTTACATCATGGTGCCGTTGGACCAGATTGCGGAGATCGAGGGCATTCTTCGAGATAACAGGGTTTCCTTTTGGGTTGACTCCGACGCGATCTCTCTGGATGGAAAACCTGCGATCAGCGTCATTAATCTCGGCCGCGGCGCCGATGTAGCCCGCGTGCAACGATTGCTTGACGCCGCAAACTGAATCCCTGCGTTACACGCGGAATTGATCATCCATGCCGCTGCGCAACGACATTGAGCAAGCCCGCGATAAGGCCCTCGCTGCCCTGAAAGATGCCCACAAGCCTGCCGGGGACGCCGCGGCCGTGGCGCGGCGGCGCTCAATACCGTGGTTGTGCAGACTTCGCAGTTCATGCAGCGCTACTCGCTTTATGCAATAACGCAACAAAATCCGTGAAGATTTCCCGCGACTGCTCGAAGGGTACAACACGCTTGCCTTGACCGTGTCCGGCCTTATCACAAAATTCACACTCAAACTTGCCGTCGGCGCGAGCGCAACACGAAAAAAAGGGAAGGTCAGGTTTATATCCCTTGTGCAGAGAAACGCATAGCCATTCGTGCGAAGTGTTAGGGAACAATGGCGCAGCAAACGATTGGTCAGCGATCCAAGCGGTCAAACCAACCATCGGAGCCAGAAATTCAAAGCCAGGAGTGGCTGCGAATTCCGCGTACCAGTCCGAAATCGACAGCCACCGCTTCCGTGGGTCAGTGTCTTCCGCCTTCATGGTTACTCCCTCAATCTCCGCCGATAACGCTCAGTTCCGCCGATCGCCCAATCTCCTGCCGTCTATGATGTGGGCCTCTTTGACCTCGCCCCGAGTCCACAGTCCCACGCCGGCCAAATCTTCGGCAACCCCATAAAAATGCTCGAGCAGCCAAACAACAAGCGCCGGCACTTCCGGCCATCCGTCGCAGCGCCCCGAAATGTCCACGATGATGCTTACCGCCGGCGGCCGCCTTTTGATACAAAGCGAGTGTTCCAATCGTCACTTTCGATGGGACCCTCGTGATAAAATCGATACATAGCGACCCGTCTTCACCTGCCACCCTGATACAAGGCCGACTTTGCGCCGGAAACGCACGATCGAGCAGCGCGGCCACCGCATCTTCTTTAACGTTCCAAAGATACACAAAAACTGATCGCATGATGGATTGCCCCTAAATAATTGCCGGAGCTTCGCCACTGCATCCAAATCGGCGAACGAGCCGGTGTCGTAGTAGATGCGCGTGATCCGCAAGACCTTTGAGTGCTTCAACCGAATGTTTCCGCGCGTGCTTCGCTGAAATCTGTCCCACGGAGCGAGCAAACGACGACAGTGTGGCCCCAGAACATGTTTTCATCGTCGTAGAAGAATTCGACCACTCGATCGCCGGCGGTATTGATCGCATTCAATGACAGCTTCGCCTTGAATTCTACTGCAGACAGCTTTGGATTCGAAACTCGCTTCAGCGAACCATCTTCTTGTGCCTCATCATATTCGCTCCAGCCGTCGTTGTATATTTTTCGAAGCCTGCCGGCGGCTACGTCCCTAGCTTGCGTGTCAAGCTCCGCCAGGTGATTGACGACTTCCGCGGCGAGTTTCAGTGCGGCGTCAAAAGTCTGATCGTCGCGGCTGATTCCGACTTTGATATCTCGGGAGCCATAACGAATAGTCGCGACGCCATCGAATGGCTCGCAGTCCGTTTCATCAACTTCTCCCAAGCTGTTGTGATGCATAAGCGTGAACATGCTACCGAAAAGGTTAGATCGTGACGCGCCTTCGAGGAAAAGGCCGCCGAAAGACGAGGCGCCTATCGATTAAAATCCTTGCTCCAATCCTTCTGAAGTAACCGCGGCCGGCGCCTTGAAGTTCTCCGTGCTGAACCTTGCATATTCCTTCCCTTGGAATTGCGCTCGAAAAAGTGAAGCCAATGCTGATTCTTCATGATGGCAAAACCGAGGATTCCGCCGCCGAGGTGGGCGGCCTGGCCGCCGGCGTTGTAGCCGAGTGAGATGACGGAATACAACGCCATCAGCATCCCGCAAATTGCCAACATCTGGATGGTCACGGGGAAAAAGTAATTGAAGATCTGCACGTCCGGCGCAATGAGCGCGGCGGCGACGAGCAGGCCAAAAATGCCCGCCGATGCGCCCACCATCGGCACATCGGCCGGCATCGGCAATACGTGCGTCACTGAGAGTAGCAAGTAGCAGCAAGCGCCGGCCAGGCCACACAAAAGGTAAAACGCAGTGAACCTCCGCGAACCAAATTGCCCTTCAACGATCGGTCCAAAAAGGTAGATCGCAAGCATGTTCCACAGCAGATGCGTCGGCGAAGAATGCAGAAACTGAAACGTAAGAAATCGCCAGACCTGTCCTTTGCGAAGCGCGGTCGTGGCGGAAAAATAGCCCCACTTCTCGAGCGGGCCCATGCCATCCGTGACCGATCTTGGTCGAATAGGCCGGATATCCTCCACCTGTTGGTCATCATCTTCATCGATTCGAGGCGGGTGCGAGGCACGGAAAAGTCCCGCATCCACGAAGAAAATCGCGATGTTCATCACGATCAGCCAGGTTGTGACCGACCAGGCGCTGAAATGAGCAAAGCCGCCGCGTGGCAAAGGCGCGCGATAATAATCTCGATCGTTAATCCCCATGGTTCGGCAAATTTATCGCCGCACGATTGATAAGCCAAGACCTTCGCAGCCGGGGGCGGATCAACTGCGGACCACGCCACCAAGGCCGGCATGAATTATTTCGGATTGCCCGCTTGGTCCCCAGCATTGACCACCTTGACCGTCGTGGCGTCGGCCCACACAACCTCCTTGTGCTGAATAACCGTCGTCACCAGCAGGATTTGGTCGCGGCCTTTGATGCTGATGACATCGATCTTAAAGCCTGATTCGACTTCAGTCTGTTTTGTTTCAGGGTGCGCCTCGGTTGATTTTGTTCTGACGTCGCCGATGGCAATCATCGCTTGTTGCCCCTCAAGGAGCATGACCTTCGGGTTGGTGAGCGTTGTTGTCACCTCCTGCTGCCCGAATGTTGGGACGATTGCCTGCTCCTTGTACTCCAGCTTTATTGACACAGTGATTTTATCTCCTGATTTTGTGGCCTGGGCGGTGGTGGCATACGAGGGATTGTCGGCGGCTTGCGCGTGGGCAGCCGAAAGCAACAGAACGACAAACATAGGAATAGCGTGACGAAACATAGATGACCTCCAGGCCTGATTAATGAATTTGTTCGCGAATTCTGCGGAGAATATCTTCAACGCCGATTTCTTCTTTTCCATTCACGCCGGCGGAGCGAATGGCATTGGCTAATTCCTCCCTCGTCGCCGCCCTGGGGGAGACACTGCATGCGATGATGCCGTGGTCCGCCGAGCGGGCATAAATAGACGGCGGCTCCAAAATCACCTTCGCATCGTCGTCAGGCACGAGCAGCGAGCAGACGAAAGTTCGTCCATCCGCCAGCCTGGCTTCGTGGAGGGTCGCAAGTCGGTACCTGCCGGTTTGGATTTCACCGGCACTCGCCGGTGTGGCGGTGATGCCATTTCCCCGATAGCTCCAGATGACGACAACGAATCGGTGATCGAGGATCGCCGTGAAATGTTCGAAGAGTTCGTCGTCGCCAACTTTCAGCGTGAGATCTTGTTCCACATTCGCCACGGCGAGTTCTCGCGATGGTTGCGACGACGGGTGGAAGAATCTCCATCCGAACAAGGCGCCAGCAGCCGAAATCGCCAAGCATGCGGCTAACGACCAGGCCACCCGCCGCGACGCAGGCTTCATCGAAACCGCATCGATTCGTTCGGCGACTTGCGGAAGCATGGAACCCACGCCTTCCAGCTCGTTGCGCACGGGCCGAAAAATCTCGTCGAAACGCTCTGTATCTCCATGCGGATTCGGCATGATTTACCTCGCACCGTCGAGCCATTGACGCATCCGGGCATAGGCCCGGGACAACTGCTTGGTCACCGTCCCGATCGGCCGTCCCGTAATTCCGGCGATCTCGCCCACCGATAATTCCTTGATGTGCCTCAGCGAAACCACGACACATTCCTGCTCGGGCAATCGTGCGATGAGCAACGCTGCCTCGCCGCACGATGTTTGGTTGATCGCAGGTTCATTGACCAATTCCGCCGGCAATGGAACAAGCTGCCGTGAGCGCCGAGTTCGGCGGCGAAGGTGCAACAGCGCTTGCCGCCGAACAATCCGCATGAACCACGCGCCGAATTTGTGCGGCGACCAAAGCCGCTTCAACTGCGTGAACGCAACCACAAACGCATCCTGCACCGCATCCCGAGCATCATGCCACGAACGCAGAATGGATCTGGCGACCACCATGGCCGGCTGCTCGTAGCGCTCGACAAGGCACGAAAACGCCTGCACGTCGCCGCGCCGGCTACGCTGAACCAGCTCTTCATCAGGCTCGACCAATGACTTGCTCCGTCGCCCGGCAACCGCTTCAAGAGTCACAACGAAGACTATGATGCGCGACGGGAAGGATTTGCGACATAAAACTGGCGGAAGTGGGTCGATGGACCTTTGGGGATTGCGGATGGGAATCGACTACCGGCAAACAATGGAATGTCCGCATCCTCCCCCCGGCTCACTTCGCGGCCGCTCCCTCTACCAGTCCCACGATCTGCACGAAATCGACGCTCGGCCGTACGCCGTAGAGACCCGTCACGCGCTCCAGGAGGACCTCGGTGAAAAAACTTTTCGCGGCCTCCTCGGAGTCCCAGATATAGAAATTGGTGGCCTCGCGCTTTTGAGGATTAACCGTGAAAGCCTTGGAGTGTAATCCGGGCATGCCCACAAACTTTGGGCGTGCTGCCTCGGCGATGTTCCGCATCGCCTGCTCGTTGAAATCATCTCCAAAACTAAATGTTACAAATACGCCGATCATGTTCTGCTCCTTTGAGAGGATTTAGCTTTGACTGCAACTCTTGCAGTGCTGCACGCCTTACGTAGGGTGCGCTTTAGCGCACGCGGAACGTTTGTTGCGCGGGTGACCCACCGCGTGTGCTAAAGCACACCCTACGAAAGCGGTCGGAAATCCGACGCGGAAGGTTAGGCAGCTTTGCTGCTCGACGAGGTAGACTGCTTGTCTAAAATTGCTTGACTTGTGGTCTAACTCGACCAACGATGCCCGGCGGAACGCTTGAAACGATCATTGCGCTGTCATGAAATCCCCACGAAACAACAGGAACCAACGATGAATCAGACGCGTGAAAAGTTAGTGGAGGTGGCGATGGAATTGTTCGCTCGACATGGCTTCCACGCCGTCGGGCTGGACGCGATCATCGACGGGGCGGGGGTGTCGAAGCAGACGTTTTACAATCATTTTGAGTGCAAAGACGACCTGGTGCTGGCGACGCTACAGCGCCGACGCGAACGGGAGACAAAACTGTTTGCCGAGCTTTTCGACGACCTGGCCGGCGGCGATCCGCGCGCGCAGTTGTACGCCAACATCGATGTCATTGCGGCGTGGTTCCGCCAACCCGGATGGAGCGGATGCATCTGCATCAGGGCCGCGGCGGAATTCCCCTCGCCGACAGAACCCGCCCACCAGTTTGTGGCGGCGTGGTTTGAGCAGACGCCCCAACATCAGCAATATCTTGCAACCATCGCCGGCGCACGCGATCCGCATCAACTCTCGATCCAGATCATGACAATCGTGGAAGGCGTCATCAATGTCCGCCACATCACCGGCAGCGAAACCGGCGTCGCCAGCGCGCGGGAGATGCTGCACGATCTGCTCGATCGTGAGTTGCCGGCTCGGTCGAATCATCAACGGAGCGCTGACTTGCGAGCAGCCAGAGCGTAGGGATTCTGCGTCGATATCCGCTATCGCTTTGAAGTCCCCGGCACTTTGGAAAGCCGCCAGAATTTTCCCCACCCCGAGTTGGTCATCTCAATTCCGATTCGGCAACCCTTCGCAGCGTTAATCGGAGCGAATGCCCCTTTGGAATGCAGGGACTGAAGCGTGGCTACGATCATCTTTCTGAAAAGAGGTTCTTCTTCGTTGTAATCCCGCACCCGGATTTTGCCATCGAGATCAATCAGGCGCAGTTGATCGCCCTCAAACGCCCGGCGCCAGTCACGAAATTTGATCCACGCGAATCCATCATATTTGGCATCCCACGGGTTGGCTGCAAAGCTTTCGGTGTCAAAGGAAACCATCACATATCCCTCGTGCGGAATGCTCGCCAGCGCGATAGCCGTGATGACCTCCTTGGGATGTTTTCGCGTGAAGCTTCGGATTGCCTTCTTGATGCCCGCGGACAACTTTGTGGCCGACTCCCGCAGATCGATCGTTCGGATGGGCTTGGGACGCTCAGGCTTTTTCGGCAGCTCCAAGGGCGCGCCCGCCTGCTCGAGGAGCTTCGCGCACTTTCGGCCCTGCTGGTTTCGCTCCGCGATTTGAAGGGCTGATTCGCCCGTTGCGTAGGGTCGCGCCAGATCGGCCCCATGTTGGATGAGCAACTCGACCAGCGCCGGACGGTTCGCGAACACGGCTCGATGTAGCGGCGAACACTCTTTAATGTTGCCTTCGACCGCCGCGCCGGCCGCAAGCAAATGTTTCACAACCTCCACTGGATCGCCTTCGGCCATCACATATTCGCAACCCGTTGCCCAAAACAGCAGCGATTCGAGCGACGCCTGTTTGCGGGCGGTTCGCGTCCTCCTTTCGCGCTTGCGCCAAAAGTTGACCATCTCCCACTGTCCGGCAGCCGCCGCCAACTCCGACCAACCGGCAGCGTCGTACGGCACAAAGTGGTCCAGCAGGGGCGATTGTTCGACCAACCGCCGGGCCTGAGGGACATCGCCATTGACAACCGCCCTGCACATTGCTCCAACAGCCGCGGATCGTTCGTCACGGTCCCATCTCTTAATGGCTTCGCGTAATTTGGCATTCATGGCCGGGGATTATGGCGTGAACGGTTGAAGATTGCGTCAAGCCAAGGCGCACGCGCCCGCTCACTTGTTCGGACTTGCCACATGCTGATCAACAAGGATCGGATTGCCGTCGGGGTCGGTGACCATGAAGTACGCCGGTCCGCTGGTGGATTCATCGGCGGCGGGGTTGGGGTGAGGCCGCGGGCCTTAAGGGTTTTCTGAAGGTCACGGACATCGTCAAAGTCCGCGAGCGTGGCTTTGTTGCTGTCCCGGCCGGGGTTGAACGTCAGCATGTTCCGCTCGAACATGCCCTGGAAGAGGCCGATCTTGGTTGTCTCGTTCTGGAGGACGACCCAGTTCTTCGACTGGTCGCCGGAGACCATTTTGAAGCCGAGCTTTTCGTAGAAGGCGCGGGACGCGGCGATGTCCTTGACGGTAAGGCTGATCGAGAAACTGCCAAGTTTCATGTTTGCCTCTCCTGATCACTTCGCCGGTGCCGTCGTCGCCTGTGTCAATTGTGATGTGTCAATCTTCACGCACGCCACGCGCGGCTGATCTTTTCCTGCTTCATACCGGAGCACCAAAGTCGCCGGGTCGGCCATCCATTGGTCTGTGGCTGGGGGGGCGTTGAGGTTGCCGAGCTGGCGGCCAGTCGTGGAGTCGACCAGCAGATCGCCCATGATCAGCCATGCCGCTCCGTCGGCGATCCAGTCTAGGCCCCGCGCGCCTTGGGGCGGCGGCTTGAGATGGGTTGTGATGGTGATGGGATATTCGCCTAGTTGTTTCCCGTCGGCGACGCGCCAGCAGTAGATGATTCCCGCGCCCGCCTGCTCGAACAGGACTGCGAGCTTTTTATTGTCTGGGGAGAACGCCATTCCCGCCGGCGTCTGCGCGACGCGGCCCTCCATGTCGGAGATCGGGTACCAGTGGTAGCCGCCCAGGGGGCCGAAGAGATCGTACAGCTCGAAGATCGGACGATTCGTGCGCTGCTGCTGATTGGTAAGGGCGAAGAGTTTGCCATCGGGCGTGACGACGCCGTTGCTTGGCGAGCGTTTGAAAACATCGAACGTCACTTGCTTGCCATGCGCGCCGGTGTTGGCGTCCCAGATTTCAAAGCCATCGAGCCCGCGATTGGACCATCGAACGGCGACCTTTTCGGGCGTCAGAAAACCGTGAACCGCCGCCGTGCCGAAGGCGGGGTTCAGCGGGATCGCGCGTATTTCTTTCTGATCATTGATGGACCAGATGCGCAGGCTCAGCCGTGGCCATTTGGCGACGCGCGCCAGCAGCGTGCCGGTCGGATTGATCGCGTATTCGCCGGGCGCGCCGGCGTCTCGCGCGAACGTCGCCTCCGCCTGCTTTTGCCCGGCAAGAAGATCCCAAATCTGCACCACATCCTGATTGGCGTCATCCGCTTTGACGATCGCTGCGAAAGGGGAAGTGGCCAGCGGATGAAGAATCTCGCGAATGCCGGTGCCGGCATCGATCTCGCGAATCTCCGCGACCAGCGGCGATTTAGTTGCCGCGAACGTGTCGAGAAATTCGCGTGATGCCGGCGGCTCTACCGGCCGCGCCACGCGCGGCGGCACTTGCGAAGATCGTCCCGGTAAATTGCTCGCGATCTTGGGAGCACGGGTTTCGACCGGCGCTTGCGCCAGCGCGCGATCGGAGGCGTTCATGAAGTCGGTGAGGCCCAACCGCGTCGTGGCCGTCACGTTTCCGGCGCTGTTGAGGACGAGCGTCACGCCGTAGCGCGACAGCTCGGCGGGGTCATAGGCGAGCACCGCGAAATTGACTTTCTCCTGCCCATGCCGCGGGAAAAATAAATAAGTCTGGTTGAGATCGAACGGCGAACGGATCGCCTCCGCAGGCAGCAATCCGCTGGCGACCAGGTCACTCAATTTTTCGGGAAAATATCCCTGCGGGTCAGTCGAAGCATATTTCTGCAATGCGGCGAAGAGATTCGTCAGGTTCTCGATGCTGGCATCGTGGAGAGGCCGCACGTCTTCGGGAAGCTGCTCCTGCGGCGGAAGATTCTTTGGGGGCGGCGTGAATTGGTTCGCTCGTGGCGCCGGCTGGGGCGGCGGATCAGCGTCCTGGTTCAAAGCCGTCGGCTGTTTTGATGGGGCATTCGAGTTGGTGGTGGCCCGTTTGATCAGCCATCCAATCAGCGCTATGACGAGAAGAGCAATGCGCAGGAGTCGGAAGCCGCTCATCATCCCACCGTAGGTCGGCCCGGCGTCATACCCGCCGCGCCGCTTACGCTCGCCGAATACCGGCGCGGGCGGCGGCGCCAAATCGCTGGCAGATCGCGGCGCGGGCGCGGGTCGCGGGGGAGGCGGGGGAGGCGGCGCCAATGGAATTGGAGGACCCGGACGGACCTGCTCGAACGGATCCTCCGGCGGCGGCGGAAGCGGATAGATGATCTCCTCAGGAATCGCCGGCTTGGGCGGAACGGGGAAATCGCGCCCGCAGTTTTTGCATTTCACCTGCTTGCCCGCAAAAGCTTCAGGAACCTGATAGCTCTTGCGGCAACTATTGCACTGAACACGAATCGCCATGAACCGAACCCCGCAAAATACGCAGAAAATAAGTTGGTAGTTGCTAGCTGTCAGTTGCTGGTGAATGCCAGTGTATTTGCATTTCCCCTTCAATGACAACTGGCAACTGACACTTATCGGACGCGCAAACTCCGGGTGAAGCTGCGTAATCTCCCGCGGGTTTGAGGCCGATGGAATGGATGTTCCGCCCTTTAAGCGACGAGGACGGGTGGGTGTGGCCACCGCCGTTGCGAATCGTGGGGCGGTTCTGCGGAGCATTCCAATGGTCGCGATGTTGAAGATGCCGGGACGTATTTCGCCGCAACCTTCGGTGGACGAGCGCCGAATTTTTCCCCGCAAGGATGCCAGCGGCCCGCTCGAAAGCCATCGCATGGATCACACCGTGCAGGCGCGGCAAGAGCCGCGGCTCACGCTCTATCTTCGCGATCTTTCGTTGGGCGGGCTCTCCGCCATGAGCCCCACGCCGCTGTCGCGCGGCGAGCGCCTCGCGGTCTTCTTCCCCCAATCCAATGGCCACGGCGGCTGGGACGCGATGGCCCGTGTCATCCGCTGCGAGCAGAGCTCGCTGGGATATCGGATCGCCATGGAGTTTGATCCGCTGCCCGCCGCGTAGCGAATGAAAAATGTAAAATGAAAAATGAAAAATGGGGGAAAGCATTCCAGCTTTCGGATTTACATTTTTCATTTTTCATTTTTCATTTTTCATTCCGCAAGGCCCATTTTTCATTCGTCCACGCCCTCGTGGCAATCATCGCCTGCTTCCCTACAATAGCGGTGCAATGACTACCGCTTCGGCCCCGTCACCTCAACTTGATTATCAGCCGAAAAAGAAGCCGGATTTTGATCCGGATTCGTTTCGGATGACCGTCGGCGAACACCTGGAAGATCTGCGCAAGCGGATGTTGCTGGGCCTGGTCGGCTTCGTCGTCGCCATGGGTGTTTGCCTCGGGTTTGGCACACATTTCCTCACGTTTTTCTGCCGACCGCTGCTGGAAGCCCTCAAGACCGAAGATCTGACGACGATCCTTACCTACGCGACGGTCACCGAGCCGTTCATGATTTACCTGAAGGTGAGCATGATCGGCGGCGCCGTCTTCGCCGGGCCGTGGATCATCTATCAGATTTGGCTGTTCGTCGCGGCGGGGCTGTATCCCAATGAGCGGAAGATGGTGACGCGGTATATCCCGCTCAGCATTTCGCTGTTCATTATCGGCGTCGTGTTCGTGTACGTCCTCGTATTGCCGCTGACGATGACGTTCTTTCTAAAGTTTGCCAGCGAAATCGGCCTGCCCGGCGGCGAAAGTTCGACCGTCAAAGTTGATGTGCCGATCGGACAGCGGTCGCAAATCCCGACGATCGATGGGTTGTTAGCCAATCCGCGCGAAGGGGATATGTGGATCGACAAGGGGCATCGCCGGCTCTATGTCTGGCTTGAGGGAAAGCCGCGCGTGCTGACGTTCGGCTCCAATAACCTGCTCACGCCGCATCTGACGATCGGCGAATACATCGATCTGGTCATCACCTTCATGCTCACCTTTGGCCTGGCGTTTCAATTGCCGTTGGTTGTGCTGGCGCTGGTGCGCATCGGCGTGGTCGAGATCGATTTCCTGCGCAAGCAGCGCAAGATGGTTTACTTTGTGATGGCGATCGTCGCCGCGTTCGTGGCGCCGGGGGATGTGGTCACGTCCATGCTGGCGCTGCTGATTCCGCTGATGATCCTGTACGAATTCGGACTTTGGCTCGCCGATCGGCAAATGAAGCACTTGGCGGCAGCCGATAAAGATTGAGTTTAATCGAAGGTTCGCTCAATGATTCATCCCTGGCACGATGTCACTCCCGGCGAAGATATTCCGCAGGAGTATTACTCCATCATCGAAATCCCCTTCGGCTCAAGCGTCAAATATGAGCTGGACAAAGACAGCGGCCTGATCAAGCTCGATCGGGTGCTCTACTCGGCGGTCTATTACCCCGCCAACTACGGCTTCATTCCGCAGACGCTTGCCGAGGACGATGACCCGCTTGACGTGCTGGTGCTCTGCCAGGAGACGGTGGTGCCGCTGACGCTGATGCATGCGCGGACGATCGGCTTGATGACCATGATCGACGCGGGAAAGAAGGATCACAAGATCATCGCCGTCGCGACGGAGGATCCGGAGTTCAACAGCTATCGCGAAGCCGCCGAGATGCCCCCGCATCGGGCGACGATGCTTCGCCGATTCTTCCAGGACTACAAACAACTGGAAGGAAAGGCCGTCGAGGTGGACGACATCGCGCCGGCGAAGGAAGCGTTTCCAATCATCGAAGACGCGTTGGCCAGATACAGCCGGCAGCGACGGAAGGGATTTCGGTAAGAGGGAATGAGTTGCCAGTTGCCAGTTGTCGGTTGCCAGAAGGAACTGCGAATCACATTCTCTTCACTGGCAACTGGTAACTGGTAACTGGCAACTTCCGCCCCAATTGACTCATTTCCCGCCCACCGCTATATTGCGCTCGCCCACCTCGTCCCCGTTGTTTTGGGTGAGTTTTTCACTGCCCGGCGCGACTGAAGAGGAAGAGTTGTACGAGGCTTGGCGGGCGGCGGCTTTGGCCGCCCATGGAGGCTTTTCCCGCCGGTTTTCGTGAAGCTTGCCCCATTGTTCCTTGCGTTTTTGCCGGGGTCTCATGAGTCAGTCTGCCACGACGGTCGCTCCTGCTCCAAAAAAATCAGGCGCGGGATTGGAAGGGGTGGTCGCAGTTCAGAGCGATATCTGCTTCATCGATGGGATCGCCGGCCGCCTGGTGTATCGCGGCTACGAAATCTCCGAGCTTGTCGAGCATGCCAGCTTTGAAGAAGTCGCGTTCCTTCTGTGGGACGCCAAGCTCCCCAACGGAGCGCAGCTTCAATCGCTCCGCAAGGACTTGGGCCAGTCGGCGGCGCTGCCGACGCATGTGATGTCGATCCTGCGGGCGCTTCCGCCGCAAACCCAGCCGATGGACGCGCTGCGAACCGCCGTCAGCGCGCTGGCGGCAACCGATCCTGATCTCACGAACAACGACGCCGCCGCCGAGCGCCGCAAGGCGATCCGCCTGACGGCGCAAATCCCCACGATCGTGACGGCATTCCATCGCGTGCGCAACGGCCAGCAGCCGGTCGCGCCCGATCCGTCGCTTTCGGTGGCGGCGAATTTCCTGTTCATGCTGACCGGCAAGAAGCCGCACGACACGCTCACGCGCGTGCTCGATGCCGCGCTGGTGTTGCACGCCGAACATGGCATGAACGCCAGCACGTTTGCCGCGCGGGTGACGGCGGCGACGCTTGCCGACATGCACGCTGCGATTACCGCCGCTTGCGCCGCCCTCAAAGGCCCGCTGCACGGCGGCGCCAATCAGGACGTGATGAACCTCCTGCTCGAATGCGGCGACGCAGATCAGGCGGAGAAAAAAGTCCGCGAGCTGCTCGCCAGCGGCCACAAGATCCCCGGCTTCGGCCATCGCGTCTATCGCACCTTCGATCCGCGCGCCACCTTCCTCCGCAAGATGAGCAAGCAGCTCGGCGACGCCGCCGGCAACACCAAGTGGTATGAGATGTCCGAGCGGCTGATTCCGATTCTCAAAGATTCGCTCACGTCAGAAGGCAAGCCGCGCAACCTCAACCCCAACGTCGATT
>DATBDZ010000003.1:0-4803 GCA_036276235.1 Humisphaera sp. | reverse complement strand
CTTCCATCGCATCCGCTACTATGGCCTGCTCGCCAGCGGCAAGCGCGCCGACAACATCGCCCGCGCCCGCGAACTGCTGCTGCGGCGGCCGCATGATCATCATCGAGCGGTTCGAGCGAGGCGCAACCCCGCGCTCCCACCCAAGCCCCCCTACGCCAGTGATCAGGATCGACACCTCATGATCACGTCCATCCGATCGCCAGCCCAAAATGCCGTCGTTTTTGTCGTCGGCGCTCGGATGAACGTGCGTCAACTCGCACAATTCTTTGCTCGTCCCACAATTTACTGCTCGATCCTCGCTTTTCTGGCCCCGAGGCGATCAGCGCGAACCCGCCGGCATGCTCGCCCTGCGCAATCGCTCCATCTCTCGCCGCGCACTTGCATGCACGCGGCACGCTCACCGCTTAAACCCCCATAGCTGAGCCTGAGGCACGGCCAGGGAGCGTATCTCCCGCGATTTCGTGCCTTGTTTTCGAACGCCGGTCTCCGGAGCGCGCGGATATCTCGTCGCTGCCGGCGTCCGAAAACCTGCACAGTATTCGACATTATCAATAAGTCCAGACATGCCAGACTGAAACACAGGGTAATCGGGTGAAGAAGTTCGTGACAACGGACTGAAGTGCTGAATCTGTCGTGATCCTCTGATTCGCTTTGCGGAGGATACGATGGAGAGGGCTACGGCGGAATTCAGCGCGCTGGCCGAAACCACTGTTTTTCTGGACTATTTCAAGGATTTGCCGGACCCGCGCCAGCGCGGCAAGATAATTTACCCGCTTGCGGAGGTTCTGCTGTTGTGTCTGCTCGCGGTCCTGGGCGGAGCAGAGACGTTCGTCGATATCGCGCGGTTCGGAGAGAAGAAGCTCGGCCTTCTGCGCCGGTTCCGGCCGTTTCGCGACGGAACGCCCTCACACGATCACCTCGGCGATATTTTTGCGACGCTCGATGCCGGGAAATTCCAGCGCTGCTTCGTCGCTTGGGTTGCGGCGCTGACCGGCACGTCGGCAGATGTGATTGCCATCGACGGCAAGACGCTGCGCCGATCCTACCAGAAGAAGGGCGCGAAAGCGCCAATCCACATGGTTTCGGCGTTTGCGGCGCGCCAGCGCCTCGTGCTCGGCCAGGTCAAAGTGGCGGAAAAGTCCAACGAAATCGTCGCCATCCCTGCGCTCCTCGATATGATGGCCATCGAGGGCGCCATCGTGACCATCGATGCGATGGGGTGCCAACGCGATATTGCTGCGAAAATCTTGGAGAAGAAGGCCGATTACATCCTCGCGCTCAAAGGCAATCAAGGCACACTGTGTGAGGATGTCGAGGTTTTTGTTGCTGAACAGAAAGCCAGGGACTTCCAGGATACCGAGATCAGCCGGCATGAAACGGTGGATGGCGATCACGGTCGCATCGAAACCAGAACCTACACGGCGATCCATGATGTAGCTTGGCTTCAGGAACGCCACGAATGGCCTGGATTGCGAGGCGTCGTCATGGTCGAGAGCAAGCGTGAAATCGCCGAGAAGGTCGAGCGGGAGACGCGCTTTTACATCACATCTTTGGTATTGATCGCGAGCCAGTTGGGACCGGTGGTGCGCAGCCATTGGGCGATCGAGAACAGCCTACACTGGGTAATGGACATGGTTTTTCGCGACGACGAATGCCGGGTCCGCACCGATCACGCACCAGCCAATTTCACGACTCTGAAGCACATGGCCCACAATCTGATCCGAAAAGCCCCTGGCAAAGACAGCTTCCGGCTCAAGCGCAAAGTCGCTGCATGGGACGATGACTTTCTAGCAAGTCTCATCGCCGCATGATCTTTTCACCCGATTCCCCTGGAATGGCGGGCACATCATGGGGCGCTTGCGGTGAAAGTGGAGGCTTCTGTTGCCAGGCGCCTCCGTACCCCGCCTGAGGCTGCTAAGACCTCAGGACTTTAGATTCGGTATTCCAAGCCGCATTACGCGGCCAGGGCCACCGGAGCATAGTTGTCGTTGGCAACTATGAGTTTGGCCCGATAACGGCGGAACCATGCCGAGCAAAAGTACGCCCTTTACGCCCTCGTCGATCCTGTTTCGCCCCCGTTTCAGGTATCAGCAATCAGGCATCAGCAATCAGCATCACACGGCGTAGATCCGATTACTGATCCCTGTTTCCTGACCCCTGAATGGTGGAGGCGCCGGGTACTGCCCCCGGGTCCGATAGGTTTATTCCGACGACCATTTATTGCCATAGCCGGATTGCTCCGGCACCCCGAATATAGTCCTGAACCCCCTGACATGAAAGCTCTAAATGTGCGCAAGTTCGCGAAGCCATCTGCCGGCTTGCGCGCATCGAGCCTTTCGCTGGTGAAGGATCGCTTTCACTCGTCAAATACGCTCGATCGATCCAAGTACGCGTCCGACAGGTCGCGACGCCTGGGCCCGGTCCCATTGAGATGAGCCACTTTGCTTCCCGCGAGCCCTCGAATTGTGCTAGGGGTGAACCTGTGCCAACTGAGCGCAGGGTCAGGGCACATTCTGGGGATCCAGGAGGGAACATGTCGGAAAGCGTAACGCCGTCCCCCCATGGGTCGGGTGAGGCATCCGAGGTCCGCAGCCACAATGTCATCGGCGGTACAATCGTTGCAGTGCTTGGTTTGGCGCTGCTGAGCTTCTCGTTTTACACGCCCCACGCGACGATGGTGCCGCGCATTCTGGCGGTCCTTATTGTCCTTGCTGGAATCGGCACCGCGCTGGGGGTCATACCGGTGCAGGGTCCTCGGGATTTTTACGGCGGGCTGGTCCTGGTCATGGTGCCGACCTTGGCCTTGATTGCTTCGGCCGAACTGCCCGGGCAGCGCGGCTTTGCCTTTGGTCCCGGTACTGCCCCGAGACTTTTCTCACTGATCCTTGCGGCCCTCGGCGCCATGGTGGCCGTTGGCGGCGTGTTTGCCGAAGGACCGCCGATCGAGAAATACAAGATCCGTGGTCCCGTGCTGGTGATTATCGGCATTCTTGCTTTTGCTGCCATGATCCGGCCGCTGGGACTTTTCCCGGCAACCTTCCTGGCCTTCATGATCTCCATCCTGGGGTCGACGGAGATGCGTTGGATCGAGAGCCTCATCGCAGCAGCTGCGATGACCGCTTTCTGCTGGCTCTTGTTCGTCGTCCTGCTCGGTCTGCCGTTCCAGCTCTGGCCGCGCATTTCCTGACTGAGGTGGACAACTCATGAGCGAACTTCTCTCACACCTCGGACAGGGCTTGGGCGTCGTTCTTTTCCAGTCCGTGTACTGGTTGTTCGGCGTGGTCCCCCTTCCGATGAATGTCCTGTTCTGCCTTCTGGGTGCGCTGGTCGGAACACTGGTGGGCGTTTTGCCCGGGATCGGAACGGTCGCCACCATCGCCATGCTGCTGCCCATCACTTTCGGGCTTCCGCCGGTGGGCGCTCTGATCATGCTCGCCGGGATCTACTACGGAGCGCAATATGGCGGCTCGACCACATCAGTCTTGGTGAACATCCCGGGCGAGGCGACTTCGGTTGTCACTTGCCTGGACGGTCACCAGATGGCGCGGCAAGGCCGTGCGGGGCCGGCGCTGTCCATTGCTGCAATCGGCTCGTTCTTCGCGGGGTGCGTGGCGACAGTGCTTGTCGCAGCGCTGGGCGCTCCTTTGACCGGCCTCGCCTTGCTGTTCGGTCCTGCCGAGTATTTTTCGCTGATGGTGCTCGGCCTCATTTTCGCAGTGGTGCTCGCCAAGGGCTCGGTGCTCAAGGCGGTGGCCATGGTGCTCACCGGGCTCTTGCTGTCCATGGTCGGATCGGATCTCGAGACCGGCGCCGGGCGCATGACCTTCGACATCGCCGAGCTTGCCGACGGGATCGGCTTTGCAAATATCGCCATGGGAGTATTCGGATTCGCGGAAATCATCCGCAATCTGGAGCTGCCGGCCGAGAGTCGCGACATCGTCCAGGCCAAGATCACCGGGCTCATGCCGACGCGCAAGGATCTGATCGATTCCGCGGGCGCGATCGTGCGTGGAACCGCCTTGGGGTCTCTCCTCGGCATTCTACCCGGCGGAGGCGCCGTGATTGCATCGTTTGCCGCCTATACCTTCGAAAAGAAAATTGCCAAGGACCCCTCCCGCTTCGGGCGTGGCGCCATCGAAGGCGTGGCGGCACCGGAGAGCGCCAATAACGCCGCCGCGCAGACGTCGTTCATCCCGCTGCTCACCCTCGGCATCCCGCCCAACGCGGTGATGGCGCTCATGGTCGGCGCCATGACCATTCATGGCATCGTGCCGGGGCCGCAGGTCATGACCAAGCAGCCCGAGTTGTTCTGGGGCATGATCTCCTCCATGTGGGTCGGCAACCTGATGCTGATCGTCATCAATCTGCCCCTCGTTGGATTATGGGTCAGCCTGCTGCGTGTGCCGTATCGCTTGCTGTATCCCTCGATCATCGTGTTCTGCTGTATCGGCATCTATTCCATCAACAACTCTCCGACTGACGTACTGATTTCAGCGATCTTCGGCGTCATCGGTTTCTGGCTGGTCAAGCACGACTTCGAGCCGGCGCCTATGCTGCTCGGCTTTGTGCTGGGACCGTTGATGGAAGAGAACCTGCGCCGCGCCATGTTGATCGCCCGCGGCGATGCGACCGTGTTTTTCACGCGACCGATCTCCGGGGTCCTGCTCACCATTGCCATCATTCTGCTTGTTATTGCGGCGTTGCCGAAGATCCGCCGCCGCCGGGACGAGGTTTTTGTCGAGTAGGGCGGCTGCGCGATCCGATCGTAGGCGGAAGAATCGTCCGCCGTATCGTTGCCGGGTG
>DATBDZ010000002.1:0-24374 GCA_036276235.1 Humisphaera sp. | reverse complement strand
CTTCATATCCATCCATGCCGGCTGAGAACCACATGAATGCCCGCCCACCATCACGTCTTTCAAAGCCCATTGTGCCCAAACGTGAAATCCGCCAGGACCAAGGATGTTGCGGGAAAAGTAATGCTGAGGCGAAGGGCCGCCTTGAGCACGCGTGAAATACGGTTGAATCGTGAGCGATGGCTCCTGAGCGGTATCGATCTGCAGCAAGGCCTGAGTCTGACCGGCGATTGTGGTCTCGATCGCGGGAATGTGCGCCCCGTCCAACATCAGCAGTCGCAGACCCTCTCCTGGCGCCGGCGTGAAGTGCGCGCGAGAATAAAACGTCAGAGTCCCATCGCGCATATCCAGCGCGAACGGAAGATGCTCCAGCAGCCCGCTTCCAAGCAGCCCGCTGATCTCGACGCCGGATTTTTCGCTCAGATCAGAAAGATCCAACGCGCTGACGAGCATTCGGCCCAGCCACGCCTCGCCCACATCAATGCGGGCAACCTCAAACAGATCCGATTTCACCGGGCCCTCGGCGGTATCCACGGAAATCTGTGCCAACGACGACAGGCCAAGCCGCTGCGCGGAT
This sequence comes from Humisphaera sp., assembly GCA_036276235.1. GTDB lineage: Bacteria > Planctomycetota > Phycisphaerae > Tepidisphaerales > Tepidisphaeraceae > JANWHF01. Next base: position 23,800 of record DATBDZ010000002.1, on the reverse strand, counting down.
TTCGTGGAGACGACGATGCCTTCGACGCCGGTGGCGACGACAAACAGGCCGGCGTCCTGCCCGTTAATCTTCACTGGTGCCAGCAGCTTGGTGCCCGCTCTCGAAAGCGAGACGGTGACGGAATCGCGCGCCGCCGGCAGATGTAGTCTGGGAGCAGGCCTCGTCGTTGCCTGCGCCGGCCTCGTCGCCGGCTGCCCGAAGCACGGACTGCAGGAAAGAAGTGCAAGGACACACGCGACGCAAAAACAAATCCGGCTTGTTGCCGCGTCATGCTTGGACTTCTGCCGTGTCTCGGCAGTTTGTTGGAAATGGGCCCGGGCGAACTGAGGAGAAGACGCCAGCGGCGGGGGAGGGTTCACGCGTTGAATTATAGAGAATGTCCGCCAAATAGCGCCGCCGCCAGGTTCTTCTTTCGTACCCCGTGCGGGCACGGTAGAATTGGGATATGCAGGTTCAACTCACCAAACCGGAGTTGGAGAAGTACGTCACCGAAAAAGTGAGGGCGGGCGAATTTCCCTCAGCGGAGGCGGTCGTTGAAGACGCACTGGCGCGCGTAATGCACGGAGAGGTTGTCTTGACCGAGGAGGATCGCCGCGCGATTGCCGAGGCAGACGCCGATTTTGAACGCGGGGACGTCATTGATTTGGATGTCTTCGCTGCCGACATGAGGAAGAGGTACCGACAAATTGCTTAGCGTGGACCTATGACTGACTCAACTCTGTTAAGTCGAATTACAGCCAACCCCGAGATCTTCGGCGGCAAGCCGATCATCCGCGGTATGCGAATTTCTGTTGAATCGATTCTTGCCCTGCTCTCTCAGGGGGAATCCTGGGACGCGCTGCTGGATGATTTCCCGGACCTCCAGCCGGAGGACATTCGGGCATGCCTTGCGTACGCGCGGGCGGCTATTGCCAACGATTCACTTGATGCCGTTCGCGTGAGCGGACAATGAAATTCCTCGTTGATCGATGCGCTGGGCGCATCTTAGCGGAGTGGCTCCGACAGCAGGGGCACGATGTTCTGGAAGCCCGCGCACTTGGACCCGATCCGGGTGATGCGGCACTGCTCGCCATTGCCGTCCAGGATCAGCGAAAAGTTGTCACAAACGACTCTGATTTTGGCACGCTGATTTTCGCTGGAGGTCTTCCTCACGAAGGCATGGTTCGATTACCGGATGTTCCTGCCGTCGAACGTATTGCGCTGATGTCGCAAGTTCTTCAACGGCACACCCCTGATCTGGAAGCAGGCGCGATCATTACGGTTAAAGGCAATAAGATCCGCGTCACACGCAAACCGTCGCCGTGAGCGCGAGCGTCAAACCCCCATCCCACCCACCGTCAGCGGCACCGCCACGGGCTGTGCCGCCGGCTGGTAGCTCGGCTGCACCGCCACCTGCAACGGTCGGCGGGGGCCTTTGGGCAGGCCGTCTTCGTCGATGATCCGCTGGATCGCCATGATCCCTTCGATCAGCGTCTCAGGGCGCGGCGGGCAGCCTGGCACGTACACATCCACCGGCATGAACTGATCGATCCCCTGGATCGTCGCGTAGGCGTCAAACACGCCGCCCGTGCTGGCGCAGGCGCCCATGCTGATGACCCATTTGGGCTCGGTCATCTGCTGATAAATGTGCTGGAGCACCGGCATCATTTTGATCGTGACGCGGCCGGCGACGATCATCAGATCGCTCTGCCGCGGGCTGAAGCGCATCGCCTCGGCACCAAAGCGGGCCAGATCAAAGCGCGAGGAGGCGGTCGCCATCAACTCGATCCCGCAACAGGCGGTGGCAAAAGGCATCGGCCACAGCGAGCTGCGCCGCGCCCAGTTCACCACTTTCTTGAGCTGGGTCGTCAATACGTTATCGGGAAGTGTCTGGGTGTCGAACATTGTTGGGGATTATAGAGAAGCCGCGTGCCGGAAGCCAGAAGGCGTCGCGTAAACCGCTATGGCTTCCTGTTGACGAGCTGCCCGCGCGGCGGCGGATTTCAGTTTGTCCATGAATTGTGGAGGCGGTAGTATCTGGCGGAAGAGGAAACATGGACCATGGGGATCTGAACGAAGGCACGCATCCGCCTGCGGGCGTACGGCGGCGTCGTTGCGGGCCGAGCGGGCGCGGGGGCTCGGGCGCCCTGTTTGCCAAAACGGCGATGCTCGAACCGCTGGAGGCGCGGGTGCTGCTGAGCGGTCACTTCCCGGCCGACCCTTCATTTGCAAACAACGGCATTCTTTCCAGCTCCGGGCCGATGGAAGTCCAAAGCGATGGGAAGATACTGGTGGATGTCGGCGGCGCGGGCAATATCATCCGCCTCAATTCTGATGGTTCGGTCGATAATACCTTCAATCCTGCCGGCGCTGTGGATGATTGGAAACCGAGTGCCGCTCGCCAGCCCGATGGCAAATTGCTGCTGCTTAATAACGGCGTGCTTACGCGCTACAACACCAACGGGAACGTCGATCAATCGTTCGGCACCGGCGGCGCCATCTCCTCCTTTTATACCAATTCCGACGTCAGCAGCTTCACTCCGCAAGTGCTGGCGATGCGGGGGAGCAAAATCATCGTCGGCGGGTGGACGCAGAATGCAACCCCGGTTGGTTCCAGCGATCGCCATGACAACTCGGACACCTCCTATGCCGTCGAGCGCTACAACCCCGACGGCACAATCGATTCCAGCTTTGGCCTGCACACGATCGAGGACGGAAGCTCAAACTACTCCGATCTCACGCGCGTGCGCGTCAACCCGCAAACCGGCGACATCGTCGCCAGCGGGTACGATGAGGACGATAACGGCACGATTGTCGATTTCGGCGTGAACGGGCCGGACGGCACTTCCGGCGTCGCCTATCGCCAACTTGGCGAAGGGAAACTGGATGATCTTGCGATCGCGCCCGATGGAACGATTGTCGCCGTGGGCGGAACTTATGAGATCTCCACCGATAACTTCGACGAGCCCGGGTTTATCGTTCGTCTGACAGCCGGTTTTCAACTGATCGATCGTGCTTATATCGCGCCACCTCACAGCGCCCATGCCGGAGTAGATGACTTCGACTCCTTGGCAATCACTTCCAGCGGCTGGATCCTGGTTGGCAGCACGTATTCATCGACAATCATGCGCCTGATTCCCGATGAGGCGCCGGTTCCTCCTGGCGTCTTGCTTGGCACAATCGTGCCAGCGGCCGAAGAGGCGGTGAGCTGGCAAGCCTATATCGATTTGAATAACGACGGCATCTACGAAACCGGCGAACCGACCGGCTCGACCGATGCCTACGGGTTCTATGGAATTGGCAGCCTGGCGCCGGGACATTACATCCTGCGCGAAGTGCGCCAACCGGGCTTTGTGCGCACCCAGCCCGCCGGGGAATGGCCGGCGGGCAACTATTCGATCACGCTCAATGCTTCCGCCGGGCAGCGCGGATTGGATTTCTCCAATTACGCCGCGCCCATCTCCGGACAGGTTAAGGTGGACCAGGGCCCCGGCGTCGCTGCAACGCCAATCGCGGGCGTCGGGTTCTTTCTTGATCTCAACGACAACGGCGTCGTCGATGCCGGGGAGCCAACCACCGCCACCGACAGCAGCGGCAATTGGCTGTTCCCCACGAAGCCCAGCGGAAGCGACTGGGAGGTGCGCCTGCAACTTCCACAGGGGGCGATTTTGCAAAGCCCGGCAAGCGGAATCGTGCCCGCCGACAGTGAGGATTCTCTGGCCGGGCTGAATTTTCTGCTCGAGCAAATCCCCGGACAGACAATCGATGTGAATGCTTCCCCGCTTCCTTCGCCGCAGTCGGTATCGAATGATGGAGTGACCCTCACCACCTATGGCGCGCCGACCGATCTGACGTTCGGCGACCAGGGCGAGATCGCCGGCTACCCAGGGCCGATGATCGTCCAAAGCGACGGCTCGATCCTTGTTGACGTTAACGGCAGCGGCAACATCGTTCGTTTCAATCCAGATGGCTCGCTCGATTCGAGTTTCAATAGTGCCGGCATCGTTGACTATTGGAAGCCGCACACCGCGCAGCAGGCTGACGGAAAACTGCTGGTGCTCAGCAACGGCACGCTGACCCGCTACAACACCGATGGCACGATCGACACAAGTTTCGGCAACAGCGGGAAGATTTCGCAGTTTTACATCAGCCCGGATGTCTTCACCTTTACACCGCAACAAATTGCGGTCGTGAACGGCGATATCGCCGTCGTCGGCTCGGGAACAGCGCGAGGCGATTTCAATGTGACGGTCGGCATGTGGGCGGTGGACTGGTATGGCGAAGACGGGCTTCCGGACGCGGCCAAGGGAATGTCCTTCACGTATCCGGACCAGGCGGGCGTCGGCCCGCCGAAGGCAGGGCGGGTTTTATCCGCCGACTGCGTCGCGGTTGATCCGCGCGGAGACCTGGCAATAGGCGGCACCGATGCCGACCACAATGTTTACGTAGTGTATGCCAGCGTCAATACGACGCCGCTCCCGTTCAAGGGAACGATTACGGCGCTGGTTTGGGATAATGGCTGGGCGGCAGTTGGAGAGGAATTGGATACCGCCCGATCCTGGTATGTCCGCACGATTTCCTGGGGTGGCATTGAAAGCGCATTTTTGTTGAGCGGCCCCGCCCGGCAAGGCGACAACGGCTCGAGCTTTCACAATGCCAATTCGGTCTTCTTCCAGCCCAACGGGGATGCAATCGTCGGCGACGCCGCCGGTACGATCATCCGCATTCTCCCAGAGCCATATGGGAGCTTCACTCCTCCGCCGTTTTCCATCTATGGATTGGTGAACATCTTTCCGTCGGCGTCGCAATGGCAGGTTTACGTGGACCTGAACAACAACGGCAATCTGGACGCCGGAGAACCGACCGCCTGGACCGACGCGAACGGCAACTACGACATCCACTTCCTGACGGACGGCACGTATCGCCTTCGCGAAGTCTCACAGAGCGGCTTCACACAGGCCAAGCCGCAGGCGCAGTGGCCTGCCGGATTCAACGATGTGATATTCCCGCTTGGCTACCAGTACCAGATTGCCTCGTTTGATTTTGTGAATGTGGTCAGCCCGTTGAGCGGTTTTGTCACAACGGATGGCAAAACCGCCGCCGCCGGAATGTATGTGTACTTGGATCTAAATGGCGACGGCGTGCCTGATGGCAACGACCCGCTGACAACCAGCGACGCTCAAGGGTATTACGCGTTCGGCGCTCTTCCCGCCCAATCTCAATACGCGGTGCGGCTTTTCCTTTCGCCGAGCCAGGCAGTCCAGTATCCGAATGCCACGACGTCGCAAACCGCGGCGGCCGGCGCACAGGTGCAGAACGTGGATTTCGCATTGGAGCCGCCCGCAGACGACACATCGAACGGGCCGCCGGTTGTGAGTCAACCAGCGCCGCAAGCCGGCGGCTCCACGCCGCCTCTTCCCACCACGATCGCCGGCTTCAGGCAGTTGCTGGTGGAGGATCACGCTGCCCTGGCCGCCGACAGGAAGCAGCGCCGTCAGCAAATGACAACTGCGCGCCATACGCTCAGCGCCGATACTAATGCCTATCGCCATGCGCTACGTCAGCTCAAGCTGGCACAGCGACATCAGTCCAAGGCACTGAAGGCCAACGATACGGAAGCGCTCTCAGTCGCAACAAGCGACGCAGCCGCCGCGCAGGCGCTTCGTGACCAACTCGCGCAGACCGTGACCGACGATCGCACGGCGTTGGCCTCGCTGCTCCATTCCGATCCCACCGGAATCGATACCGCCAGGCAAAAAATCACCGATGATCAGCAGAGCTATCGAACCTTTTTGCGATCGCAACGCGGGAAATAACCTTTTCGGGGACTAGGGACGATGCCGGAGTTGAAGTGATGCAAGTCCTCGGTTCGTCCAGTGGCAAGAATCTCTGATACTTTGCTGGCCCGCCCCGCAAATCACGAATCTGAAATCACTGCGGCAGGTTTCGCGCCCATTCCTGGAATTCCAAGAGTACGCGCGTTTCGTCACCCTCGATCATTTTTGGGATGAAACTGGCAAAGCCGCTCATGGGCAGGAACGGAAATAACCTGCTGGCTGGGGAATCAACATACGTTCCGTTGGCGCTCAGCACGCGAACGGTCAAGCGTTCCTCGCTGTAGCGCCAAATCTCCGGCACACCCAGGCGAGCACAGATTGGTTCGCGGGGAACCGATGGGCTGAGCAGGTCCACTTCAATCCACAAATCCGGCGAACGATGAATCGCCGGATCAAAGCGCTTCATTCCTTTGACAGACTCGATGTCAAAAAAATAGAAGCTTTCATCCGCCTCAGCGCCGGCGGCACGCTCCTCGATCCGGAAGGTCGTTGAGCCGTACGATTTGCGGGGAATGCCGCGTTCGAGTGTTAATATTGCAATGAGGTCGCCGATGGCTTTCTTTTCCGAATCGTGTTCAGGAAGCGGCGACATGAGTTCAAGCACCCCATCAAGAAATGACACCCGTATCGGCCGATCGCCGACCTGTTCGAGTGTGGATTCGTAATACTGCCACGAGACGCCGCTCATGACAAAACGCTGCGGAGGGTCGGGGCTTTCGATGGTTGTCCGCATAGGCGAAATCATATGCTGCGCTGGCACAGGTTGGAAGGGAATCCGCGGTTTCAGCAACGTGCTTTGCAATACCTTCTATCTAATAATGTCGCCGCGCACGGCGCGTGATGGAGCCTCTGGAGATAATCGATGAGATCACAATGGGCTCGCCCGTCGGAGCCGAACTGGTCGAGACGGAACGAAGCGCGTTGATTGGCTTTATCAGCATGCTGTGGGACGATCTCGGTGAATCTCTGGAAGCTCCGCCAACAGGTCGCGATTAGTCACAGGAATTCACGTACATCTGGTGTCAATCCATGAAAACCGCTCTCGCACACATCGCGGCGATCCTCGCTCTCTTAGTCTTAACCGCCGCCGCCTTCGCGGCGGACACCGAGCCGCCGGCTAGCCCGGAAGTTGCCGCGGCGATGCAGCCTTACTTTGATCAGTACAAGCTGGCGGGGGTGATCGGCATCATCGCCGACAAGAGCGGGAAGTTGCATTACAAGAACCTGATCGGTTATGCGGATGTCGAGGCGAAGAAGCCGATCAGCGAGGACGACGTCTTTTGGGTCGCCTCGATGTCGAAGATGTTTGTCGGGGCTTCGATCATGATGCTGGCGGATGAGGGGAAGGTGAGCCTTGATGATCCGGTGACCAAATTCATTCCGCAGTTGAGCAAGTGGATGGTCGCTGAAGAGAAGGACGCGACGCATGTGCTGCTTAAGCCGGTGGTGCGCCCGGTGACGGTGCGGCATGTGCTGAGCCACACCAGCGGGCTGACGGCTATGTCTGAGCTGCAGCAGATCGCCGGGGCGGACAGCACGCCGCTCAAGGCACGGGCGCTCAGCTCGGTGACGGGGCCGCTGCAATGGCAGCCGGGGGAGAAATATCAGTATGGCAATCAGGGGATGAACATTGCCGCGCGGATCGTCGAGATTGCCAGCGGCATGCCCTACGAGCAGTTTTTGCAGACGCGATTCTTCGATCCGCTGGGGATGAGCGAAACCACCTTCTGGCCCAGCGATGCGCAAATCGCGCGGCTCGCCGGCGCGTATGGACCCAACAAAGAAAAGAACGGCTACGCCCGCGGCGATGTCCGATTTCTCACGAAGCCATTCAGCGATCGCGTTCACCGATATCCCGAAGCGGCGGGCGGGCTTTTCTCCACCACGCATGACATTTTCCGTTATGGCCTGATGCTGGCCAATGATGGCCAGCTTGACGGCCGCCGCTATCTTTCGCACGCGGTGATGGACGAGCTGCGCAAGGAACAAACCGGAAGCACGCACGTCAACTACAGCCTCGGCTATCACCTCCGCAACGGCATGTTCGGCCACGACGGCGCCTATGGCACCGACCTATCCGTAAACCCCAAAACAGGAATGATCGCCGTCTTCATGGTCCAATGCACCAGCGGCGACCAGTGGGCCGCACGAGATCTGTTCCTCAAGACGGCTACGCAGGTTTTTGGGAAGTGATGGCGCCATGGATCGTCGCTATTTCTCCGAACGGCGTATCTCCAATGCACAGTTTGATGCGCGGGTGGCATATATCGGGGCAATGCGTGGGCAGCCGGTGCAGGTGGCGAAGAAGTACGGGGAAGCGGGGTTCCGGGGTTGCGGAAGGCAAAAGCCGGAATACGGCAATAAATCTTCTGGGTGGTCGTTTCAATACAGTGACAGGCGTCCCGCACAAACCGGTGTGACCGTGGCGGGATTCGGTCGCTCGCAGTTGAACAGGAACTACCCATGAAATCAGCCTTTGCTCTGCTGGCTCTGCTTGCCTTGGTTTGGACAGCCCCGACTGCCTCGGCCGGCGGCAAAAAGGTCAAGGTCGAGAAGACGGCAGGCAGGATCGAAAGCCTTTCCGCTGCCGATAAAGACGGGAACGAAACCGTCACGATTATGGTCGGCGGAAAGAATAACGGCCATCCCGTCAAGCTGACCGTGAATTCCAAAACGCAGATCATGGTGGGCACGGAAGTATCAAATCTCTCGAGCCTGAAAGTCGGCCAGCGCGTTCGCGTTCTAGGCGAGCCGCCGGCGGTGACGGAAATCCAGATTCTCAGCAAAAAGCCCGCGACCAAACCGGCGAAGTGAGGCCGTACCGGATCAAAGGCAACATTTTCAGAACAGGTACTCCGAAGAATCTCGCCGCTCGCGCGAATGGGCCAGATGCTTCGGAGTACCTCAGCATGACGGCTGCCCTCCGCCGGCTTGGAGAATCCTGGCGAGCGTTGAAACCCGAGGGTGTAGAAACACATTTCCCGGAATTCTTGGACTTAAGCGGCCCTCCACGATAGAACATTCCCCGCGTCGATTTTCAGCTCTGCACGACAACGCCCGGGGCATTCATGTCCACCACCGATTCGCCGGCTCATGTGCTCCGCACTGTTTTCGGCTTCGGCGAATTTCGCGAGGGGCAGGAAGCGGCGATCGGTCGGCTACTCGACGGCAAATCGGTCCTCGCGGTTTTTCCAACCGGGGCGGGGAAGAGCCTTTGTTATCAGTTGCCGGCGCTGATGCTCGAGGGGTTGACGCTCGTCGTTTCACCGCTGATTGCGCTGATGAAGGATCAGATTGATTTTCTGGTCGGGCACGGCGTTGCCGCGGCTCGGCTGGATTCTTCGCTCACTGTCGAAGAGATTCGCCAGACGTTTTCTGATCTGCGATCGGGGAAACTTAAGCTGCTGTATGTCGCGCCGGAGCGGCTGGCCAACGAGCGATTTCTGCAAACGCTCGGCCGGCTGTCGATCTCGATGCTGGCCGTCGATGAGGCCCATTGCATCAGCGAATGGGGGCATAATTTCCGGCCGGATTACATGAAGCTGGCGAAGCTCGCGCGGATGCTGAAAGTCAATCGCGTGCTGGCGTTGACGGCGACGGCGACGCCTTCCGTCGCGAAAGACATCGCGGCGGCGTTCGATATTGCCGCCGATGACATGATCCAGACCGGCTTTCACCGGCCCAATCTTTCGCTGCATGTGACCAATACGCAGGGCGGATCGGATCGCGAGCGGCTGCTGCTGGAAAAGCTGCGCTCGCGCCCGCGCGGGCCGACGATTGTGTATGTCACGCTGCAGCGAACCGCCGAGCAAATCGCGAGTTTGCTGGAGCGCGAAGGGTTTGCCGCCAAGGCATATCACGCCGGCATGGAGGCCGAGGCGCGGCACTCGGTGCAGGATTGGTTCATGGCGTCGGCGGATTCCATTGTGGTTGCTACGATCGCATTCGGGATGGGCATCGACAAGCGCGATATCCGCTACGTCTACCATTACAACCTGCCGAAAAGCCTGGAGAATTACGCGCAGGAAATCGGCCGCGCGGGGCGCGATGGAGAGCGATCAGTCTGCGAGCTGCTGGCGGCGGCGGAGGATGTGACAGTCCTGGAGAATTTCACCTTCGGCGACACGCCGACGCCTCGCGCCGTCGGCGGCGTGCTTCATCACGTGCTAAGTCAGGGAGAGCAATTCGATGTTTCAATTTACGAGCTTTCCGGGCAATTCGACGTGCGGCCGCTGGTCATCGAAACGCTGCTGACGTATCTGGAGCTGGACGGCATTCTCGAATCAACCGGGCCGTTTTATACCGAATACAAATATCAGGCGCTCAAATCGCTCGATTCAGTCTTTGGCACGTTTGACGCCGCCCGCGCCGAATTTTTGCGGCGGGTGTTCAGTCATTCGATTCATGCCCGTACGTGGTCCACACTGAAGCTCGATGAGATCTCGCAAGCGATCGACCAGCCGCGCGAGCGATTGATCGCCGCGATCAACTTTCTGGAAGAGCAGGGCGCGATCAAGCTACAGGTCGGCGGCGTGCGGCAAGGATATCGCCTGAAGCGCGCCGATATCGACGCCAAATCGCTCGCTCAAACGATGATCGATCGCTTCGCCGCCCGCGAGCGGCGGGATGTCGAGCGCTTGCAAAAGGTGCTGAAGCTCGTCGAGCACGACGGCTGCCGCACGCGCTTTCTGCTCGCCTACTTCGGCGAAGAGCTCAACGGAAACTGCGGCCATTGCGGCTTCTGCGCCGGCGAGCGGCCAGGCCAACTGCCGCCGGCCAGGTTTCATCGCCCCGGCGCGGACGAGCACCAGAAGCTCAACGCCCTCCGCGCCGAAAACAATGAGCCGCTCAAATCAATCCGCCAGGTCGCGCGCTTTCTTTGCGGGATCAATTCCCCCGCCGCCTCACGCGCCAAGCTCACGAAGCACCCGATGTTTGGCCTGCTGGCCGATGTGCCGTTTCGGGATGTGCTGACATTCGTCGAAGAGAACGCGCGGCAGAAGTCGGGCACATAGCGGCGCTCTCAGGAAAATGGGCCGCAGAACGTGTAAAATGCACTCATGTTGACCAAGGACGATATTCTAAATCGGCGAGAGGAAATCCTTGCCATTGCCAGACAGTACGGCGCATCAGACGTCCGTGTTTTTGGTTCGGTCGCGCGCGGCGATGCCACTGAAGAATCGGATATCGACTTTGTCGCGAGATTCGAGCCGGGCCGATCATTGTTCGACCAGGGTGGCTTGCTGATGGAACTGCGCGACCTTCTGGGAATCAAGGTGGATCTCATCTCGGAGGGCGCGCTGACAGGCCGCTTTGGCCAGATCGTGCGCCAAGAGGCGGTGCAGCTATGAGATCGGACCGGCTCCGATTGCGTCGGCCCTACGCCAGCGCCTCTTTGCAATACTGCACGCACTTGGCGACCTCGGCGACCGCCGTCGATCCTTGTGGAATGTTGTATTCCAGCTCAATGTCGCCGTAGATTGGCCACTTCTCCTTCTTCAGCAGCAGCAGGACTTCCTTGATCGGCGTCTGGCCTTTGCCCCACTGGAGGTTGCCGCCGTCGGCGGTGCGATCCTTGAGGTGCAGGCTGATGATCTTTTCGTGGTATTTCTCGATCACCGGGATCGGCGACTTGCCTTTGGTGCCGGCGACGTAGTGGCCGATGTCGAAATTGAAGCCGATGTAGTCGCCGACGTTCATCAGTGGGTCCATGTCCTCGATCGCCGGGTAGTTGTTGGTGTGATTATGGAAGGCCACCCAGATTTTGTGCTTGGCGGCAAAGGGCGCAAGCTTCTTGGGAAGCGTGTCGTTGCGCTCGCAGGTGATTGCCTTGCAGCCCAGCGCCTTGGCGACTTCGAAGTTGAAATCGATCTCCTCATCCGACTGGCCGAAGGGGAATTTGTGGATATGGATGTTGACGCCGGCGTCGTTGTACATCTTGCGGATCTGCTCGCACTTGGCGAGCTGGGCTTGCCGCCGTTGCGCGCGTTCAGCTTCGGTGGGTTGCGGCGGCTGCGCATCGGCCGCCGCCCCGCCCCGGCGACCGCGTCCGCCGCCGCCACCGGTGATGCCGGCGAAGGAGCGGATCGGGCCGTCCATCAATTCCGTTTCGCTCAGGCCATCCTTGAGCAGACAGTCGAGCGTGTACTCGGCGGTATCAACGCCGCCGCGATAGCTGTAAGTGATCGCGCCGATATGAACGCCGCCGAAGACGGAGTTGGGCTTTGCCGCATCCGCGGCCAAGGCCATCGGTGACTGCCGATTCAAAAGCGCCATCGCGCCAACAGCCGCCGCCCCACCAATAAATCCGCGCCGGCTGAGAGATCGAGTTGATTCGAAGCGTGTAGTCATGCCTGGTTTCCTCAAAAGTGTGGCGTTGCCACGTGGTCCGCAGTTAACACCCCGCCTTTTGCGGTACTCTTGATCGTTGCGGTCGTTTAGATCAGGTAAGTTCGAGCCGACGTTCCAAGGTCCCCTCTTTTTCGGCGGCAATACACCAATTCACGCCTCGCGTCTTAGCCAGCCTTGGATTTCCTGCTTGCGCGTGAAATCGAGCATTGCCTCGCCGAGCGCTTCGACTTTCTCTTGGGGGAGCTTTTCAATCTGTCCGCGCAAGCGCGCCGGCAGTTCGCCGAACTTTCGCTGGAGCATCCGCGTCACCAGCGCCACGGCAGTTCGCTTTGCCGCGCGTTCTTCCCACTGGTTTACAATTTGCATAACCGCCTCGCGTTCGTTCTCGTTTATGGATTCGACCTATTGATATCATCGCTCTGTTATCTGTCGTGTGATTGTCGGATCCTTGATCTTCCGATCGTCCGCCAGCAGAAACGCCTTGCTCAGAATGATTGAGAGCGTGGCGTCGCCTTCGAAGGGGAGGAAGACGTTTGCCGAGCCATCGGTTGGGGTGCGGGAGGGGACGATGCAAAGATACTGGTCGTTAGGCTCCATCAGGATATTGCCGCTGCCGAGGTGAATCTTGTAGGTGCGCAGTTCTCCGCGAACGACGAGGAAACGATCGGATAGGGAGCAGCGGTCGCGAATCTTGGTAAGGCGCGGGATCAATCGCTCAAGAACAGCGCGGCGGGTTTGAGCCGTCTCGGAGAGATCGCCGAAGCTGTAATTGTGCCAGTATGTTCGATAGCGGCCTTCGGGGCCGCCGTCCTGCCAGGTGGGGTCGTTGCCGATGGATGCGACGCCGACGAACAGATCGACATCGCGAAGGATCTCGCTGAAAACCAGCGGCGGGATTTGATCGAGCGGAAGCGGCTCGTTGATGTTGTCGGTGCCCGGCCCTCCGGCGTGGGTGGTATATCCGCCGCCTCCAGCATGAGCGGAATTTGCCGCCGCGCCGCTGCGGTAGAAGCGCACCTGGTCACTGGCCAGACGGAGATAGGTGCCGCTGTCGTTGGTGTCCTGTCCGTAATTATCGCCGATCCCTTCGATCCAGAACTCAGCGCGCAATCCCCAGCCTGGCAGCTCACGGGTGGCGGGCGGATAGGCGTCATCTACCATCAGCCGCAGCTTGTTGCGCCACCCGCGCGCGGCGCAGAGCGCATGAAACTGATGCTGGCGGAGGATGTGCGCGGCGAAGCGGTTGGAGTAAGTCCCCGTCCGCCGCTCTGCGTCCGTCAGTATGTAAAGCTCGCGATGCGCCTGCTTGAAGGGCTGCCGCACCTCGTGGCGCTCAAGCCAGGTTCGCCATGCGAGGATGTCGTCCATTGGCCGCCCGATCGGGTGCGAAAGCTCGACGGTGCTTTCGGGAGCAAGGTCAATCGCCTCGTCGTCCACATTGACCAACGCGCCGTTATGCCAGATGCCGGTTTTGTGATCGCCATCCTGAGTAAATGTCCAGATCAGCCGGTGGGCAATTGTGCCCACGAGCGGATGATCCAGATACCGCTCGCGCCACGCTGAGATGTTCCATCGCTTCTGCTGCAAAAACGCCTGATCGATCCGCTCGTTCTGTGCCGGCAGCATTGCGGCGATATCCTTTGCCGCCGCCTGCAACTCCTTCAGCTCCTCCTTGTGATTTGATTTCACGCTGGCCGGCACGGATTTCTGCGGCTTTCCGTCGGCGCGAAGCCATGCGAGGCTCACGTCGCGGCCGTCAACCCGCAGCTCGGCGGTGATGCCGTCGCCAAACTGCTCGCGGCGCAGGCCGACCTCCTCCAGCCCATAGGATGGCACGCCCATCTCTTCGATCTGATCGCGCGGCAGCCCGAGCGCGCTGGCCGCCGCGTCGAAGGCCTTTTCGATTTCCTTCTGTGCTGATCCAAATTTCACGCGAACCTTGAGCATCGCCAATTGCCCGACGGCTTGCGGCGTCGCAATTTCGGACAGTGCGTAGACGGCGCCGTTGCCGACTTTGACGGCGCGCGGCCCGACGCCCGGCACTTTGCGATAGCCTGATAGCGCGACCGCCCCCACATCGCGCACGAGCGCCGATTTCCGCTGGAGCGTGGGCACGAGCCATAGCAGGCCGCGCATCGCGATCGCGTTTTCCTCCTGCATGGTGTCCGCTCCGCCGCGCGCATCGTGGGCGTAGGCGCCCAGACGTTTGAGCGCGCGGCCGCGGGATACCAGCGGAAACCACCGCAGCAAGTTCTCTGTCAGAGCATTCTCATCGACAGCGGCGGCAAGCTTCGCGGCCTGCTTCGTCCATTTGCCGCTGGGACGCGAGCCAGTTGCGGTAAGCGTGTGCTTCAGCAACGCCACCCACGCCTCGCGCCGGTCGGGCGGCATCTGCGCGATATCGCTGTTGAGCTGATCGGTCCATGCTTCGCCGGGGACGAGATAGAACAGTGCGCCATCCCCGATCAGTTTCGTGAGCCGCGTGACTTCAAGCGGCACAATTCCCAGCGGCGGCCCACTGATCTGCGATGCACGCAGCATGTGCAGGACAAAGCGTTCGCCTTCCGTGAAGGGAGCCGATTGGGCCGCCGATGCCACTTGCTCGAGCAGCCGGGAGATCGCGTCGGCGAAGCCCGTGCGATTTCCGATCGCGACACCGCGGACGCCGACATACAGGAGCAGATCAAATGCGCCATCTCGGTCGATCGTGAATGGGAGTCGTGCGATTTGTGGAACCAATTCGGACGCTACGGAGCGGCACTGCCACACCAGAGGATCGCTGAAATCCACCCCGCCGAGCAGGCTGTTGATGTCTCGCTCGGCCGCGGCTAGCAGCAGCCGGCCGTGCGCCGCCTCGTCCAAACCGAGCATCTTGCGGCCTGCCGCTGTGCCAGGCAGATCGGGCGAACGATAATGCCGCGTCCCCGTGAGTTCGGGAAACAATTCGCTGATCAGTTCATGCTCGGCAGCGAGGGGCGAGTCGCTGCGCAGCGGAAAGCAGTCGTAACCCATTTCGCGCGTCTGTGCCGTCCCATCGTCTGCTTCGCCGACGCCGACGTACGCCTTTAGCGTGTGCAGCACGAACCGGCTTCCAGCAGGCGATCGCTGTGGGGGCGGCTTAAGGTCGGACGGAGGGGTACTTGCTTCCTCAGCTGTTTCCTGCGGCGCGACAAATAGCGCTTCGATCGCAACCGCGTATCGCCGGGCGTCCGACTCCGGAGTATTTCGCAGGCGCTGGGCAAAACGATGGAGCGCATCATGTAATCGCGCAGATATCGCATGATCCGCAGTAAAGCGCTGCAACGCGCGGGTAATGCTGGATAACGGAATGAAGTAGGCAAAAACATGTTCGGCGGCTACTCCCCATTCCAGGATCGCCAGCAAATCCTCTTCCTCCAGGGGAAGTGTGCGGCGCATGATCGCGGCGGCTACGGCGCCGGCCTGCTGCCGCCGCGGCCAGACCTCATACCAGCCTGGAAGCATGTAAGCGTTCATCCGGTCAATCTCGGCATTACCCTGCGCGCGGACACGCTTTACCTGCTCATCCCAATGGCGGGCTTGCTGGATGGCCGCCATCGCGATTCGCCGGGCTTGCTCCGGCTTTGCATCCAGCAGTGCTTGGCCGCTTGGAAGAGATTTCAAATCCAACATGCGAAACTGACGTGGATCGCCGGCCGTCACCGCCTCTTCCACAAACGCCGACACGGCCGCGTGCTCCGCCGCGCAAGCATCGCCCGCCGCAGGCTTGAACGGCTCGATCTGGATCGCGCCCTGGGCCATCATTCAACCTCCCACTAATGGCACCAGCTTCACAAAACTCACCGTCGTATCGTGGCGCAGGGTGATTGTCTCATCGAGCGATTCGGCCTGGCGATCGTCGATGAGAATGAAGAACCCATTGTGCATGAATGCGTCGCATGCCTTCTCAAATTGCTCCTTCCAATCCACCTCGCGCGGCTGGCGCAATCGCACGCCGTTGGGTGTGCGCTCGGCGTCGCCGGGCGTGATCAAGCCGCGAAATGTGGCTTCGCCCTGGCGTTGGCGCAGGTTGTAATCCTGCACCTCCTGATAAATGCGGCTGCGAATCAACTCGCGGATGCTTAGTGATTCAGAAAGCACGTCCAGCGTCAGCTCGTTGGTGACCGATCCAACCGCCGTCTCGTCACGAATCGTGAGAAGCATGAAATACCGCCCTTCCGAAAGGAAGGCTGTAGAATACTAAAAGGTCGGCCCAGAAAAAAGACACATTTATAATCAACAGACCATTTCCAATTTGATAAGCTGCTTCGCTTTTCGCGGAGGCGACAGGAATTGGACAACGACGAAGCGCTGGTTTTAGCTGTTTCTTGCATCATCACAATTTGGCGCGGGCATCGGTGGTATGCCGCGCTCCTGAATGGGGCGCGTTTGCGTCGCCACGTTCTTTCGCGGCTTTTGCTGGGGGTCATGCCAATTGTCTGCCTGGCGATTATCGAATTTGTTTTGCGCCGCTGGGCGGCCGTCGAAGTTCGCACCACCGGCGGCTATCAATTCCTCTTCCTTGCGGCGGGCGGGGTGTGGCTCGTGTTTCTGACCTGGGTGATGCCGATCTTTGGGATCGATCCGCGCATCGATGCGATCGACAATGGAAACAGCGCCGCGTGCGTGGCGGTTTGCGGGGCGATGCTGGGGATGTCGATCTGTTACGCGGGAGCGAATATCGGCGAAGGCGCCACGATCTGGATGACGTTTTTTCCCGCCGTCGTCGGGGCGGCTCTGATTCTTGGGCTGTGGATGTTCGTCGAAATGACGTCCGGGATTTCCGCTGCGATTGCGATTGAGCGCGATCTTGCTTCCGGCGTTCGGTTGGCGGGATTGCTGATCGCCATCGGGTTGATTCTGGCTCGGGCGGCGGCGGGGGATTGGGTGTCGATTGATGCGACGCTGCAGGATTTCGTCCGCCTCGGCTGGCCCGCCGCCCTGATGGCGGTGATCTTTTCGGTCGTAGATCGGCTCTTTCAGCCGACGCCTTCGCGGCCAAAACCAAGCATCATTCTTTTCGGAGTGATGCCGATGGTGGCCTACTGCGCTCTAACGTGGCTGGTTGTAAGGTGGCGACGATGACATTGCAGCAATCGCAAAGTAGGGCGGGATTTATCCCACCGCCGCCGGCGCTGTCGCGGAAGATGCAATCGCCGATGCGCGCTGCCGCGGCGATTGAGCCTTCGGCTTTCCGGGAACTCCGCCGCCGACTCATTCTCGAGCATTGCAAGTGGGATCCGCAGGTCGGCGACGTTGCAACGCTCGCACAATTCCCACTTTTGTTGCAGCGCCAAGAGTGGAAGCAACTGGCCGGTTGGGCGGAGCAATTGACGGAGGAGGCTCTAGGTGCCGAGCAGGAGATATTGAGATCTCCAGGTTTGCTGAAGGAGCTCGGCTTGCCGCGCCGCTTGCGGCGAGCGTTTCCGGCTTCGGTCGAACCGTCTCGCTCAGTTGCGCGCATCTTCCGCTTCGATTTTCATCTGACGACGAATGGCTGGCGGATTTCTGAATCCAACAGCGATGTGCCCGGCGGTTATGCCGAGGCATCGAGCTTTGCGGCGATGATGCAGGCGCACTTTCCGCAAACGCGATCCGCGGGAGATGTCGGCGAATGCTGGGCCGACGCGATCGCGTCCACCGTTTCGGCCGACGAGTGCATTGCGCTCATCAGCGCGGTCGGCTATATGGAAGATCAGCAGATCGTCGCCTATCTGGCGCGGCGGCTCATTGAGCGTGGAGTGCGCGCGATCCCCGCTCGCATTCAAGATCTGCAATGGGACAACGGCATCGCATCTTTGCGCGGCAATCGCCTCGGCGCGATCGTGCGCTTCTTTCAGGGCGAGTGGCTCGCCGGCCTCCCGCGTTCGAGCGGATGGCGGAATCTGATTCACGGGCAAACTCCGATCATCAATCCCGTTCGCGCAGTCATCACCGAAAGCAAACGCTTCCCGCTCCTCTGGCCAAAGCTCGCCACCAATCTGCCGACGTGGCGGCAACTGCTGCCGCAAACCTGCGATGCGCGCGACGTTCCCTGGCAGCGCGGAGAAGATTGGCTCATCAAGCAGGCGTTTTGCAATACCGGCGATTCGATCTTCGCGCCCGATTTGCTGGCCGGCCAGCGCTGGGAGCAGATCGTCAAATGGGTCAGGCGTGAGCCGCGCCGCTGGGTCGCGCAGCGGCGATTTACGCCGGTGCCCATCGAGACTCCGCTCGGGCCGGCGTTTCCATGTATCGGCGTCTACACCGTCAATGGCCGCGCCGCGGGAATTTACGGCCGGCTTAGCACGCGTCAGATCATCGACTTTGCCGCGATCGATGTGGCGGTGCTGATTGACAATGCTGTGGCGACCACGATCCCCCGTCACACCGAACCGGGAGTCAAACCGTCATGCTGAGGTACTCCGAAGCATCTGGCCGGATCGCGCGGGCAGCCAGATGCTTCGGAGTACCTCAGCATGACAGTTCTTTTTGAACGTGGAAAGCTCCATGGACAAACAAAATCTCTTTCAAATCTGGGCGTCGGACGATTCGCCGTGGTCCGACTGGGCCAAACCGGTTTTGTTTGCGCATTGGACTGGCGCCGAGCCTCCGGCCTGGGACGCGCCGCCGGAGCCGGATGTCGCCCATCTGCCCCCGGCCGATGGATCATCCGGCGTCGTCGTCGATCTTGAAGGCTTGCAAAGCATCGCGGTGGGAATTGCTCTGGCAAAGCGCGGCTATCGCCCGGTGCCGCTGTTCAACGCGTGCCCGCCGCCGGCGGGAGTGCCGGCGGTTGTCGATGTGTGGCCGATGCTCTGGGCGCTGGCAGCTAAGGCGCCCGAGCTGGCCGCGATTCCGCTTGCGGCCGATGCGCCGCCGGCATTTTTGCTTGAAGCGGGACGCCGGTGGGGCGCGTCGCGTCCGCCGGAGGGGTCGTTCGATAATCGCTCCGTCAGCTTCGTGACCGATTTCCCCTCGGCGAATCTGCTGCTGAGCCGCGGAATCCAGCGCGCGATTCTCGTGCAAGCCGCCGCGGGCCAGCCGCAGGAAGATCTGGCGCACACGCTCCGCCGCTGGCAGCAGGCGGGAATCGCGATCGACCAATGGACGCTCGCATCGCCATCAGCGCCGATCCCGCTGACGATTCGCCGGCCAACGCTCCTCGGCTGGCTCGGCTTTCGTCTGCTCACAATGCTGCGGCTGCAAAGAAATCCCCTCGGCGGCTTCGGCGGACTGCTCCCCGAAGCCGCGACGGGATAGCCTCGATAAATCCGGGAATCACCACGGAGCACGGAGACACGGAGGCGCGCTCGAACTTCCGCGCCCCTCGCTAAAGAGGATGTGCCGGCCGCTTCCGCCTTCAATTCCGTTGATCATTCGAGGACGGTGCTCGAAAAAAAAGCCGCATGATTCTTTATGCGTTCGTACTTAGCAAGAACGGGCAAAACATTTGACGCACCCAACATACGCTCGATACGATCTATATCGTGTGGGTTGTTCCAGCCGCGTGGGCGTGTGGAATTGTTACATCTCTTTTTTATTTGAGGGAAAAAAATGCGTCATAGTCATTCTCGGGCCACGGCCCTTGGGTTTCGTCGCGCCGTCTTTGCATCATGTGTTGAACAATTGGAAGGACGGACGCTGCTTAGTTCTATTGTCGTTAACACCACGGCCGACAGCACCGACCCCGCTTCCAGCAGCACGGTCAGCCTGCGTGATGCCATCGACCGCGCCAACCTGGGCGATTCGGCGACGACCATTACCTTCAGCCCGACCGTCTTCGCTTCGGCCAAGACGATCACCCTCGGGGGCCCGCTGATAATGACCCCCAACAACGGCCAACCCACCACCATCACCGGCCCGGCCGCGGGCGTCACGATCAGCGGTAACAACGCCACGCAGGGGTTCGTGATCGACGCCCAGGTGACGGTGACGCTGTCGATGCTGACGATCACCAAGTGCAAAGCGGGGCTGGGCGCCGGCATCCAGGCCGACGGCAAGGTGACGATCAAGAACTGCACCATTTCCGGCAACGACGCCACCAGCAACGACGACGGCGGTGGCATCGCCGGTGGGGGGACCGTCACGCTCATCAACGACACCATCGCCAACAACATCGGTGACGGCCTGAACCCCCGCGGCGGAACGTGGAACATCTTCGACTGCACCATCAGCGGCAATTCGTCCTACGGTAGCTACCCGGCGGGCGGTATCTACCAGCAGGGCGGGTCAATCGTGAACATCGGCAACACGATCGTCGCCGGCAACACCGCCGTGGTGGCTGGGCCCGATGTCGAGGGGGCTTATGTTTCCAAAGGGCATAACCTCATCGGGTCAATCACCAACACCACCGGCTGGGTTTCCACCGACCAGACGGGCACCGACACCAAGCCGCTCAAACCGCTGCTCGGCGCGCTCGCCAACAATGGCGGGCCGACGCTGACCATGCTGCCCGCGACGGGCAGCCCGGCGCTCGACAAAGGATCCAATTCGCTGATTCCCTCCGGCATCACCACCGACCAGCGCGGCCTGGCGCGCATCAACAACACGACGGTCGACGTTGGCGCGGTCGAAGTCGGGCCGGTCATCAAAATCACTGCGCCGGCCAACCAGACCGCGACGATGGCGGTGAGCAAGAGCATCACGCTCGGATCGTTCACGCAGAGCATCGGCACCAGCCCGTTCAAGGATGTCATCACCTGGGGCGACGGCTCGGCGATCACCACGCTGTCGCTGACCGCCGCGGGAACCATTCCCGCCACCGCTCACACTTTCGCCAAGGCCGGCACGTTCGCGGTCACTGAAATCATCACTGACGCCAAATCGAACAAGAGCAACACCGCCACGTTCACCGTGACGGTGACTGCGCCGACGGGTTCGATCGCCGGCACCGTCTTCGGCGACGTCAACGCCGACGGCAAGATCGACAACGGCGAGTTCGGCGTCGGTCTCTGGACCGTCTATCTCGACCTGAACAAAAACGGAGCGCTCGATGCCGGCGACAAGAGCGTGACCACCGACATCAGCGGGAAGTTCTCTTTCGCCGGCCTTGCCGCGGGATCCTACGTCGTCCGCGTCGTGCCGGTGTCCGGCATCGCCGCCACCAAACCAACCGGTGGCGTGCTGACCATCACCCTCGCCGCCGGGCAGAACTCCGCCGGTAACCTTTTCGGAGAGAAGGCGGTGTGAGATAGAGATCCTCGTAGACCGAAGCCTTCCCGGGAAAAGGGGACATCACAGAGACATCGCTGTGATGTCCCCCTTTCCATTTCGTGGGGCCACATTTCGCCTGTCTCGTCTCCCGGCTACACTTTCGCTCACCAACGGGAAACAACAAGGGGACGCACATGGGACGCGCATGTTTCGAAAACATGTGCGTCATGACATCCACCTTTTTGAAAAGGTGGATGTCACCTTAACAGTTTGGCCGCCCGATTCGCTGGCGTCCCGCCGGCAGTGGTGGACCTTCTGCCGGGGCCGCCTGATAATCCCGCTCGCGTCGAAAGAGATCGGGATCGGGTCGAATGTAACATGCGACCATGTCGCAGACTGCGGAGAGGCTCATGCAGGGTTCCATTTGTCGATTGGCCTGTCTGGCCGCGATGTTGGTTGGCGGAGCCGTTGCACCCGTGAAGGCGGATGATGGTTCTGGCACTCATCCCCCCGTGTCCTTGAGCGTCGGCGCGCTGGTTGGCGCACTGAATGGTGTTTGGCTTGCCGATGGAGCTGAGAGAGCTCACTGGACGATGCTCTCCTCAACCTGGAATTCCACGTTCACTTTAAAAGATAGCTCCTTCGTCATCTCCAATTTCTGCGGCCTGTCCAGCAGCCTGACGGGCAAGTTTACGCTCAATACGCAGGCGGATCCTCCAACGATGGACCTGAACGTTGACGAAAAGGACATGTCGGAAAAATGGCCGGGGACCAAATACCCACGATGCGTGTTGCCGGGGATCTGCAAGATGGAAGGCGGCCGCTTCATCATCTGTTTTCAGTTTGGTACAGGTGCCAAACGGCCGCGCGATTTTGTGGCGCGGGATAACGATACGGTGATTCTTTCGCTGGCCAAAGTGGAGGACGGTTTCCGGGAGTTGCCGAAGGATATCCGGGTGACGGTGATTGATGAGCAGGACAAGCCCCTTCCCCACGCGCTGGTCTTTCACAATATGTTGCGCTCTGTCACCCAGGATGGAAAACCGACGGAATGGAATTATCTGCCGGAACTGAGCACTGGCGCGGACGGATCAATAGCGATGAAATATTCGGAGTTTGAGCAGCAGGGGTATGTCGGCGCACGCGACATGGCGCGCGGGCTTACGGGATTCACACTGGTTTCGCCGGCATCGTTAGCGCATGGCCGAATCACCGTGAAACTTGCGCCGGATTGTATTGTGCGAGGAGTGGTCGCCTGCGACGCGCTCGACAGGGGGGCCAAGGCACAAGATCACCGCGGCGTCTACATCAATCTGGGTGGGCGGCAATTGGGAGTTGATCTGTCCTCCTTCTCCAACTCCTACAAATTCGAATTTCATGCCCCTCCAGGCAACTATTCCCTCGAAACCTATGGAGAAAAAATACGGCGAAAGTACACCGACGTCTCTATTCCCGTTGGCTTAAAGGAGCTGCAACTTCCCCCAATCTCGCTCGAACCTTTGCGTCTGGCAACTCTGGCGGGACAACCGGCGCCGGAGTTTGAAGGCATCGTTGCCTGGCGCGGGACTCCAACCAAGCTGTCCGATCTGCGCGGCAAGTTCGTTCTGATCGATTTCTGGGGTTATTGGTGCCAGCCCTGCGTTCACGCCATGCCCGCCCTCATCGATCTGCACCGTCAATTCAAGCATAAGGGCCTGGCGATCATCAGCGTGCATGAGGACGACGACGGGGAAATCGCCACGGCGGCACAGCTGGATGAAAAAATCGCCGTCCTCAAAAGAGACATCTGGAAGGGCGAAGACCTGCCATTTCCCGTCGCGCTGATGTCCGGCAAAAAATTCCCCGGCCCGGTCGCCGATGAGGAGCCGCAATCCATCGGCCCGATCACGCAATACGGAATTCAATACCTTCCAACTCTTATCCTCATCGACAGAGAGGGTAAGGTTGTCGGCGAGTTTCAAGGCGTGGATTTTAACAGCCAGGAGCCGGCGAAGAAGATGGTCGAGGCGGTGAAGAAACTGCTGGGTGAGCCGTAGCGCGCAGTCTATGATTCCCTGCATCAATCCCAAGGAGCGGCATGAAGCAACTTCGTCGCTGGCTGCTTAATGGGGTCGTGATGCTGTCATCGCTCCTGTTCACCACAACGGCCGCGATGTGGGCGCGAAGTTTCTGGGTCGATGAGCAAACGAGTTTTATCTATCGCGGCGAGAGGTGCCGGGCGTGGTTGAAATCGGGGGTCGCCGGCGTTGATAACCAGCCGTACATCGCGGCCGAGACGTTCAAACGACAACGCGAGGTGTGGCTGATGTCCCGCTATGGCGGTGAGGACGGGAAGCCCTTATTCGCCGAAGCTCCCACGAGCGTTTTAAACACTTGGTCGCGTTCCTCCTTTCTTCTGCCGTTGATTTGCGTTGGGTTTTTTGGTGCCGCGCCGCTCGTGCACCTGGCGCGCTGGCGGACCGCCCGCAAACGGAGGGACG
>DATBDZ010000001.1:0-2483 GCA_036276235.1 Humisphaera sp. | reverse complement strand
CGCGCATTTTTAGCACGGCGAGTTACCTCCGCACCGCTAAACCAGTTTTCGTAGGGTGGGTGTACTCGCCCACCATTTGCCGCTCGTGGTGGGCGAGTACGCCCACCCTACAACTCAGAACGCTAAACCAGTCAATGCGATCCCAGTACATGACTGGTAGATATTCTGGTTTCGCGCCGGCCATCTTCCCGCTGGAGGAACACTGTGAAGACACTTACCCAGTTCTCCGTTGCTGTTTTCGCGTCACTGCTATTGGGATCAAACTGCGCCGCTCAAACCGCCGAGATCCTTCCGCCCAACGTCAAGCCTGTCTGGTCGTTCGACCACGCCTGGGAGGAATCAACGCCCACACGCGAGCGCATCTGCATCAACGGCCTTTGGCGCTGGCAGCCCGCTGACGGCGATGCAACTAGCGTCCCTACTGACAACTGGGGCTATTTCAAAGTTCCTGGTGCTTGGCCGGGGATTACGGATTACATGCAGAAGGATTCGCAAACGCTTTACTCGCATCCGAGCTGGAAGAGCCGCCGATTGGGTGAGATTTCGGCTGCATGGTATGAGCGTGAGATTCAGATTCCGGCGGAGTGGAAGGGGCGGCAGATTGCGCTTTCCATCGATACGCTCAATTCTTTTGCAACCGTTTTTGTGGATGGCGCGAAGGTCGGCCAGATCCGATTTCCCGCCGGGCAAATCGATCTGTCGGCGGTTTGCAAACCGGGCGGGAAACATCTGCTGAGCATTCTGGTCGTCGCGATGCCGCTCAAGGGCGTGATGCTTTCCTACACCGACACCGCCAACGCGCGGCAGGTGAAGGGAACCGTGGCGCGGCGCGGATTGTGCGGGGATGTGTATTTGGTCTCGACGCTGCCGATTTCACTGGCTGATCTGAAAGTCGAAACGTCTTTTCGGAAGGGTGAGCTGACGATAAGCGCCGCTGTTCAAGGGGCACCGGATGACAGGCATTACAAACTTCTCACTCAAATCAGCAAAGACGGAAAGCCGGTCACCGAATTCACAAGCGATGAGTTTAGCGCGGGAGGCGCGGGCCAAGCGCCAAATGGGCGCAGAAGTTTCACCTTCAAATGGAAACCGGATCAGCTTTGGGATTTGAACACGCCGCAGAATCAGTTTGATCTGAAGGTTTCGCTGCTCGATTCGGCGGGCAAGGTTATCGATACGAGTTGGAATACGAAGCTCGGCTTTCGCGAGCTTTGGATCGATGGCCGTGATTTCTATCTGAATGGAACGCGGCTCTTTCTTTCCTCCGTGCCGATCGACAACGCTCAGATCGGCGCGGCTCTAGCCAATTATCAAGCCGTCCGGATGACGCTGCATCGCCTCAAGGCGATTGGCATCAACATGGTCTACACGCACAATTACGATTGCACGCCCGGCGCGCATCTGAGCTTCGAGGAGTTGCTGCGAGCCGCGGATGATGAGGGGATGCTCGTCAGCCTCACGCAGCCGCACTTTTCTTCCTATGAGTGGCAGGCCGCCGACGCGGACATCAGCAACGGCTACGCGCGCGATGCGGCGTACTACGCGAGCGTCGCCGGCAATCATCCATCCGTCGTCTTCTACTCCACAAGCCACAATGCGACAGGCTACGACCAGGACATGAATCCCGATCTGATCGACGGCATTCACGATCCGCGCGAAGCCGGCGGACAGCGCAACGTCAAGATCGCACTGCGTGCCGAGGCGATCATTCATCGCGTCGATCCGACGCGCATCGTCTATCACCACGCCGGCGGCAACATCGGATCAATGCACACGATCAATTTCTATCCAAACTTCGCGCCGATTCAGGAGCTGTGCGACTGGTTTGGGCACTGGGCGAGTGAGGGCGTGAAGCCGCTGTTTCTCTGCGAGTATGGCGCGCCGTTTTCCTGGGATTGGACGATGTATCGCGGCTGGTACCAGGGCAAACGCGAGTGGGGAAGCGCGGTGGTGCCTTGGGAATTCTGTCTTGCAGAATGGGATGCGCAGTTCTTCGGCGATCGCGCGTTTGCGATCGGCGATCTGGAGAAGGCCAACCTGCGCTGGGAGGCCAAGCAATATCAGGCCGGCCGCGTGTGGCATCGATGGGATTATCCGACGCAGGTCGGCTTGCCGCGCTTTGAGGATCGCAACGCGATCATGGGGATGTACATCGCCGACAATTGGCGGGCATATCGAACGTGGGGCGTCTCGGGGATTTCGCCGTGGGAATATGAAATGTTCTGGACGCCGCGCGATGGCGTCCATCGGAAGCGAAAGCAGTTGCCGGTCGATTGGGACAATCTGCAGCGGCCGGGAATCAGTGCCGACTACATCGATAGCCAATTCGAAAGCGTTGTGACGGCATTCGATTATGAGGACTGGAATCCAACCGCGGCGGGCTTGGCCGTGCTGCGAAACAATATGCCCGTGCTCGCGTACATCGCGGGTGGCGGCGCATCGTTTACGAGCAAGGATCACAACTATCTGCCGGGCCAAACCGC